>CAZGGE010000133.1:0-8156 GCA_964524285.1 uncultured Pirellulales bacterium
TTTTCATTTTATCGCCTTCAACGATTGGCTTTACGCTTATGGTATTCATTCCGTCATCCCAACTGCCGTCGGGGCCAAGGGGTAAAATGGGCGGCCTTGGCGGTTCCTCCCGCAACCAGTTTATTCCATCTCGGCTGCTTACCAGTTCTACGAAAATCGGGCCGTCGTTAACTCCGTCAGTAATTCTGAAAATCCAGAGGAATCCGATGTACATGGACTCGTAAGCAAATCCGTTGAGGCCGTACAAATCGGTGTGCTGGTCTCCGCCGGTAACCCATCGGTCATCGTATTCGTCCGGGGTAAGGATGAGCTGGTAGGGGGGCCAGCTTTCGAAGTTTTCAGTAGCGGAAAAGCCTACGCAGCGGCGTCTGTAACCGCGAATATTGGCGAATTTCTTAGGGTAGCCGATATAGCGCCTGGTATGCGGGTCCCATGAGAAGACACCTACATCACCCGGACCTGGGAGAACAGGATAATCGGGCACATCTGTCCAGTGCAGGCCATCGGGAGAATATGCACCGTAATATCCACTGATAGGATAGTTGGGATCTGATCTGCCATAGTCATAATTTATGTGTTTATATTCCTTGCCCGGGTCGTCTTCCCACGGGGTATGAATTACATTTATGCATCCACTGTCGAGGGGCCTGTCTATGTAGATATTATTGTTGGTGGAACCTTCGAATTCCACGATTCCGATATTTGGCTTGAACCAGTTGATTCCATCTTCGCTTGTTGCATAGAGGTATCTGACGCCGCCCAAAAGGCTTGCGATACTCCCGTACCACATACGATAACCGCTGCCGTCTACCTGGGGCAGGGTGGTTCCTGCGCCGAGGAGGGGTACGGGTTCCCAGGGTTTATCCGCTACCATAACGGGATTGCCGGAGTATTTATTGAACTCGTGGTATGTTCGTTGAACGTTTGACTTTTCGGCCACGAGGTAGTCATCGACGAAAAGCTGCCAGGGACCGACGAGGCGGCCAAGCTGGTTCATGTCATGTTTAGTACTGAAGGACCAAATATGTCCTTGGTAAACATTGGGTTCGTTAACAGCGTCAATGGCCCAATAATAGTTCTGCCATAATTGCAGACCGTTGGGGTCGAGGCTGTTGGTGTCGACCCGGCCAAGGTACACTGAGGTTTCTCTGTTGTTGACATCATCAAAACTTGTTCCGAGATAGACACGATGAGAGGCTGCCCAGGCTCCGGGGGACCAGTGTAGAACGGTGTTCCGTTTTGCGAACAATTCTCCGTCTTTGGGATAGGGATTGCCGGCCCGACCCGCCATTGTGGAAAAGGACCATATTTTGCCTTTCCACAGATGGTCTGGATGTGAGTCATTGACCTCATCGATACGCCAGAAATATTGGCGTCCGGCTTCAAGAAAAATTAGGCCGTAACTATTTGCATCTCTGTTTTGTGCGCCTCTGTAAATTCCGGTTGTATCCGTATTATCAGCCTGGTCTACAGCGTCATAGTCTGTGCCGAGATATATTTCGTGGCCGTTTACGTCAGCCGCATAAAGACCGGGTGTCCAATGAAGGATGACATTGAGGGAAGGAGCTTCATTTCCGTCGGCGGGGTGTGGCGTTGAGGCTTTGCCGTACTCAGGTGCGTCCCACAGGGTGACGTTGGGTCTGGAATCAGCATTGCCGACATACTTGTAGTAGGCAAGGTTGCAAACTGAACCACCGCGTGTGCTAATGGTCTCGACGGGACCACCGTTGACCTGGAGGGTCATCGTATCGGAACCGTTGACATATTCGATATCCAGACGGTCCCACTGGCCGGGTGTGAGGCGGGTGTTGGATTCGGTCCATTCGAGGTTTTCGTCCTGATAGAGAATTCTTCCGGCTTCGTAGACCTGGCCTGTGTCGAAGTCGCCGGTTGCGAAGCACAAGTTCCAGAGGCGTACGTCTTCTGCTGCATTTGTTGCGTGGAACTGCCAGTCCCACCAAGTGCTGAATTGATCGGGCAGTTTTATCATTGTGGTGAAGTGTACGACGTCGCCCTGGGAAGTAGGGCCTGCGTATGGCCCGGCGGGGTTGGTTTCATTTTTGATTTCGAGATGTTTGGCGCCTTCACAAGCGTCATAGTCCTGTACTGTGCCGCCGGTCCAGCCCCATTGGCCAATGTCAGCGGGCGCCGGTCCCGAACCAACCGTATCGGTCTCGTAGGTGTCGAGGAATACCACATTTCCGTTCACCGTTACCTGAGAAGCGAACGTTGTTTCATTGGTGCAAACAAACAATACAGCAAGGACATATAGAATGATTGTTATTCGCCCGCTCATAAATCAGAACCTCCGTAATATATTGATGAAAAAAGGGGTCTGCAATACCGTAGTAATACAGACCCCGCTTATATTACGTTTACAAACCTTTAGAGCCTTCAGTAGAAACTCAGGCCGATTTTCTTCTTCGAATCAATGCGAGAGATCCGAGTCCCAGGAGTGCGACAGTTGCCGGTTCCGGAACGGCATCCCAGAGAGTAGCGTTGGGCCTGGAGTCGGCATTGCCGACATACCTGTAGTAGGAAAGGTTGGCCATAGCGCCGCCTCTTGTGCTGATGGTGTCAATCGTCCCGCCATTGACCTGGAGGGTCATGGTGTCGGAACCGTTGACATACTCGACGTCCAAGCGGTCCCACTTGCCGGGCGTCAGATATGTGTTGGAAGCGGTCCAGTCGAGATTCTCGTCCTGGTAGAGAATTCTTCCGGCTTCGTAGACCTCGCCGGTGTTCAGGTTACCTGTTGCTAAACAGATATTCCAGAGACGAACATCTTCGGCTTTATTAGTACCATGAAATTGCCAGTCCCACCAGGTACTAAACGTGTCGGGCAACTTAATCATTGTGGTGAAATGAACCACATCACCGTCCGAGGTTGTCCCAGCGTAGGGCCCTGCGGGACCAGTTTCGTTCTTTATCTCGAGATGTTGTACTCCTTCGTAAGGGTCATAGTTTTGTACTTCACCTCCTGTCCAGCCCCATGCTCCGATATCGGCGGGCGTCGGTCCCGAGCCAACCGAATCAGCCTCATAGGTGTCCAAGAATACCATATTACCGTTTACAGTTACCTGCGTGGCAAAAACCGTCTGTGTTAGTAAAAAGGCCACCGCGCACACAACTACCAACAATAGTTTCTTGTCAATCATAATCAACTCCTCCAAAAAGTGCTGAAAATTCCAATATTTCCGTTATTTTGCAAAAAACGCGATATATATTATATTGCCGCCCGCGAACTAAGATAAAGAATTAGCACCGGCCAATTTTCAATCGTTTATAATTTTTTCCATAAAATATGCTGATGTCAAGCAAAAAT
Source organism: uncultured Pirellulales bacterium (assembly GCA_964524285.1). Taxonomy (GTDB): domain Bacteria; phylum Planctomycetota; class Phycisphaerae; order Sedimentisphaerales; family Anaerobacaceae; genus CAZGGE01. Next base: position 3,326 of record CAZGGE010000133.1, read on the forward strand.
TTTCCGCATATTTGGAACAAATTCCGGGCTTATCAGCGAAAGACCAACGATTATTGGTTCAAAAAAACTTTTCAAACTTCGCAGAATTGGTTATAAACCATCAAATCTGCGGGTTTAAGATGTAATAGAATATCAGTTTTTGCGTGGTAAATTCGGCGTTTTTTTGTTTGTTCGGGGTTTATTAGGAGAAATAACTATGGGTACGATGGGTGTTGTAATCTTGCTGGTTGTTATTATAGCTGTCTTGGTGCTTTTTGTGATTCTGGCATACAACAGGCTGGTGAGGCTTCGCAATCAGGTTGATAATGCATGGTCGCAGATTGACGTACAGCTTAAGCGGCGACATGACTTGATACCGAACCTTGTGGAGACGGCGAAGGGTTACATGAAGCACGAGCGTGAGACGTTCGAAGCGATTACAGAAGCTCGGAGCAAGGCGATGGGTGCCCGCAATGTATCCGAGGCATCAAAGGCGGAAGGTGAGCTGGGCGAGGCTTTGAGCAAATTCATGCTTGTGGTGGAGAACTATCCGGATTTGAAGGCAAACCAGAATTTTCTTTCGGTGCAGGAAGAGCTTACGAGTACGGAAAACAGGATAGCGTTTGCTCGTCAGAACTACAATGACCAGGTTCTTTTCTTCAATACGAAGACGGAGGTTTTTCCAACGAATATTATCGCCGGCTCCTTTGGTTTTAATAAGCGAGACTTTTTCGAGGTATCAACTGCTGCGGAACGTGAGGCCCCGAAAGTCAGTTTTAGTTCCTGAGCTGTTGGAGTAAATTGTGTTGCGAAAAATGGTTGTATGGGCGGCTTTGAGTTCTGTGCCGGTGGTACTTATAGTGCAACTCGGATGTGCGTGTGCCGGTGCAAATAATAACTTGTCGAAAGGAAAGGTTTTTAAGAGTTGCTGGCCTGTAAATGTCGAGCGAGTGTGGGTGGGGCCGGACTACTGGTCCAACAGGCTACAGGATTGGCGGATTTGTAACGGACGGCTGGAGTGTGTACATGGGGGATCGGACAGGAATGTTCATTTGTTGACCTGTCGGGTAGCGGAGAGAACGGGTAATCTGGAAATGAGTGTTCGTTTAGGTCAGATTGACAGGGCCGGCGGCACCGCTAATCAATGGGCAGGATTCCGGTTAGGTGCAAGGACGGAATGGGGTGATTATCGTCGATACGCTATTTACGGAAAGGGAATTGACGCAGGGATTACAGCCAGTGGCAGCCTTTTCATTGGCGATATGAGCTATCGAAAGTTATTTGGAAACAGGCTGGGCGAAGTTTTACTGGTTTTGCGAGGAAAGCAGAAAAATGAAGAATATGAGTTAACCCTTTCAGCTTACGATGCTGAAAATGGCAAGAAGCTTTGTGAAAAGAACAAGATTGTCGACACAGCGAAAATTTGTGGAAATGTGGCTTTGGTATGTCATCAAAATAAGAAAAGCCGAGAATTTCGTTGCTGGTTTGATGATTTGGTGATTTCGGGCAATAAAATCGAGCTGAGCCCAGAAAGAGAGTTCGGACCGATTTTGTTCGCCCAGCACACACTCAGCAGAGGGGTGCTGAATATGACGGCTCAAATGCCACCTTTGGGGACGGGTGACAGCAAGGTAGTTAAGCTTGAGATTAAGGAAAGTCAGGGAGGAAGCTGGAAGAAGGTCGGTGAATCACAAATCGATGAATTGTCGCGGACGGCGAGTTTTCGGGTAACAGACTGGCAAAGCCAAAAAGATATACATTATCGTCTGGTTTACAAACTGAAGGTGGGTATTGATAAGGAGCGATTATGTTATTACGAAGGTACGGTTCGGCGGGAGCCGCTGGACAGGGACATCGTAAGCGTTGCGGCGTTTACAGGAAATAACGACCTTGGATTTCCCAATAATGATATAGTAGCTCATCTAAAATGGCATAATCCCGATATGCTTGTTTTTACAGGAGACCAGATTTACGAGCGTGTGGGCGGGTACGGTTTTCAGCGAGAACCTACGGACAAGGCTTGTCTTGACTATCTTCGTAAATGGTATCTTGTTGGCTGGTCTTTCGGTGAATTGATGCGGGACAGGCCGACGATTTGTTTGCCGGACGACCATGACGTATATCACGGTAATTTGTGGGGTGCAGGTGGCAGGAAAGCAAAAGGATTTGGTAAAAAATGGCAGGACAAGGGTGGTTATATGATGCCCGCAGAATGGGTCAACATGGTTCAGCGGACTCAAACAAGTCATTTGCCGGAGCCTTACGATGCGAGGCCGGTTGAACAGGGAATAGAAGTTTATTATTGTGCTGTGAATTACGGCGGGATTAGCTTTGCTGTCATAGAGGACCGTAAGTTCAAGTCTGCGCCTTCGGTTTTACTGCCGGAGGCGGGAGTTAGTAACGGCTGGTTCCTGAATCCGGATTTTGATCCAGCTAAAGAATCTGATGTTGAAGGTGCGAAGCTTCTGGGTAAGCGTCAACTTGATTTTTTGAATGATTGGGCGTCGGACTGGAGCGGGGGTGCGAAAATGAAAGCGGTGATTTCGCAAACAATATTATCTTCTGTATCAACATTTCCGGCTTATGCAAAAACGAGTTTGATTCTGGCAAAACTGGGCATACCGGAACCTGGCGAATATCCTGCTAACGAACGACCAAAAGCGGATGCCGATACCAATGGTTGGCCTCCGGGTGGGCGTAACCGCGCGCTTCGAATTATTCGCAAGTGTTTTGCATTTCATATCGCCGGCGACCAGCATCTCGGAAGTGTTACACATTACGGGGTCGATACGTGGGGTGATGCGGGTTTTGCTTTTTGTGTACCGGCGGTTGCCAATGTATGGCCACGTCGGTGGTTTCCTTCGGAGGCGGGAGCTAATCGTCTGCCCGGCTCGCCGCGATATACCGGTCAATTCAGGGATGGTTTTGGGAATTTTGTTACTGTTCATGCGGTTTCTAATCCGGTGGTGAGTGATAAAGAACCGGCGAGGTTGTATGACCGGGCGACGGGTTATGGAATCGTTAGATTCAACAAGGATAAGCGAACGATTTGCGTGGAATGCTGGCCGCGATATTCCGACCCGAGAAATCCGGCTCCGTGCGGGCAGTATCCCGGCTGGCCGATGGTGATACAACAAAGCGAAAACTACGGCCGCGAGGATAAAGCTTATCTGCCGATGATGTACATCAAAGGGCAAGAGGAGCCTGTGGTACAGATAATCGATGAGTCGAACGGGGAAATTGTATATACGCTGCGGATAAAAGGGCGGATATTCCGGCCCAAAGTTTTTGCGGAGGGTAAATATACGGTGAAAATTTCGTATCCGGACGCAGATAAGACCAGAACTTTTGGGGGGATTGAAGCAAGCAAAAAGCGAACAGAAATGATGGTTGTGTCGTTTAATAAGTAGGGATAGTTTAATTTTAAACTTTTTTGGCAGAACGGCGGATTTTTATGTGGCAACTGATACGGGCAAATAAGCGAAGTTCGATAGTTCTGATGTTAATGATGGGGACGGTTCTGCTTTTGCTGGGTTATTTTATAGGAATGGGATTTTTTGGACCCGGGGCCGGCCTTATTGGCCTGGGTATTGCGGCTGTGGTCTGGGGGATTCTTTCTGTTATGAGCCTGTCTGCGGGTGACCAGATGCTCCTTGCGGCGAGCGGGGCCAAGCGTGTTACGCATGACGTTCATCCGCAGCTTTTTAACATTGTTGAGGAGATGAAAATTGCATCAGGTCTTCCGGCGATGCCAAAGATATACATTATCAATGACCCGGCACCGAATGCGTTTGCCACAGGCCGGAGTCCCAAAACAGCGTCGATAGCAGTAACCGCAGGACTTCTGGCAAGGCTTAATCGGGATGAGCTTCAGGGCGTCGTGGCTCATGAAATGAGTCATATTCTTCATCGCGATATACTGTTTGTTACACTGGCCGGGATTATGCTGGGTGCAATAATTCTTCTTTCTCAGGTATTTTTGCGGGGCATGTTTTACGGTTCTATGATGGGTCGCCGGCGGCGGTTTTCAGGGGGCGGTCGCGGAGGCGGTCAGGCACAGCTTATCCTGCTGGTAGTAGCTGTAATAGCCGCAATTCTTGCTCCTATAATGGCATATATACTTTATTTCGCAATATCCAGAAAACGTGAATATCTTGCCGACGCAGGAGCATCAAGACTAACAAGGTATCCGGAGGGGCTTGCGAGCGCGCTGGAGAAAATATCGAATGACCGTTCCCCTCAGTTGGCGACGGCAAACAAAGTCAACGCGCCGATGTTTATTGCGAATCCATTCAAAAAACGCAAGGGGATGAAGCTATCGGATTTGACTCGCACACACCCTCCAATTTCCGAGCGTGTTCGTATATTGCGGAGCATGGGCAGCGGTGTTTCTTACAGGGATTATTCACAGGCGTATGCGACGACAACGCAGAGAAAGAATATAGTTCCCCGGGCTGCGATGACCGATGAAAAAGTGAGTTCGCGCAAACCTTCGTCTGAAGGTAAGGAGCAGGGGGTAGAAAATCAATTACGTCAGGTGGGGGACATTATGCGTAGAGTGAACGGATTTGCTTTTTTGACTTGTGTTTGCGGCTTGAAGCTGAAGGTGCCGCCGGATTATAATCGCGATAAAGTGCGCTGTCCGCGATGTAAAAAGATTCTGGACTTGAATAAAAAAAGTGCGTGAATAGAAAGTTGTTAAGATTACAGGTGGGTGTGAGTTATTGAATGTCAGATAATAAAAATCAAGGCCCGGACCGGCTGCCGGGCCTGTTTAATATGGTTTGCAACAAGTTTTTTCCTGAGTTCCGAATTGGGACACCCGCCCAATTTAGTACAGTAGATTATAGAG
>CAZGGE010000134.1:0-2469 GCA_964524285.1 uncultured Pirellulales bacterium
CCGTGTGGAGGGGAAGCAACCGGAATTTTGGTATCCGGATAGGGGTAAATTAGAGAAGCAAATGGTGTATGGTTTTTCGGAGGGGCGGACATGGGTGCCTTTGAGGCTGGAGCCTTACGGTTCGGTATTTGTGGTATTCCGTGGTGAAGGGGATGAGGAGCGGGTGGTGAGTGTGGAAAAAGACGGTGAGCAGATTTTGCCCCGGTTCGGGTCGGAAGTGAGTGAGTTCGGGCCGGTGGATATTGTTTACAGGGAGGGGGACATGTTGAAGCTGCGAGTGTGGGAAAATGGTAAATACAAGCTACAAACGGCGGACGGAAGGGTTGCGCGGGCGGACGTGCGTCGTGTTCCGAGGGTAGTTGAGATGTTCGGTCCGTGGCAGGTTTGCTTTCCGGAGGGTTGGGGTGTTGAGCCGCGTTGGGTTGAATTTGAGGAGCTTATATCGTGGCCTGAACATCCGAAGGAGGCAATCAGGTATTTTTCGGGTACGGCGTGTTACAGGCGGAGGTTTCTGGTGCCATCGTTGAACTATAAGCGTGCGAGGGATGTTTGGATAGATTTGGGAGCGGTTGCGGAGGTTGCGGAGGTGCGGGTTAACGGAGTGGAGTTGGGGACGTTTTGGAAGCCGCCTTATGTTGTGAGGGTTAGTGAAGTGATACGGCCGGGCAGGAATATGCTGGAGGTACGTGTTACGAATTTGTGGCCGAACCGGATAACAGGAGACTTTTTTTTGCCTGCGGGTGAGGGGTTTACGCATACCAATGTCAAGAAATTCGATAAGGATTCTGAACTTCTTGAATCGGGTTTACTTGGGCCGGTGCGTATAATAGTATCGCCGCTGGTGAATACGAGGTTCGAGCGGTGATGTTTTAACGGGCTTGGGGGGGGTTAATGTGGCAGGTAGTGTTTTGTGAGCATTCTTGCCCATCGGTATGATGGTCTGAAAGCCTCTGCCATTTTGCACCCGGCCTGTAGTCCTCTGAACTTTGCGGGGATGTCGAGGAATGTTTCGAGGTCGCAGCCGAAGAGGTCCGTCATCCATGCGGTCTGGCTTTTGTGCTGTTTTACCATCCGGATTTTTGTTTCGAATGTGGAGGTGATATCGACGTAAACTTCCGGCACGAAGTTTACTCCTGCGATGGTGTCGATGAAGTACACAGGTGGGATTTTGTCGACGGGCTGGTGGTCGGTTTTGATGAGCGGGATTTTTGCCATTGAGATGCAGTCGTCGACGATTTTTCCGGAAGTGGAGTGGTCGGGGTTGTAATCCTGGAGCCAGTGACAGAATACGACGTCCGGTCTTGCGATTCGGAAGGCGTCGATGAATTTTAGTCGAGTTTGTTTTGAATCGATGAGGAACTCGTCTTCGAAGTCGAGCCAGATTAGCTGGGCGTTTACGAGGGCGGCTGCGTTTTTTGCTTCCTGTTGTCTGATGTCGGCGATTTCTTCGCGGGTGTGTGTTGAGGAACCGACGCAGCCATTTGTTGCTACGCAGAAGAAGAGATTGTGGTCCTGTTGGGCGTATTTTGCGGCGGTGCCGCCGGCGAAGGTTTCTATGTCGTCGGGATGTGCACCTACGAAGAGGACATTCATATTTTAAGCTCCTTTATTGCTACATTTCTGAAAGTCATAACTTAATCCGGTCTCACCGGAGATAAATTATTACGATAACATAAAACACGACGAACAATATCCACCAGAATTGCACCGATTTATACCATACTTTGCGGGTTTCACCTTTTGGAAGGCGGAGTTTTTCTTTTGACCAGAGGAGTGGGGCGATTTCTTCGGTTTTTCGTGGTTTGGTGAAGAGAGTTATTACGAACATGAGGGCCATACAAAACACCTGGGTGATACCGGCACCGATGAAGAAATTGTCGAGGCTGTATTTATTGACAATGTTTTGCGGTAATATGGGGAGTTGGGCTTGCAGCCACCGGATTGTTTGTGAGGTGTTGAAAGGTACGTGTGCTTGTATCCAGGACAAAGCGGGAGTGAGGTTTACTCCACCGAGCATTACGGAGACGACGAAGCCCATTGGTATTCCTACAATCAGGATGGTAATGGCGGCGGCGGGAGTGCTTCGCTTCCAGAAGATACCGAAGAGAAAGACGGTTGCGACGGGTACGGCGAGATAAGCGGCCCCTGCCTGGAAGTATTTGAAGATACCTCCCATTTCACCGATGTGTCTTGAATAAAGTACGCCGAAGGCCATGAGTGCGAGTGTTGCGATGGTTCCGACGGCGACGAGTTCTTTGTCTTTTGCGTCTTTTCGCATCCATTTTTTGTAAATACCGAAGGTGAATAGCGTGGAGATGGAGTTGAGGAATGCTGAGATTGTGGACATGACAGAGGATAGAATTCCTACGAGAACAAGTCCTTTGAATCCTGCGGGAATGAGCTGGTTTATGAGCATAGGGAAGACGGCGTCCGGAGAGCGGTCACCGAGTTCGAATTCGGTGTGGCCGG
>CAZGGE010000134.1:2479-8124 GCA_964524285.1 uncultured Pirellulales bacterium
GCGCGTGCAATCATACCGGGGAAGATTTCAATAAATGGTCGAAGGAAGACGAAGAAACCGGAGAATATTACAGCCATCCGAACGTCCCACTCGGTTTTCGCCCCGAAACCTCTTTGTACGAGTGCCTGGTTCATGCAGGAGTAGAACAGGTGTAGGCCGAAGAGTGTTAGTGGAATAGCGTGCCAGGGAATAACGTCGTAGTCTGTTGGCTGGAAGAGGTGGAAGCCGCCTGGAGCATGTTCGACGACGTCGGCCCAGCCGTTGGTCAATTTGATATAACCGAGTACGAAAAGTACGAGTCCTGCGGCGAAGATTAGAACGAATTGCACTGCGGCGGCGTAGACCATTGAAGACATACCGCCGTACATGGTGTATATACCAGCGACGACGGCGAGTACAGCGAGCCAGCCGACGAGTTTCCATCCAAAAACTACCTGTAGGACTTTTGCGCCTCCGTAAAATACGACGGCGAGATTTAAAAAGATGTAGCTGGCGAGCAGGAGGATGTTGAAGACGTTTTCACTTTTAGCGTCGAATCTTCTGCCGAGATATTCGGGCATGGTTCTGATGTTGTTGCGTATGTATATGGGGAAGAAAAAGAAGATGAGGGCGGAGTACACTACGATGATGATGGTGTAATACCAGTTGACCATTGGCAGGCCGACGGTATAACCCATTCCGTTTTGTCCTACGAGCTGTTCGGTGTTCATACCTGCGGCGACGTATGCCATGCCGATAGCCCAGAACGGCAGAGTGCCGCGTGAGAAGAAGTATTGTCCGGAGCTTTCGCGTTTACCGATGCCTTTGTAAAAACCGACGCCTGCAAGGATGCAAAAGTATATTACCACCACCGTAATATCGACGGTGTTCATCGACCATGAAATAGCCGCCAGCGGGTTGGATATTGTTGTTATCATGGCATTTTTTCGTCCGGGAGGTAAACAGAAAGGAATTAAACTGCCCGGCTCCACTTTTTTATATCGAATTCAGAGAGGTCGTCAAGGACTTCGTCGGCGTTTGAGGTATCCTGTTGTGGTGTGTTTTTTCTTTGTAAGGCGATGCAGAACATACCGGCGTTTTTTGCAGCCTGTATGCCGGCGGCGGCGTCCTCGAAGACCATGCATCGGTGCGGAGGGAGTTTTAGTTTTTTTGCGGCCAGGATGAAACATTGGGGGTGCGGCTTGGTGTGCGAATAATCCTCACAGCTTATTGAAAATTGAATGTTCGAGCGTATATCCATCTGGTCGACGGCGAGTTCGACGTCGTGTCTGGTGTTGCCGGACACTATGCAGACGGGGTAATTTGTGCTGAGTTTTTTCAGCAGTTCGATTGAGCTTTCGATGCGAACATCTCGCGTGCCTCTTATATTAAGAAAATGGCTACGCAGAGGTTTCTCCATTGATTCCATTGTTGCGAAGACGTTGGGGAATCTGCGTTTTACCTGCTCATATACCGAGGGGAATGATTTTCCGTATACAATTCTGATTGCATCGGCGGTGGAGATTTGCAGATTTTTTTCCTTGAGCAAATGCTGCAGGGCCTCCACGTAAAGGATTTCCGAGTCCATGAGTGTTCCGTCAAGGTCAAATATAAATGCTTCGATGCAAGCGATGTCAATCTCCTGTGATAACGGCTTATATTATATGCTGAAGTTCTTACGGCACTTCTATACTTTCACAATAAAAGCAAACAAGCGGGCTTTTGAGATATTATAAGCTTGCACAGGCATTTTTTATTTTTTCGGCGACGGTCTCGATTTGTGAGTCTGTGGAGTTGATATTTATTCCGAAAGCGGAGCCGAGTCCGGGGTCTACCACGCCTACGCTTATATTGATTGAGCGGCTGAGGATGTCATCGGTTCTTGGATATGCTCCTTTTCCGTGAGGCTGACCGATTTTTTGAAGGTGTCGATTGACGTGCTCCATGTTTGCATAGACGTGCCAGCCGCTGTGGTCGACGGTTGTGGTATTTAGTTTTTCGGCGACTTTTGCGGCTTTATCGGCGGAATCGAAGATGATGGTGCATAGTGTTCCACATTCGCCTTGTTTGTCATTCAGTTTTCGGAATTTGATGCCGGGGATGTCCGCAATCATTTGTTTAAGTTTGTTTTTCTTTTCACGAAGGGTTTTGATAATGGGGTCAATTTTTCTAAGCTGTGCGAGAGCGACTGCGCCTATGAGTTCGCTGACGCGGAAGTTCAGGCCGAGTATGTTTCGTCTGCCTACTTCGACGGCCATACGGTTTGGGCTGTGTCCCTGGTCGTGTATTCCGAAGGCCCGTTCGTAAAGCTCCTTATCGTCGGTGGTGATAACTCCGCCGTCACCAGCGGTAATGGTTTTGAAGATGTTAAGTGAGAAAGCGGCCATTTTTCCGATGGAGCCGACTTTGCGTTTTTTGTATGAGGCCCCTCCGGCCTGGCATGCGTCCTCGATGACGGGCAGTCCGTGCTTTTCAGCAATATCCATGACGGCATCCATGTTACAGGGGTTGCCGAGCATGTGGACCGGCATGATGGCTTTTGTTTTTTTTGTTATTCGTGCTTCGATGCCGTTTGGGTCTATTGTGAGGCTGTCATCAATTTCGGTAAGTACGGGCACGGCGTGAGCGAAGATTGTCGAAGTGTATGTTGCGACAAAGGTGTATGCGGGGACAATTACTTCATCTCCAGGCTCTATTCCGAGTGCGAGCAGACAGATAAGAAGAGAAGCCGTTCCTGAATTGTTTACGAGAGCATATTCGACGCCGCAGTATTTTGCGAATTCTTTTTCGAGGGTATAGACCTTGTGTTTGAAATTTTCGTCATCCATGCTTCCGTATCTGAACAGATGTCCTGTTTCGATTACTTCGGTAACTTGTTTTATTTCATCTTCGCCGAGCCAAAAAGCTCCGGGTCCTGCGAGCATTTTAGAGCCTCCTTTTTTTGTAAAATTTGCTTTTACAATTTTATGCGAGAATTATGTAAATGATTAAGAAAAGCACACCTACAATAGTAAACCAGAACCCAATCCATTGCCACCACGGATAACCTTTCTTTTTTTCGTTTTCGGGGAGTCTTAACATTTCTTGTTTCCATATTGTGGCTTTTAGTTTTTGTGGAGCAACGGGTTTTGTTGCGAGGCTGACGACCACCATGAAAATGACAGAGAATAAGAAGACGAGTCCGCCGAGATTGAATATATTTATGTCGGCGATTGGACCGACGGTTTGTGGTAGAAATTCTCTAACGAACACGAGTGCCAGCATAGGAATTGCGAGTGCGAGAGTGGCAACGGCGGCGGCGTTTGTTGCTCTTTTCCAGAAGATAGCCAGCAGAAATACGGCGGCGCATGGTGCCATCATTAGCGCCCAGCACTGCTGGACGTAATCGAAGATACCCCCGAATTGTTTAACCATTATAGTCCACGCCGCTGCGAATGCGAGTATGGCAAAGCCGATAATTTGAGCAAACTTAACCAATTGCCTGTCGGTGGCATCTTTTTTTATGTACTTTCTGAATACATCCATTGTAAGCAGGGAGGATGTGGAGTTCACGAGTGAGTCTATGGTTGACATTATGGCACCGACGAGCGCGGCGAAGACGAGGCCTCGGAAGCCGACAGGCACAAGATTTTTTATTAGAAAGGGATATGCCAGGTCTCCGTCTGGCAGGCTGTCGTTCATTGCGTGCGCTATCATCCCCGGCCAGGCAACGCTGAGAGCGAGTGGTATAGCAAGTAACCCAGCGGCGACGATACCCATTTTTCCGTCCCATTGTGTACGAGCACCGAGGCATCTCTGAGTTATGAACTGGTTTGTGGAGTAGTAGAAGACGTTTGTAACAAGTGCGAGAGCGAGCATACCGGTCCAGGGCAGGTGTTCGTTGGTGGCGGGCAGCAATAAGTGTGCCCTATCACTTTCCGGCGGGCCAATGATTTGGCTGAGTCCTACTTCCTTAACTCCGAGAACGAAGACGAAGAATCCTCCCGCAATGAGCAGGATACCGTTGAAGAGGTCGACCCATGCGACGGCGCTGAGTCCGCCGAAGATAGTGTAAGAGCCGGCGGCGACGATTAGAATAACAACCGCTATGAACCAGTGAATACCGAAGATTTGCTCAAGCAGATAACCGCCCGAGTAGAGTACCATTGGCAGGTTCACGACGAGGTACATAACGATGCAAACCGTAGCGAAAGCAGTTGCGGACAACTCACCGAATCTCCTTCCGAGGTATTCTGGAACGGTATAGATTCTGCTTTTTAGATAAATTGGGAGGAAGAAGAAGAGTAGTATTCCCTGAGCGGGCCAGACGAGCCATTCCCAGTTAGCAACGGCGAGGCCGTGGTCGTATGCAAAGCCAACCTCACCGAGAAACTGCTCTGTGCTGATGCTGGATGCGATGAGCGAGAAGCCTATTACAAACCAGGGTAGTTTCCTACCGGCGAGGAAGAAATGCGAGGTGCTGCTTTTTCCTTTTCGTCCGGAGTAAAATCCGACCGCTATGACGGCGAGGATATAAACTACAAAAACGCCGATTTCGAAAGTATTTAGTTTAATGTTCAGCATAACAAGCCCGTAACAAGAGGTTTTTTTTGTCGCAGTGGTATTCTCATTGTTGATTTTGTATTTTTGTATATTCTTCGGCGGTGCTGATTGCGTCTTCGAGATTTACATTTTTTTCGTATAGTGCCCTTCCGATTATTACGGCGTCGACATTTGTCTTTGCCAGTTTTCGGATATCGTCGGTTTTTTTCACACCACCGGAGGCGATGACGGGGATGTTAAGGGTTTGTGCCAACAGTTTTGTTCTTTTGAGATTGGGGCCGGAAAGCATTCCGTCTCTTGTGATGTCGGTGTAGATAATTGCGGCTATGGGGAGCTTCGATGCTTTTGTTGCGAATTCGATGAGGTCATTGTGTCGGTCCCTGGTCCAGCCGTGAGTTGCGACATTTGAACCTCTGGCGTCGATTGCGAGAGCGAGTTTACGTGGGAAAGCCTGGGACATTTTTGCGAACCAGTCGAAGTCGTCAACTGCTTTTGTGCCGATTATGACGCGATTGATGCCGATTTCGAGGAGTTTATTGATATGGGAGCGAATTCTGATTCCGCCACCGACTTCGATATTTATGCCGCCGAGTGCGGCAATAGCGGAGATTGGCTTGATGTTGATTGGTTTTCCGATTTTGGCACCGTCAAGGTCGACGATGTGCAGCCAGCGTGCACCCTGTTTTATGAATGACTGGGCCTGCCTTACCGGCTGGTCTTCGTAGTTTATCCGGCGGTGGTATTGTCCCTGTATTAATCTGACACATTTTCCGTCTACCAGGTCAATCGCGGGCATTATGTACATGATGAAACCTCGAAGTTAGAAGATTTAGTTCGGGGGATTTTAGGTGAATACGCTTATGGTTTCAACCAATTTTGAATGAATATTGCGGCGGCATAAGGCGGTATTGATCGCAATATACTTGCAATAATTCTCTTCGATAGTTATAGAGGTCTTTTTAGGAGAGGTGTCCGAGTGGCTTAAGGAGCCGGTTTCGAAAACCGGTGTGCCCGTGAGGGTACCGCGGGTTCGAATCCCGCCCTCTCCGTTACGAAGAAAATGAATAACGGAAGGTAGCGGCAGTCATGCCGTGGAGGAATTAGAACAAGCCCGACGCTAAGTG
>CAZGGE010000135.1:0-8000 GCA_964524285.1 uncultured Pirellulales bacterium
GGTTGAAAGTGGGCGTTTGACCTTACAAGAGAAAGAGCTTGCACAGCAAGCCTCGCAATTTGGCAGTGAGCTTGAGTTTAAGCAATGGGCAACGCAGGCCGGGTTGGACGACAACGCGGCAAACAGGGCATGGCAATCTGTTGAGAATGCAGAGGATCGGCAGATTAAGCTGCAAGAGCTTGCACAGAATGCAACGCAATTTGAATCCCGGCAGGAATTTGAGAAATACGCACTGCTGGCAGGGTTTGAAGAGAACGACGTACAGCGCACATGGGAGGCCAGCCAGAAGGCGCAGGACCGGGCAGTTATGGTATCCGAATCTTCGCTTGACCGCCAGTTGAACCGCGAGATAGAGGGCGGCAGGCTGTCGATGCAAGAGAAAGAGCTTGCACAACAGGCTATGCAGTTCGACAATGAGCTTGAATACAAGCAATGGGCAACGCAAGCGGGATTGGACGACAACGCAGCACAGCGTGTATGGCAAAGTGCCGAGGCGGTGCAGGATCGGGTGCATCAGAGCCAGATGCAGTATACCGAGCTTGAATTTAAGGATAAGTGGGAGGATGCAAATAAGGAACTTCAATGGGCGGAATTGGCACAAGAACGGGAATTGCTTGAACGACAATTAGAGCATGACGGATTCTGGAAAAATCGCGAGTATGAGCATGATAGCTTTTGGAGAGATATTGACAGACAGCTTGAGCAGCAAAAAATAGATTTGCAAGAGCAGGGAATAACCGACCAAAGAGAAATTGCGGAAGCGAACAGAGATTTGCAAAGAGAGTTGTTAGAGCGCAATTTGCAACACGAAGGATTCTGGAATGAACGCGACTATGAGCATGATAGCTTTTGGAAATCTATAAACGAGGGCTTGCAGCGAGAAGATTTGCAATTGCAGCGTGACCAGTTACAGCAACAGGCGGATGCATTGGATTGGGGAAAAGTATGGGAAACTGCGCAATTGATGGATGGAGAACAGGCCGCGACGTATATACGTGAACAAGCTGCAAAGCAAGGCATAGACATACCGACGCCAACGCAAAAAACTATTGACCAGTCTTATGTAGACATGGCAAAGCAAATTTCAAGCGGAACTGTAGACTGGAAAACTGTCGATTTTGGATCAGAAGACGGGCAGAAAGTTTACAATGCTCTCTTGAATGACCCGGTAGTACCAAGCGGCAAAGGGGCATTGAAAAAAATAACTCACAAGGGCTCGAACAATGACCGTGCGGTATTAAGCAATTACGAAGATGCTTACAAAAACAAAGGTCTTGTCAAAGTAAATGGGAAACTGTACCAGGTGACCTCAAGAAGTGAGGACAAAATTGCAGGTATAAACGACACGAATTACAGGCTTGTGAACATATTGGACAACAAAGACCAGAGGACGATAACGGCACCCGGGAGTATGGTGTAAAGGAAAGAAACTATGCCAGCGAAAGAAGTAGTTGAAACAGCAGTAGATTTAGGCGACAAGCTACACCAAAACTTTAACCAAACGGCAAACATGCTATGGCAAAGAGGGCAAGCTGGACAAGAGCTTGATGAGAACAAAAGACAGTTTGACAAAAACTATGCACTTGAGCAGATGCTCGCAAGGCTGAAAGCACAGGACATGCAGAGTGATGTTGACTGGGAAAAAAAGTTTCGCCTGGGAATGATGAAGTAAGGAGCAACAATGAACTGGGTAGACCGATGGGGCTTAACGCCGAAACAAATACGTGAAGAAGAAGCGGCGGAAATGGCGGCAGAAGAGAAAAAGCGCCTTGCCGCTCAACGAGCCAAGGCCCAAAGCGAATACAGCGACATCCTCCGTGACGAGCGGGCGATGGCTGACCCGAAGTATGAAGAAGTGCAGGGAATGACTTCCGACATACGCGGTGGGGATACGATGATTGACAACCCGTTGCATCGACAGCGAGCACTTGAGATGCTGGGGGATACTCCCATTGACGTACAGGGTTACGCTCCTACAACGACGAAAGAACTATCGAGCAAGCCGCCCCTTGCAGACCGTAAAACAATGTTTGCAATGCAGAATCCAAGCCTTGTGAAAAGCACGTATGAGGGGCTGGGGAAGGCTGCGGATTATGGACAGAAGGAGCGGGATCTTGGTGAGGACCGCAGAAGTGACCAGGTGCGTGAGGCAAGTACGGAAGGCATCCGCCAGTGGATAGACTCGTATGGCAGCATAAACCAGGCCGGTGCGGACTTGGTGCGCAATGCGCTTGATGCCGGTGATGTGGGCCTTGCAAAAGAAATGCAGAGACAGATGCTTGATTGGGATGAAAAAATGAGACGCGAAAAAGTGGCAGCAGGACAAGGGGCGGCCGCTATGGTTGCAAAAGAATCCGCACGAAAAGACTTGCCATTATACAGACAATTTACGCAAAGCGAAAAAGAAAAGATCGAGAACACAAATAAGAGTTTTAATTTAATCCAAAGCGTGAAAAATGAAGTTAATGGCTTGGACCCGGGGAAATTAAGTGGATTTGTAAGAGCGTTGCAAAGCGGGAACGAGGCGTTAATTTCGCCTGAACTAAAAAAGCTGAGCTCTCTATACACGATGCTTTCGCAAAGCTTAACCAAGCAAATACAGGGATCGAGACCGTCTGATTACGATGCGAAAATATTCGAAAAGGCAACAGGAAAGGGAGCAATTGGGAAAGAAAATATGATTGCGGCTTTAGACGCAATTGCAGAAACAGCCTTTATGGATGCGAATAATTTTGCTAGAACGGTCGCAAAGGGTTATGATGTGGATATAGAAAAGGTGCAAAATTTGTATGATAATAACGTTTGGAAATATGGACAGGAAAATGAAGGCGCGGGAGATCGCCCGCGTAACTTGACAGACGAAGAGTGGGAAGAACTGCAATTATTGGAGTCAAAATATGGCCAGTGAACAGGAAGAAAGAGAACGCCTGAGATATTTGCAGTTGAAGGCTAAAGCGGGCATGGGCACAAGCCCGCCTGCTGGTGGGCCAACGCTGTACGAGGCTATTTCTCCACTAGGATCTGAATCGCGCGGAAAAGTTGGCGGTGGGAGGCAATTTGCAAACGAGGCGGCAGATGCGTTTTCTCTTTTTGGCCGGATGGTAGCTTCTGCCCCCGCAATGATACCGGGGGGGGAAACGTACCCCGAAGCCGTATCGAGAACCAAAGGGAAAGAACGTGAGGGGTTTTTTGGAAATATAGCGCAGTTTGCCGGTGATGTAATGCGAGATCCCGCGACAACCGCAACCGCGCCGCTTGCCCCGCTCGTTCCGGGTGGCGGGGGGGCATTGGCCACATTGGGCCGTGCTGTCGGTTTAGGGGCAACCGAAGGCGTTGTAAGCGCAGGGGCCCACCAGATGGAAAAGTATGGGCAAACCGGCAGAATAGACCCAATGGAGGCCGCGGGGGAGATCGGAATTAGTGCCGCCACTGCGGGATTATTTAATGGGCTTGGACAAGTAATCAAAAAGGGGAAAGGGCTTGCTCGGGATGTCGTGTCTAAGTTTACGGAAGTACCAACAGAGGCATTAGAACAAGCGACAAGCAAAGGACGATTTGCCGCTGCAAAAAGATCGGCTATAGAAACCGGTGGAGACTTGTTGCCTGTGGCAGATGATTTGCAAAACGCAGTTGCAACAAAAAGGGCAGACGTTGACAGGGTTGTTCGAGAAATTGAGCAGCTTAAGAGCGGAGCTCTTACAAAAGAAATAACCGGCGGTCGCATGCCGAACGAAATATCCCCGAGTGACTTTGGTGCTGGATTGCGAGAAACGGCGCAATCAGTTAAGGAAAAAACCGGAGCGCGGTTTGGGAGGCAGTCCGAAAATATTCTTGACAAATCAGGTGCAAGGGAATGGAAATTAGACAACGCGATAAGCATGAAGGGCGGCAGTGCCGCACAGAACGAAATTGATACTTTTTTTTCTCAATTCAAATATGATCCCGATATGCGTGTCGCAGAAATTGGAAACAGGGTTATCCCGGAAGAATCGTTTGCAATGCTTGATGGCCTATATAAAAGGGTAAAATCTGCAAATACTGTCGATGATTTACTCCGAGCCCGCAGACTTGCAGATCAGATGGTTACGTGGGACGCAAACGGGCGAACTCTTTTTAAGCGCGGAAGTGATTCAGATTGGGCAATAAAAGAAGTACGCGAAAAATTTAATAATTTAATCGAAGATACATTGAGAAGCAAAGGGGCTGAGGGAAACATTCTTGCCGATATGTGGCTTGTAAATAATAAAAGATACGCAGAGGTCAGCGATGCGTTGAATTCCGTTGAAAAAACTTTGCGCATGGGTAGGGAAGACTCTACAAAATATATGGGCAAGATTAAAAATATTGGCATTGACAAATTAAGAAAGATAGAAGAGCTTGCAACAAAAGACAAAGAGCTTGTGCCCTTATGGAAAGAGCTAAAGGCCGGATATTTGGATGATATTATCAGAGCTGGCTCTGATACAGATGGCGTAGATTTTAATAAATTTGCTGCGACATGGGGCAACGTTGATGCCGATACAAAGCTGCTTATGGTTGGGGGTGACGGTGTTAAAAGGATAGAATCTGCGTTAAAAAAATATGCACCGGAAACGGTCTCGCAAAGTACCCTCGGGAAAAATATTGTTGGAATCAACCCCAATGTACAGCGAACGGTGGGCACCCTTGAAAACATTGGTAGTAAGGCAAAAAGAAACGCCTTGAGAGAGCTTGAATTTTTAGATGACATACTTGGAAATGAAGGTGACCAGAGAGTCTCAAATATCGCCCAAGATGCATACCTCGCAAAGCAGTTGAAAATAACACCAGAGGGCAAGTTGCCAATTGCCCCAGATATGAGGACGGTCAAATCTTGGGCTGGAATGGCGAGCGGAAGCGGCACCGGAGCCGCCATAGGAACCGCTGTCGGCGGGCCGATAGGGGCGGCTGCCGGGGCACCGTTGGGGGCACTTGCCGGGTTATATTTACAATCGCCAAGTGCAGCGGTAACAGCCGCAAAAATACTTGGAGTTGAGCTAAGCGATGCAGTAAAGCATGGTGCGGGTTATGGAACAAGGGCCGGAATAAGGTCGGGAATTTATGGAGGGAATACAGACGTTGAATTCCCCAAAGCGTTAGATGCAGCGCTAAAAATGAAAAATGTAAAGGGGCCAAATTACGGCACCACGATATTAAACCCGGAAGACGAAGAGAAGCGTGCTGAAGCGATGCGGAGAATGAGCAGGCAATTTCAGTAAGGAGTGAAAATGCGACTTGAATTCAACTATAACGACAGGGGATTTGGCGACTTGCGACTGTTGGACGGCGACACGTTGATTGATGATTACCTGTGCCGTACCGGGAGTATCGACACTGAGGGCAAGCTCAAAAACGCATTGCGAACCGGTGAATACATGATAGTGGAGCCGAGCGTTGATACGGATGAATTCGGGATGTACATACATGAGGGCAACGGGTGGAAAATCAGGCTGTATCGGGTGTTGAAGGACGGCGGGGCCAAACGCACGAGTTTGTTGATACACCCGGACGGAGGAAAGACGGCCGGAAATGGCACTCGCGGCTGTATTGGAATCCAGGGCACGGATGCAATATCGTTTCGGCACGAGTTGGACAAGGCGATGGAATTTTATGGCAAGCTACCGGTTAAAATTGGTAGAAGGGGAAATGTATAATGGACAAGAACAAGAAAATGCACCCGGTTGCGCGGTACTTTTTGAATGTGGCGCTTGCATGGGACCAGCTTTTGAATGCACACGCCGGCGGAGATGAGGATGAAACGGTTTCGAGTAGGCTTGGAAAGATTCAAAGGGCGCACAATGGAGAAATCCCTTGGTACAGGCCGGTTGCGCGGTTTCTCGTTTGGGGCCTGGACAAGATTGACGAAGACCATTGTCGGGAGGCGATTGAAGAGGATGAAGGGCGAAACGCGGTGTTTGATCGGTATGGCGTCCCGGAAGGATCGTATCACGGAGAATAAAGGGAGGGCAGAATGAACGAAACATTGCAAGCGTGGGCAATTGTAATGGGCTGTATTGTGGGTGTTTCGGTTTTTTTGCGGTTTTGCCCGAAAGAAAAACTGCTGAAGTGGATCAGGCCAAAGGCGTTTGCGGCGGGGCTGTTTGTAAGCCGAAGCCTCACAATGAGGATAGGGAAGAAGGCTTGCGAGAAGGTCGAGGAAGGCGTGATAGTCACGCTTGCGAATGTGCTATCTGAGGCGATAGGAAAATTTGTAGACGGGTTAATCAGTGACAACGAAAAGCAAAAGAAAGCGAGGGTCCGAAAATGAGAAAGATGGTTGTGGCACAGATAACGATTGCGCTTGTATTGAATGTTGTTGGACTCGTGAGCTTTGTCGGCTGCTCGAAAAAAGTGGTGAAGAAGCCGCCGGAGAACGTGCAAGAGCAAGTAGTGGACGAGGCCGAATATGTAGAGCAAAAAGACCCCGTGGTGATGAAGTTTGCAGAGGAGCCTCCGGTAGACAACAGCGGCATTGACTATGTGGTTGTCCAGTTTGAATTTGACAGCTATGAACTGACCGGGGACAGCAAGAGGCTTATTGATTTGTTGGGGATAAAGGATGGCAGCTTTGATTTGGTGGGGGGTGCTTGCCCTATTGGCGATGAGCCGTATAATCATAACTTGGGGATGCAGCGAGCACTCGCGGTACTGGATTATTTGGTAGAGAACGGGGTGTTTGATGTAGCTTGGAAATCCGTGGGGGAGAAAGAGCTCGTGAGCAACGACCCGGATACATATTATTTGAATCGCAGGTGTGAAATCATCGAGAGGTAACAACGTGGCGGAGATTGCAGCGAAAACACCGTGGTGGGTACTGCCGGGGGTAGTGCTTGGAATATTGAGCATCGTTACAGTAATATTTAATCTTGGAATTGCACGGCAGAAAAGCAAAACTGACACGGTAACGCATGCACAGTTACGGCAAATGATGTCTGAATGCAGAACAGAGCAAGGTGCGAATAATTCTGTGATTTCCGAAGGGGTGAAAGAACTTGTCGAGGAACGAAAGCAGATTTGGGAATTGGTTAGGAGTGTAGACCGGAAAACCTCAATAATGGAAACGAACATTGATTGGATTATGAAAACCATGAAAAATGGAAGGTCTGGGTGAGAAATGGCACAGGACAAGAAAGCGCGCAAGTCGAATGCTGAGTTCGGGCATAGCGGAATGACTGTTACCGAGGCAAGCAAAAAGGCGGTTGGCGTTCCGAAGCACTCAAAGCAGTTCAAGCGATGGCATATTCGCAGTTTTTTGAATGGTGTGGATCGGGTGATCCGGGAGCAGGGAGTACGAATCCCGGACCAGATGAAAAAAGACGTAGGCTTGGGTGCCGCTGCGTTGTTTTCAAAGATGTACGAAGTGGCCATACGGGACAACTCAGAGGATCCGAGGGTGTATTGTCCACGGTGTAAGCAGTACCACAAGGTAGAAGTGACTGCGAAGTGTCCGGTGTTCGAGGACGGGCCGGATTTGCCGGTGAAGGTTGATTCCGTGAATTTAGAGCGGAATAGTATGCAAGTCGGCATGAAGATATTTGACAAGTTTTTGCCGACACTCTCCAGTGTGTCCAGCACGATAAACATTCAGGGGCAGATCACAAGCGTATCAACGCATTTGACGCAGATCATATTCAAGTACGTTCCAACTTCTGACAGAAGAAAATGTTTCGAGGAAATAGATGGACTTCTCAAAGCAATTCAAGAACAAAACCAAGATTGACCCCAATAAGGACCCGATAGGGCTATTGCGGGAAGAATTTGCTACACAGTTTGACGGTTACAAGGCTTTGGATTACGAGCCCACCGGAGTGCAAGAGGACTATATCGTACCGTTCGGGTGCGGTGATTATGACGTTTTGCTATTGCTGGATAACAACAAAGCCGGAAAAACGGCGACGGGCGCGAACATATTCAAGAATGTTTTCTGGGAGCATGACCCGGAATGGTTTAGCTGGTGGGATGGCAAGAGTTTGTTTGCTGAA
>CAZGGE010000136.1:0-4591 GCA_964524285.1 uncultured Pirellulales bacterium
CCGCCTGCGGCGGGCCTTCGGTCGAAATGACAAAGAGGGGTTGTGGCGGGCCTCCAGTCGAAATGACGAAGATATTCTATATGTAATGGCACAGGTAGGAGAGGTTTAAGAAGTTAAATGGTGCGAATTCCGATGAATTGGGCCTTAACGCAATAGAAGAGTGAACTCCCACCACAAGGGTGAGGGCTAAATATGGGAGAGAACCCGCCGAATGAATCGGCGGGCTAACTATTGACCTCAACGAGATGTACAACATTTTTATGCGTGTGAGAGATTTCTCCGCTTCGGCCCGCCTGCGGCGGGCCTTCGGTCGAAATGACAAGGAGGGGAGGCAGAGGTGTATCGCTTCGGTCGAAAAGACGGTGTTATGTAAGCGGGGGTGTTTATGTAGGCGGGGAGATTGCCACGTCGGTCGCTGCGCTCCCTCCTCGCAATGACAAAATTTTCATCGGAAAGTCGGGATTAGCTCCTCGCAATGAAGATGGCAGAGTTATCTGCGAAAGCCGAAAACATAAAAACAAACGAAAGGATTTCCGGTGCCGGCGGTTTGGTTAAATACTTGTAACAAACTATCATGAGGAAGCAAGGTTTTAGAAGAATGAAGAAGAGCCGGCGTTGTAATTGTATGGATGGAAAATTATTGAAAAAACATGTTACCGGTGATATTAAAACACAGGTATGAGAAAGATAAGGATACAAGGACTTGTAAGGCACGCGAACAGGGTCAAGGATGAACTGAGCAGTCCTTTGTCTGCCGGGAGGTTGTCTCAACTTGAATGTGAAGTCAAAGGCGCACTGAAATATGCGGAAAAGATATTTCATAAAACCAATACTACATCGAAGCATCTTCCGTCTCAGTCCAAAAAGGCTTATGCTTTTCTATCAAATATTGACTTCCGCTCCATTGAAACCACAGAGGATGCACCCACAGAACGGTTCAGGCCCAAGAGTGTACTATTTCGAGGTATTAGCGCTTATTTTACAAGCATTCTTGACCGACTGGCTTTCAATACCGACAAGGAGGAGCTTGAAATAGTTTATAATTCAATTGTCAATTCCAGCAACAACATAGAAAACAAGATAAACTCCGAATCAATTGAGCCTGAACATCTTACCATCACAAGCAGAAATATCAGGGGTTGGCTGGCATATTTTTCGGAGAGGAGAAATTTTATCAGATATACAGAAAGCCTTCAACGAGCACAAAGAGCTTTTTTCAAGTACTCGCCTGGAGATAAGAACGTGGTTTTATACTTTTGTCCCGTTAAGGCATTATACAGCGTGAGGTATTTTTCTGATTGTGTGCTTTTGAAATTGCCAACGGCAATGATATTATTCGATGGAAATCATTTTACTTTACTTTCCGAGATGATATTCAGGAAGGAGAACCACAAAAAGGAGCTGGTTGAAGCTATGCGGTCAGAGCCATACCAGTCATTGCTGGAGAATATTGCATTTCTTTCGGGCATTGTTGAGAAAACAAAGGGTATATACTTCGACCTTGAAGAGTCCTTTAACCGTGTTAATTCTCGATACTTTGCGGGGGATATTAAGAAGCCCAAACTTGTCTGGAGCAGGACATTTAACTGCCGCAAATTCGGTCATTATGACTTTGCCCATGATATAGTGATGTTAAACAATTCCCTTGATTGTGCCAAGGTTGCCGCATGTACCATTGATTTCATAATGTATCATGAGCTTCTGCATAAAGAACTCGGCATCAAAGGCAATGGAAAGAATATTGTTTCTCATAATAAGGAATTCAAAATGCGGGAAAATATGTTCGAACAGATTGATAAAGCCAAAAATCAGCTTGATTGTCTGGCAAGGAATAGAGGAAAACAAGAATGAGAAATAACCAGGATAAACGTATAGAAGGGATTTCAGGAGACGTTGAGCAGCTTGATTTTGACCAAACGATAGATATCTTTTTTGAGCATCTCAAGAAAACGCAGCCATCCTATACAGACCGGTATGAGCTTTTTGGTATATTACGCACCGCTGATTCACCCTGGGCGATGTGTTTCGAAGATGATATTGGCGCACAAGTCAAACGTATTTCAGACGGCAAGAAATTTTTGCTGGGTCTTTCGGAGCTCGAATCGACCGACAAAAAATCCCAAACGTACCAACTTCTCAATGATTACAGCGTATGGTTCGTAAATAACCGCTGAGGTGGAATTGGAGATATAGAGAAGAAACCCGCCGAATGAATCGGCGGGCTAACAAATATTTTCGAGTGGGTTAAGATGTGTGTTAGTGCAGGAGAGATTTCTCCGCTTCGCTCATCGCGATAAATCGGGATTCGCTTCGGTCGAAAAGACCGGCATTGCGAAAGTGTTGTTTGGGAGGGGTTGGATTGCGTTTATGGTGGATTGTGGTTAGAATTGGAGTTGGTTATGGAAGTAAAGGTTGCGGAAAATTGCGGATTTTGTCCGGGCGTGAAGAACGCGATAAACCTGGCGGAGAAGACGCTGGGTGAGCGTGAGAAGGTTTACAGTCTCGGGCCGATTATTCATAACAAAGACGTTGTGGAGCGTCTGGCGAGGAAGGGTCTGCGGACGGTGTATAAGCCGGAGGATATACCGGGGGGGACGGTGCTTATCCGCTCGCACGGGATAGGGCCGGGGGATTTGCGAAAGCTGCGTGATCGCGGGCTGGAGATAGTGGATGCGACTTGCGTTCTGGTTAAGAAGGTGCAGGAGATAGCGAAGCGTCTTTCGGAGGACGGATATCAGGTGATAATAATCGGGGACCGGAATCATCCGGAGGTTCAGGCGGTTGTAGGTTGCGCGGCTGACGTAATTGTGCTTTCGGAGCTTGGGGACCTTGAGAAGGTAGCGAAGGAGGGCAAGCTGGGAGTGGTATGTCAGACTACGCAGAGTCTTGAGCATTTGAGTGAGATGCTTTGTGCGATTGGTCGGCGTGGTTTTCTGGAGCTTCGTTCGATAAATACGCTCTGCAGGGAGGCGATAAAGCGGCAGGAGTCGGCGGTGGCATTGTGCAGGGAGGTTGAGGTGATGTTTGTGCTTGGTGGGCTGGAGAGTGCGAACACTCGTAAACTTGCGGAGCTTTGCAAGAGGTATAACCGGGAGACGTTTCATTTGCAAAACTGGGGTGAATGTGATAGAAGGGTATTTTCGGGCAAGTCTAATGCCGGCGTTACGGCCGGTGCTTCGACTCCGGACTGGATAATCAGGGAATTTGTCGAGAAGGTGAGAGACGTGTAAGATGGTACAGGGCAGTGAGGCGATTTTTGGATTGATGAAATTCAGGTTTGTATTGATGCTTAAAACTGTTATTATGGTGAGCCAGTTTTTTTACGAGCATTCGAGAACGGGAGCTTTGGCGTGTAGATGTGGGCGCGTCGTGGCGGAAATTAAGGTACCACAAAGGAAGCCAATTTTATGGTAGAGAGAAACATTTATAACAAATTAGGTATATCAAAGCAGGAACTGGAAGCACAGGTCGAGGAATTGTATGGTTCAGAGGAGGAGAAATATCTGGAGGAGAGTCTGGAGCGTAAGGTTGACGCACATCTGCCGGGCGCGATTTTGAAGGGCAGGATAGCGTCTCAGGTTGGCAATGACGTAATTGTAGAGCTTGGTTTGAAAAGCGAAGGTGTGGTTGACGCGAGTGAGTTTGAGGAAGACGATGATATAGAAGCAGGCAGGGAAATCGAGGTTCTCGTGGAGGACAGCGATCCAGCGGACGGATTGATACAGCTAAGCAAGCGTAAGGCCGACCGGATACGTGGCTGGGAGGAGATAACGAGCACGAAGAATGAGGGTGACGTTGTTACGGGTAAGGTTATTCGTCGCATCAAGGGTGGTCTTCTTGTTGACGTTGGAGTTCCCGTTTTTCTTCCGGCGTCCCAGGTTGACATACGCAGGCCGGGGGACATAAGCCGATTTATCGGAGAAGAGATAAAGGCGAAGATATTAAAAATAGACGTTGAGGGGCGAAATATAGTGGTATCTCGGCGTAAGTTAATCGAGGAAGAGCGTCAGAGCAGCAAGGAAAAGATACTTTCCGAAATCGAGGAGGGTCAGCGGCGTAAGGGCGTGGTGAAGAACATAGCGGACTTTGGAGTATTTGTGGATTTGGGAGGTCTGGACGGACTTCTTCATATATCGGATATGACTTGGGGTCGGATATCTCATCCTTCGGAGGTGGTTTCGCTGGAGCAGGAGATTGAATGTGTGGTGATTGGTGTCGACAAGGGAAACGAGAAGGTGAGTCTTGGTCTGAAGCAGAAGACGTCGAGTCCATGGGAGAATATTGAGGAGAAATATCCGGTAGGTTCGAAGGTCAAAGGTAAAGTGGTCAACGTGATGAACTACGGAGTTTTTGTTCGTATCGAGGACGGAGTTGAGGGTCTGGTTCATATAAGTGAGATGAGCTGGACACGTCGTCTGAGTCATCCGAGCGAGAAGATTAATCTTGGCGACGAGATAGAGGTAGTAGTTCTGAATATTAATAAGGAGAAGCAGGAGATATCTCTTGGATTGAAGCAGACGGAGACGAATCCGTGGGAGGTGGCGGCGCAGAAATATCCTTCGGGTACGATAGTAACGACGAAGGTTCGGAG
>CAZGGE010000136.1:4601-7790 GCA_964524285.1 uncultured Pirellulales bacterium
CGGAGTATAACGAATTTCGGTGCGTTTGTTGAGATAGAGCCTGGCATAGACGGGATGATACATATATCTGATTTGAGCTGGACTCGTAAGTACAATCATCCCGGCGAGCTTCTGGATAAAGACAGTGAGGTTAAATGTGTTGTACTGGACGTTGACGAGTCGAAACAGCGGATATCGCTTGGGATCAAGCAGTTGACCGAGGACCCGTGGGTTCGTGAGATTCCGTCGAAATACATGCCGGGTCAAATCATCAAGGGCCGTGTAACGAAGCTTACGAATTTCGGAGCGTTCGTGGAGCTCGAGCCGGAGCTGGAGGGTCTTTTACATATATCGGAGCTTTCGGACCACAAGGTGGACAAGCCACAGCAGGTGGTGAAGGAAGGCGACGAGGTGGAGGTGAAAATGCTGAAAGTCGACACGGAATCGCGTAAGATAGGATTGAGTCTTCGTCGCGCTCAATGGGCGGCGGAGGAGCAGGCGAGCGAGTCGAAGGAGCCCAAGCGGGCGGTGGGGGTTCAGACAGTTTTTTCGGAAAGTGAGATTCAGGAAGACAAGTCAGAGACAGGTATGGAACAAAAGCAGGAAGAGGGTGGTAGTGAGAAGGCAACCGAGGAGGCTGCGCCGAAAGAGGAGCCAGATTCAACAGAAGGTAAAGACAAAACGGAAGGTGGAGAGGTTTTGGAGAATAAGGAGACAGCAGAAGAGCAACAGGAAAAGTCGACTGAAGAAGCGGATAAGAATCAGGAGGAGACGGGCAACGTTGATACTGAAGTAAATGAGAAGGAGGATGAGGGCGTCGGGGAAGAAGGAAGCAGCGGTGAGGAGAAAACGGTCGATGGGTAGTGATGAGGACGGGTATTTTGCGATTTTTGCGGATTATGCGGATTGTGAGTTTTGCCGGGTGGGGGGATGATGGTAGACGGTCATTTTGCAGGGTGGTGGTGTAAGTTGTTTTACAGCAGGAGGTTAGGTTTTGGTGTATTCAGGTTGCAGTATACCGGCGGGAGGTTTGGCAAATTTTGTTAATTTTATAAAAATTTGATATTGACATTTTGCCGGCAAGGTGTTAATTTAGATAGTTGTGAGAGTGGCTGAATTTCTTATTTTTGATTGAATTCAGTTAGATAAACAAGGAAGGAGAATGCGAGGAGAAGAGGAGTGAGCAAGCCGTAATATTCATTCCATTATTTCATCCTCGCCGTTGTTCTGTGTAAATTTGATTGTTTACAGCAGGCGTACGGTGACTGATTCCCGGAGGAGGGGATGAGTTACTCTTTGGTGAAAGTTATGCGGCTTGTTGCCGTATTTTATGGTCTCGTTAGCCTGTTGAAGCAATATACTTATTCCGGTGTGTTGCCGGGATAAAGTAAAGGATATTTTTAAGAGGAGGAAAGCCATGTTAAAGAAATTACTAATGGCGAGTTTAGTATTGTGTCTTGCAAGCGGTGCATGGGCCGTGACTGAAATTACGGTCGATGAAGTTGCCGGTATGCACGGCTCAACGGGCGGTGACCCGGTGAACGGTCTGGGGTTCGATCATACCGGTAGCTCGTTCTACGCGGGTTTCTGGACCAATTGGAAGGGTACTTATCCTTGCGAGATGACCGGCTGGATGGCCTTCGATGTTCCGGACCTCGGCAGTCAGAACATCATAAAGGCCGAGCTGATAGTCAACCACAACGGTGTACAGGGCTCACTGAACATGCAGATTGAGGCACGTCGTTCGGCGGATGACAGTTGGACCGCATCGACTATCCACAGCGGCTGGTCGGTAACCGGCGACAACGAATGGACCCCTCAGGGCACGGGATTACATACCCTTGATATCACCGACTGGTTCGGCGCAGGCAAAGAGTCCATCAACGGAGGCGAGAGGCTCACTGTCCAGTTCAACGAGAAACCGGACTACGAGTGGACGGAGCAAGACCCGTATGACGGCTACTACGGTGTCAATATCGGTGTCGCGGCGACCGACCTGGTCATTACGGTACCTGAGCCTGCGACGCTTGCGTTGCTTGGTCTTGGCGGACTTGCCCTGCTTCGCAGGAGACGCTAAAGGCGAAGTAGACTGATTTGCTTTTGAGATTAACGGCATCTGTGTCATGTAAAAGTTTATAACTTTTGGTTTGGCAGCGTTTGCCAAACTGACGTTAAGAATTATGAAGAGGAGGACAATTATGTACAAGAAGTTAATAATGAGTATTCTGGTAGCATTGATATGTGTTGCCGCCCCGGGCTCCTTTGCGGTGAACCAGATACCGATGGGCAAGCCGACCGTCGACGGTGATTTGAGCGACTGGGTATCTCAGAATCCACAGTGTCCGGTTGTGTGGTACGACCTTAACCAGAATTACTGGAGTTGGTCGGGTGATGTACCGGCGGACGTTAGTAATGCCAAATGGGCAGCTCTCTGGGACGATGCAAGCAATAAGCTGTACATGGCGGTAACAGGCACCGACACAGCCCATTACTTCGCAGACGGTGGAGCGGGCTGGGACGCCAAAGACGACATCGAGGTGTATGTGGATGCCGGTAACCGGGAAATCGACAATTACAACTCGACGTGGGATACTTCCCAGCAGTGGGTTGTCGGTCCCGGCACTACGGGCGGACACTGGACGTGGCTGAATGCAAGTCAGGCGACGACGGATATCACCGCAGCGGTTACAGTAATTGGCAACGTAATTACGTATGAGCTTGAAATTACTCCATACTGGTATTATCGCGGCGGCGGTGGAACAGATGAGCCTGAGAGCGAAGTTGACCTTACAGCAGGTGAAACTGTTGGCCTGGAACCGTTATTCTGCTCGAAATACAGTGCAGTAGAGCACGATGATTTCGGGATGATATCGAACATCGCCGGCAACCGGAGTTTGTTCAAAATGGCGAGCAATTTCCAGGACCATGTACTGAGTAGCTGTGACACGGGTATTCCCGAGCCTGCAACGATAGCGCTTCTTGGTATTGGCGGTCTTGCGCTTTTGAGAAGGAAACGCGGCTAAATTACGCACTAAAATCTGTTTTTAACAGGTGCTAAACAGGGTCTATGCTTATAGTGTAGGCCCTGTTTTTTTTTGAGGGGCGCAACATTTACCGGCGATGTTTGTAACAGAAAGAAAACAAACCTCATTTGCCGTTCGTAAAGGTCAAAAAGACCTGAGTTCCGAATTGGGACACCCGCCCAATTTA
>CAZGGE010000137.1:0-4405 GCA_964524285.1 uncultured Pirellulales bacterium
CTTATGCATTATTTGCGTCATAAACAACCAACTTTTTTGGATAAGAACCTAATTTTAGGGAATAACCGATGAGCAAACAAATTTTAGTTATTTATTATATTTTTGTGGTTTATTACTGAGATTTGGCCGATTCGAGATGTTCGTTTTGGCCTGAGTTTGTTTGTGGTTCAGTGGCCGGCAGGTTTTCGTACCATGTGTATCTGAGGACGATTATGCCGGCGACGGCAAAGACGAGGCAGACGAGAAAGTAGGTGTACTGGTGTGCGACGAGGTACATGGGGAACAGGTACAGGCCGGTGATGGTTATCATTGCTATGAAGGTGTTAAAGAGCATGAGGGAGGTTCTTTCGGATTTCTTGTTAAGTTCCTGCTCGGAGAGGCCTGACTTCTGACGTATGGTTTTCCACCAGCCGAAGGGTCGGACTGTTGTGAAGAAGCGAACGAGTGTTGTATCTTTAACGGGGCGGGTAATCAGGGAAACGATGATTGTTGCGGCCAGCGAGGACAGGAAGACGGGCGGGAAAACGACGTAGACGGGAGTGGGCGGTCCAGCAGAAGCGGCGTCGTAGATGAAAACAGCCAAAGAGAGAGCGACGCCGGTAACGGTTCCGGCGGCAAAGCCCCAGCCGTTAATTCTCCACCAGTACCATCGGAGCATATTCGGAGCTACGACCCCTGTGCCGAGCACCATCATTATCCAGTCCCATATCTGTGCGATGGATTTGACCTGTGTTCCCATAAACAGGCCGACGGAAACGACGGCGACGGTGGCGATTCTGCTTGCCAGGACGAGGTGGTTTTGAGAGGCGTCTGGCTTAACGAATCTCTGCCAGAAATCCCTGACAATAAACGAAGCGGCGCAGTTTACGGTTGCGCTGAATGTAGACATGAAGGCAGCGAGCAGGCCGGCGATTACGATTCCTTTGAGAACGGGAGGTAGGAAAGTCTGGAGGACTTTTGGCATGGCTTCTTCGGCGGATTCGATGTTTTGAGCGCCTCCCATGGCGGTGATGGCGAGAAGGGCGATTCCCATGCACATTGCCCATCGGACTATGAGAAATGCGCTCCATGCGGCGCCGACTTTAGCGGCGTCTCTGGGGCCTTTTGAGGCGAGGAATATCTGAAAGTCGTACATTTGTGCGGGACCTCCGGCGTTGAGGAGCAGTCCTTTTATGCACCAGACGATAACGAGAGCTCCGAAGAGGTGGAACTTTGCGGGTATTGAGGGGTCGTTTATTCGCCAGACGGGTGCGATGGACATGAAGTTTTCGGGCAAATCGGCAAGTACTTCAGGTGTGAGGTTGATGTATGCAATTACGGCGATGATGATACTTGAGAAGGTTAGTATTATTGTCTGTAGGAACTGGGTGAATACTACTCCATACAGACCCCCCAGCAGGACGTAGAGTGTTGTTGCTCCAATAATGAGCAATGCGCAAAGGCTTTCGTATTGGGGCTGGATTCCGAGGACGACTCGTCCGAACGTACCGATGCCCTGGTATGCGTAACCGATGAAGCTGGCGAGTGTTACGATTCCGAGCAGTGCGTAGGCGGTTCTTGCGGCGATGCCTGCGGTGTCGTCTCCGAATCTTGTTTTCATCCATTCTGCGGCGGTTAGGACACCTGAACGGCGGACCCATTTTCCCATGTATGACATGAAGAATGCACCCATGAGGAAGCCCCACATCCAGTGGTGCCACATTGATTTCATACCGAGCAGGACGATGATTGAGACAATCCACATTGTTCCTGTGATGTCGAAGTTGCTGACGGAGCCTGACATTGCGAGAATGAGCCAGCGGACGCTTCTTCCTCCGAGGAAGTATGATTCGAGGTCTTTTGCGGCTTTGTTTTTGAACCAGAATCCGAGTGCTATGACAGCGGCGAAGTAAATTATTAGTACGACATAGTCGACCGGGTGCATATGAGTTCCTTTTGTTAAGTAGTGGAATTAACAGCTTTGAACATGGCTTCGATGTTCTGTGGAGGAACATTTGCGAGGATGTTGTGTACCTGCTGGAAGACGAAACCGCCGTCGCGATTCAGGATATTGACCTGTTGTTTTACGTGTTCGGTGATTTGTTGTGGTGAGTCGTTTGGAAGGATGTCGCGAGTGTCGCAGCCGCCGCCCCAGAGGGTTAATTTTTTTGCGAAGTTATTTTTAAGTTCGGCGGCGTTCATTCCGGCGCAGGTTAGCTGGACGGGATTTATTGCGTCTATGCCGGCATCGATGAGGTCGGGGAGAAGTTCTCTTACTCCGCCGCAGGAGTGCAGATTTACTTTCACGTCTGAGAGTTGCTTTGCGTTCCGGAAGAGTTTTTCATGATAGGGCTTGAAGTATCGGCGGTACATTTGTGGAGACATTTGCGGTCCGGTCTGCATTCCGAGGTCTTCTCCGCCGAAAAGAATAACGTCGATGTAAGGGCCGACGGCGCCGAGCCACTTTTCGAGATTGCGCATATAGATTGAGGTTAGTTTTTCGAGAAGTCGATGTACGGCGTCGGGATACAATCCCATATACATAAGGAAATTGTCATTTCTGTAGAGGTACTCGGGGACTTCGAAGATGCTTCCACCGAACAGGCCGATGATCGCCCGGTCTGTGGACTCTCTCAGTGTTTTTGCCTGTTGCGACATATCTTTCAGGCCTTTATCATCAAGCGGCAGGTGTGCGCCGGGATGCGGTATGCCTGTCCAGGTGGTGTATTTTAATTGTTGTTCGAGGTCGGAAAAATCATCGTTCCGGATGTCACGGTTCATGAGGGGATAGTTGGATTGCTCGAAATACAGACATCCTTTTTTTTGTACCCCCAGTTCCTGACCATCGTCGGAGAGGATGTACCAGTGGTCTCCGCGTTTTTCGAGATTGACGTAATAAGGTATTTGACATGGGGTGCCGTCCGGGAGGGTCCAGTCTTTCCAGTCTTTATCTTCGAGCAAAAAGCCTCGTCCCATCTCGATAGTGTCGACGCCGAAGATGTCGAGAACGTCTTTATCGACGACGGCTAACTGTTGTGGTATGTCATAAACGCGAATTGTCCTTTGGGGCAGAGACAAATAATCGCGCAGCTTATGGTATGCGATAGCGGCGATGCCGGATGAGCGATGGCCGGAAAAGTCGATGGGGACGCGATCGGGTTGGTGGTGGTTTAGAGCAGTTAATACGCGTTGTCTCGAGTTCATGGTACGATTTCCTTATTGTAGCCGGAAGGGGGGATTATATTGGTTTTTGTGTACGATTCAAGCAATTTACATTTTAGGCGGGGTGAGGTGGCAGGTTGGGAATTGGCTTGATTTGTGTCTTTGGCGAATTTATTGTAGGTTTGAAAATGCAGTGGTAGAGGATTATTGTGAAAAACGGGAGTATCGTAACGGTTGGAATTTCGCCGGCGTGGGATATTACCTGCAACGGTTATGATTTGCAGTGGGGACGGCATCAGGATATTAGTTATCAGCAAATCCGGCCGGCCGGCAAAGCGATGAATATATGTTGGGCGCTGGCGTGGATGGGAGAGCAAAGCATATCAGCGGGTTTGTGGGGTGAGAATGATTATGAGCAGATGTGTGAGGCGGTGCGGGAATTCGGCGGGCGGATTAAGGTGAGGCGGACGAAGGTGAAAGGGGCGACAAGGCGAAATATTACCATAGTTGATAAGGCAAACAGCAGGGAAATGCATCTTCGGGTGAGAAGTGAGCTTGCAACGGAGGAGGCTCTGGAGAGATTAAAGAGGGGATTGAGCGATATTGTGAGGGAAGGCAGCGTTTGTGTTTTTGCCGGTTCGATGCCGGCGGAGCATATCGGTGAGATGCTGGAAATCATAGAGTTGTGCAGGTGCAGGGGCGCTCAAATCGGGATTGATACGTCGGGGCAGTGTCTTAAGGAAATCGTAAGCGGTGGAAGTTTGTGGTTTGTAAAGCCCAACTTAGAGGAGTTAAGTTCACTGGTGTCGAAGAGGTTGAGGGACAATGTAAGTGAAATTTGCAATGCCGGCAGGAAATTACTGGATAAGGCGGAAGTGATTTTAATAAGTCGCGGGGAGAAGGGCGCGGTGCTTGTCAGTTCAAGTGGCAACTGGCGGGGCAGGTGTGTTGAGCCGAGTATGAAAGCCGGCAGTACTGTTGCATGCGGGGATTTTCTGGTGGCGGGATTTTTGAAGGGGTTGCGTGAGGGCGGTGATTTTGGTTCGACACTTGGGACGGGGATAAAGGCAGCAACTGCCCGGGCCTGGAATATAGCGGGTCGTGAGGCATGGGCGAGGGTTGAGAGAATGGTGAAGGTGGAGGTTAAGAGGCTTTAAGCAGTCGGGAAAATTATTCAGGAGATATGAGAAATGGCTATTAATGGATACAGCAGGCGTGAATTTTTGAAAGCACTGGGAATTGGTTCCGCTTCAATTTTTACTAT
>CAZGGE010000137.1:4415-5493 GCA_964524285.1 uncultured Pirellulales bacterium
ATTGGTGCGGCGTCGCTGGTTTTTGGCGGTTGTGAAGGAGGTTTGCGATTCGGAGGGCTGGGAGCGAAGCGGCCTAATATAGTTTTCGTTATGAGTGACGACCACGCATCCCATGCACTTAGCTGTTACGGGAGCCGAATCAACAAGACGCCGAACCTGGACAGGCTGGCAAAGGAGGGGATGCTTTTCGAGAACTGTTTTTGCACGAACAGTATATGTGCACCGAGCAGGGCGGTGATACTTACGGGCAAGTACAGCCATCTTAACGGCGTGATTGGTAACCGTGCACCTCTGGATGGCAGCCAGGAAACATTTCCGAAAGTTTTTCAAAGGGCGGGTTACGAGACGGCGATGATAGGTAAGTGGCATTTGAAGAGCTGGCCGACCGGTTTTGATTACTGGAACATTCTGCCTGGCCAGGGGATTTACTATGACCCGCGGTTCAAGGAGATGGGCAAGAACAGGCGATATTCGGGATATGTTACAGACATAATAACGGACCTTTGTATTGACTGGCTCAAGGAGCGAAAAAGCGACAAGCCTTTCTGTCTTTTGTATCATCACAAGGCGCCGCACGCGAACTGGAAGCCGGGGCCGGAGCATAAAGATATGTACGAAGATAAGGATATTCCTGAGCCGCCTACATTCAACGACGATTACGAGGGGCGATGTGCGGCGGCGCACGAGCAGGAGATGACGATAGCAAATCACCTTGATATACAGTATCCCAGCGGGGACAATCGAATGACGCCGCCTGAAGGTTTAAGTCCGCAAGAGGAGAAGAAATGGCGTTACCAGGCCTATATTAAGGATTATCTGAGATGTATCGCCTCGATAGACGACAATATGGGGCGTTTTCTGGATTATCTTGACGAATCGGGTCTGGCGGAGAATACGATAGTGGTTTATACGTCGGACCAGGGTTTTTTTCTGGGGGACCATGGGTGGTACGACAAGCGATTCATGTACGAGGAGCCTTTACGAATGCCTTTTCTGGTGAGGTATCCGCGGGGGGTGAAGGCCGGTTCGGTGAATCGGGATATCGTTTTGAATCTGGATTTTGCACCTACATTTGTGG
>CAZGGE010000137.1:5503-7662 GCA_964524285.1 uncultured Pirellulales bacterium
GTATGGAAGTTCCTTCGGATATGCAGGGCAGGAGTCTGCGGCCGATACTGGAGGGCAGGACTCCGGAAGACTGGCGGAGTTCGATGTATTATCATTATTACGAGTATCCGCGGATTCATATGGTGAAGCGGCATTATGGAATCCGGACGGAAAGGTATAAGCTTATTCATTTTTATTACGACATTGATTGCTGGGAGTTGTACGATTTGAAAAAGGACCCTCACGAGCTTAATAACGTTTACAACGATGAGGCGTATGCGGATGTTGTTTTAGAACTTAAGGAGGAACTGGTTCGGCTGCGTGAGAAGTACGGTGATTCCGATGAGCTTGCCGAGCAGTACCTTGAGGAATGGCTTAAGATGCTGGAAAAGCGGGGTTAGGTATATGAGCTTGTTGAAATCAGATAGATGTAGCCGGCGAGAATTTCTGAAGTTTACCGGATTGGGAGCAGCTTCTTTGTGCTTCGGCGGCTGCGGGCATAAGCGAGCTTTCGCAGCGGCGGAATCGAATGTGTCGGCTGATAGCGGGAAGCCAAACATTGTTTTTATCATGGCTGATGATTTAGGTTACGGGGATTTGGGTTGTTACGGGGCGACAAAGGTGAGGACGCAGAACATAGACTCTCTGGCGGCAGATGGGATGAGATTTACGGATTCACATTCACCTTCGGCGGTATGTTCTCCGACGCGTTATGGGGTGTTGACCGGACGTTACTGCTGGCGTACGAGTCTGAAGGAGTGGGTATGCTGGCCGGACCATCCACTTCTTATCGACACCAAGCGGCTGACGGTTGCATCTTTACTGAAGTCGGCAGGTTACAGGACGGGATGTGTCGGTAAATGGCATCTTGGTTTCGGGGAAAAGAGGCCCGAGTGGAATTATGGTTTGTTGAAGCCCGGCCCGCTGGAGATTGGGTTTGATTATTATTACGGAGTTCCGACGAGCGGCAACTGGCCGCCTTATGTTTATGTAGAGAATCACAGGGTGGTGGGGCAGTATGAGCGTGGACATTATGTTCATTTACCGAGGTTAAGAGAAGAGACAGGAGAGAAATTAACGAGGAAAGCGGTCGAGTTTATTGATGAGGCAGGTGATAAACCTTTTTTTCTTTACTTCAGTACTTGCAGCGTACACCGGCCTTACACTCCGTCGAGGAGGTTTAAGGGCAGCAGCGGAGTCGGGCTTTACGGAGATTTCATACATCAGTTCGACTGGTCGGTGGGTGAGGTTTCCAAGGCCCTTGACAGGAAAGGAATTGCCGACAATACACTAATTATGGTTACCAGCGATAACGGGGCGCGGGTCGACTATGCGGGAGGTTACGGACATAAATCCTGTGGTGAGTTTCGCGGTCAAAAGGCTGACATTTACGAGGGCGGTCACCGTGTTCCGTTTGTGGCGCGCTGGCCGGGTCGTATTCCGTCGGGTAAGAGCTGTGACGAATTGATGTGCCTGACGGACCTTTTTGCGACGTGTGCGGAAATAGTGGGGAAGTCTATGCCGGCCGGTGCTGGAGAGGACAGCTACAGTATACTGGACGTTCTTTTGAACAAAAAAAGAAAAGGACCTGTTCGTGAGGCGATAGTTCATCATTCGCTGGACGGTATGTTTGCGATTCGTCAGGGAAACTGGAAGCTGATTATGGGCAGGGGCAGCGGTGGATTTACTAAGCCAATCCGCATAAAGGCCAAGCCCGGAGAGCCAATGGGTCAGTTGTATGATTTGAAAGACGACCCGAAAGAGCAAATCAATTTGTGGGACAACCATCCCGAAATCGTAGACAGGCTCAGCAGTCTTCTGGTGAAATATAAAAGCCAGGGTTACAGCAGGCCAATGGTCGGCTGAGAAGCGAATCAGCGGGAGTTTTGTGCAATATTTTCCGGATATTTCCGGTTTTTGGAAAAAAAGTTGATAGGCGTATTGAAATTGTGTAAACTTTGGCGTTGTAGAAAATGCTCTGTCGCATGGAGTTGAGTAATTTTGATTTTGGGGTCAACAGCATCACGGCATGGTTGACTCAAGCTTCCGTCAGGGCCCTACCGGCCGAGGTAAGTCGGCATCCGTGACATATATGTGAGCAGCATGATAATATTTGGAGTGCTCCGGATTTAGATATTGCTACCCGATGGTGTAATTGGTAACACATGGGCTTTTGGTGC
>CAZGGE010000138.1:0-7628 GCA_964524285.1 uncultured Pirellulales bacterium
AACAATGAGTGTAAATCATTGTTTAACATAGATTTATGTGTTTTACAGAAGGCTTCAAATAACTAATAAAGGAGGTGCAATGAAACAATAATGCATGGCACTCTCCTCCTCATGGCACCGCCGGCATTTTAACCGCTCAAAAAAGCCCTGACTTAACACCATCCAAAAACACAATGCCATTCAGCTTTCACAATACTTACCTATTTTAATTTTACCCGCTTTTAGTACTTGTACTCAACGCCATTTTGCGTTAATTTATAACCATTTTGCGTCAGACAGTTGACAAAACTTCATTTGCTGGCAAAAAGAAGAACTGCTGTTGGAATATTTGAGCCTGAAGCAGTCGCAACAAAACAGGCAAGGCAGTACAAGGAAAGGGCTTTGCCGGAATTAAACCCGATGACCGATAGGATAAGAGATATCCCGAAGGTAGTTGTTCTCATTGAAACTGCCTGGGAATACGGGCGGGGGTTCCTGCGAGGAATTGCCAAATATGCAAGGCTACACAGCCCGTGGGCATTATACCTCGAGCCTGAAGGGCAGGAAAGAATCGCCCTGCAATACGACAAATGGGGTGCCAACGGAATAATCGTACAGATAGACGACCTCAACAGGGCCAAAAAGCTCATACCAACAGGCCTGCCGGCAATCGCTTTTTTAAGACCGGCTGACATACCCGAACTGCCCTGCATAGTTGGCGACTGGGACACCACAGGAAAACTCGGTGCTGAACACCTGCTCGAAAGAGGTTTCAAAAACTTCGCCTACTGCGGTTACAAGAACGAATGGGCACGCCGGCGGGCTGAAGGCTACAAAAAACGCCTCGCTAAAGCAGGATATGAAACCTTCTATTCCCAGCAGCCAAGAGAAAAAGTCCGCCTTTCCTGGCAGAAAGAACAAAGCCTCATGGCAAAATGGCTGCAATCCCTGCCAAAGCCCATCGGCATAATGGCATGCGATGACGAACACAGCAGGGACGTTATTGAAGCATGCAAAATCGCAGGCCTCCAGGTGCCCGACCAGGTCGCTATCATCGGCGTCGACAACGACGACCTCATATGCAATATGTCATATCCCAGACTCTCAAGTATCGCCCTCAACACCGAAAAAGCCGGCTACGAAGCCGCCGAACTACTCGACAGACTCATGGCGGGTGAACCTATGAAGGGACAAACCGTCATCGTCGAACCTCTATACGTGGTCCCCAGAGAATCAACCGACATATTCGCTATGCAAGAGCAAAACCTGGCAAAAGCTGTCCGCTTTATCCGCGACAGAGCCAGGCAGATGGTACAGGTCACTGATGTCGTCCGTGCCGTCCCCGTCTCCCGCCGAGTGCTCGAAAGAAAATTCCGGCAGGTCCTCGGACGCTCAATATTAGATGAAATAAGGAGAGTCCGAACACAACAGGTCGTTCAAATGCTTATAGAAACGAATCTTTCGGTTTCACAAATCGCACGTACCCTCAACTTTCCCGGCCCCGAACACATAGCCCGATACTTCAGAAAGCAAACCGGAATGAGTCCACTGGAATACCGAAACAAGCACGCCATCAAGTGAAACCGAACAGGAGAAATCAATCCGGCGCTACTTTCAAGGCATAATCGGCCAAAAGACGTCTGCCTCCAGGACAAATGCACGTTACCTGAAGTATGAAACTGGATGTCCCTCCAACTTCACTGTCAAGAGTGAACAAATAAGTCCGCATAAAATCCTGCCAGTAATCGTTGTTCGCTTCTGGCTTTGTAAGGTCTATCTCCAGCCAGATAGTTATTCGACGTCCCTTTGGCTCCCCCGAGTGACGAACATGCTCATAAAGCTCAAATCGAAAGACCGCCGGTGCTTTTATCTGACTGCCAAAAATGTCCACCAGTGCCACATAAACGTCGAAATTCAGTTTACGCTGGCTGTCACCGGCACGCCTGACGCGCGTCAGAGGAAGAACATCCACTCGTGAAGGCCTGAATCTCGAATAAGCCGATAGATAACTTTCATCCGCCGGTACTTCCAACGCCCCGGATGATATTGAACCACCGTCGCATCCCCCCAAAAAAGACAAAAATGAACAACAAACAAAAATAGAAATTGTTAGCGTTAAGCTGTTCAAAATTTATAAATCCTCATCAAGAAGATGACCGAGCCTGTACTTTTTCGTTCGAAGATAATCTACGTTGTGCCGACCGGCCCTCGCACGCAAAGGAATCTGCTCCACAATCTTTACCCCATAGACCTCGAGCCGGCTCACCTTTTTCGGATTATTGGTTAAAATCCGAACTTCACGCAAGCCCAACTCCCGGCAAATCTGTGCACCTATACCATAATCTCGTCGGTCGGCAACAAATCCAAGTTTAAGATTCGCTTCCACCGTATCAAGGCCCTCTTCCTGAAGCTTGTAAGCACGCAGCTTGTTTCTCAAACCTATACCACGTCCTTCCTGACGAAGATAAATCAACGCACCCTTGCCCGCTTTTTCAATCATCTTCATTGATTCGACCAACTGATAACCGCATTCGCACCGCTGCGACCGAAACAAATCTCCTGTCATGCACTCCGAATGAACCCTCACAAGAACAGGCTCCTTTTGTTCGATTACATTCCCTGACGTATCTAACTGGCCGACGTCCCCTTTACACAAAGCAAGGTGAGGCTCAGCAGAGGTTATGCTGTCATAACCTATCAGAGTAAAATCGCCGTAATCGGTTGGAAGATTGACGAACTCCACACGACTGACCTGACTTTCTCTCTGCAATCGATATTCGATTAGCTTCGCTATGGTAACAATCTTCAGAGTGTGCTTTTCGCAGAACTTCAACAACTCCGGCACGCGGGCCATCGTACCATCTTCATTCATTATCTCACATATAACCCCGGCAGGCTTCAAACCGGCCAATCGCATCAAGTCTACCGCGCCCTCCGTCTGACCCGCCCTCACAAGAACACCTCCACGACGAGCACGAAGCGGGAAAACATGTCCCGGCCGAACAAGGTCGCAAGGCTTCGCATCATCCCCTATAGCCGATTTTATAGTCCGCGCCCTGTCGGAAGCACTGATGCCAGTCGTTACACCTTCAGCAGCATCCACGCTAACTGTAAAAGCCGTACCAAAACGAGCCGTGTTTTCAATCGTCTGTGGATAAAGACCGAGCGCATCACACTTCCCGGCATCAAGCGGAAGGCAAACCAGACCACGCCCATTTCTCGTCATAAAATTAATCACCTCGGGCGTTACCTTCTCCGCCGCACAAACCAGGTCCCCTTCATTCTCACGGTCCTCGGCATCAACCAGAACCACCATTTTACCCCGTCTGAGGTCTTCGAGAATTTCCGTAATTTCACTAAATCCTGCCGTCATCCTAACCTTCTTAAGAATTCGATACTACTGTACCGGCTCCAGGTAAACATTGCGAAATTCAATAGGCCCGCCTTCGCTTTGTAAACAGATATTGCCCGCGGTAAAAGACAAATCCGTCGCCGCATTTTGAAAAACGCCGTTGATGAAACATAACGCAAAATCATCAATACATATCAACTCGCAGGTATTCCATAGACCCGATTGTTCTTCACTGCTTTTTTTCAGCTTCTCCACTATTCCGCCGGAGCCTTTGCGAAATGGTTTTCCTCTCTCCTCTAACTGCTCAAACTTAATCTTACCCATCGCCACAAAATCACCCGCATCGCCCTCGTGGAGCTGACACTCCAGACATTGAGGCCAATAAGGATGTACTTCGCGAGGCCCGCCTGCATGAACGAAAACCCCGCTGTTGGTCGGCTCCACGGGCCAACGCCACTCAACGTGCAGATAATAATTCGAATATTCCTCTGTGGTACGAAGATACCCCCTCGGCCGACCCACACAATAAATAACGCCTTCCCGAACCGACCATATATCCTCTGGCTCAACCGACTTGTCCAGACTAACCAATTCCCAGCCGGACAAGTCCCTGCCGTTAAAAAGTACGGTTTTATCAATCGGGATAACTACTTCAGAAGAAACAAAGAAAGCCGTCGATCCGCAGCCTCCCAAAAAAAACACAAAAACAACTACCAACATGCCGAACGCCAACTTCATCTCAAATTCCTTTCAATCACAAACACACCGAAACCTGCCAACATCATTTATATTCACAAGACACAACATTATTTTACCGTAAACAAATCGTGATTCTTACTCCAAAGCCAAAAACCGCTTAATTTGAACTGTTCGCGGTCTGACTATATCGTTCAATGTAGCGAATTCCATTTCGAATGTAAACAAGAGTAGCAAGAACCGCACATCCCGCCGCCGTCCACCACAAAAACCGCAACAGCCATATCCAACCCGGTATGATTTGCGAAATCTCCGGAGATAGCAAAACCGCCGACACCATTGAAAGCTGAAGCGCTGTCGACGCCTTGCCGGCAAGAACAGGTACTATATGAACCTTGAAGGTCATAAAGTAAATCGTCAAAAAACCAAGAAGCAAAATGACTTCCTTACCTATAATCAAAACTACCACCGTCGGAGGAAGCAAAAAACCATCCACGCCCGCCCGGTTCGAAGCCAGAAGAAGACAGGCACAGGTAACCAGCAGCTTATCCGCTGTCGGGTCCAGAAAAGTGCCAAGTTTTGTTATCCGGCCTTTCCTGCGGGCAATGTAACCGTCAAGCCCGTCGCTGCCCGCCATGAAAAGAAATATAACCGTCGCCATATAACGCGTAATGTCTTGAACACCTTTATCCAAAGCCGGCTCATTTATCTTTAACATCAACACCGTAAAAGGGACAACCAACAATATCCTTATAATGGTTATCCGATTAGCCCAGTTAAGTATCATATCTACGCTTTCCCGTTAATAAATAGCTAAATACTTCGTCCGCCGTCTACCGCCAGCACCTGCCCCGTGATATAATCGTTTCTCAGTAAAAACAATATGCCGTCCGTAACATCACTTAACCCGCCGATTCGACCGGCCGGTATGAATGAAAGCTGACGACTCTTTCCCCTCTTGTCAAATTCTCCAGGCCGGGAAATTACTCCCGGCGCAACCGAATTCACCTGAATATCAGGCGCAAGTTCCTTGGCGAGTGCCTTCGTTGCTCCAATCAAACCCGACTTGCTGGAACAGTAAACAACATATTCCGCCCAGGGACGTATCCCCCCAACGTCGGCTATATTGATTATCGTTCCAAAAGGCTCAGTGCCGCTCCCGCGCTTTCCCCTGAGTAATTCCGCAAACGCACGGCTTGTCATTATCGCCGCCGTCACATTCAAACTGAACACTCGCTGTGCCTGCTCAAACTCCACCTCTCTCAAAGGCTGACGGAAAAATATCGCCGCTGAATTCACCAGTACCCGAGGAATACCCATACTCTTTGCCGACTCAATCAAATATTCAGCACCGCCGGATTGTGTGAGGTCCGCACCGACTGCACAACCTTTCGCACCCAAACGCTCGACTTCGCCGACCAGTTGCTCAGCACCCGCACGATTCGTATGATAATGGCACACACAATTGCAGCCCGCCTTTGCCAATGCCATAACCACCGCCGAACCTAAAACGCCGGTCGAACCCGTAATCAACGCAGTAACGCCTTCCAATCTCATCGCCGCATATAATAAATCAAAAACCCCCACTCGGCAATATTATACAAACAAGCCGGTTATTGCCTTGATGACATGCACACTTGCTGTATAATTCAACAAAGTTCAGCAAAGCAGGATTTCTGTCGCCTCGAATAAATAAGGAAAACTTCCAATGACAGAACTAAGCGTAAATCTTAACAAGATAGCACTGTTGCGAAATCAGCGGGATGTCGGAATACCAAGCGTCATCGAGTCCGCTGAAACAATCATCGCCGCCGGCGCTCACGGAATAACCGTACACCCCCGCCCCGACGAGCGCCACACAAAATATGCCGACGTATACGAGCTTGCTGAACTCCTCAAAAATCACCCCAACGTCGAATTCAACATAGAAGGCAATCCCTTCACCGGCAAATACATGCAAATCGTCCCCGAAGTCCGGCCCACCCAGGCCACCCTCGTACCCGACCAGCCCGGCGCAAACACCTCCGACCACGGCTGGGACCTCTCCGCAAACGCCGAACGCCTCAAGCCAATCATCGAAAAATTGAATAACGCCGGCGCCCGTGTCAGCCTCTTTGTCGACGCACAGGCCCCGGACCTCGACGTTGCAAAAAAAATCGGTGCCGACCGCGTCGAATTATACACCGAGCCGTACGCAACCGCATTCAGGATGCAAAAAAATTTGGACAAAACTTTAGACCACTATGTCCGCGCCGCCCAAACCGCAAAAACATCAGGACTTGAACTCAACGCAGGCCACGACCTCAACCTGAAAAACCTTATAAAATTCTGCCGAACAGTCCCCGGCATATTCGAAGTCTCTATTGGCCATGCCCTGATCGCCGAAGCTCTCTTTATGGGACTGCACAAAACTGTCAAAGAATACCTGAAATTATTGTCAGAGACCGAATAATAAGGAGCACAAAATGTTTGCAGGAGCAATGGTAGCACTGATTACACCTTTCCAGCAAGGCGATATCGACTTTGACACCCTCGACGAGCTTATCGAATTCCAACTGGAAAACAGTATCGACGCCATAGTCCCCGTAGGCACTACCGGCGAATCCCCCACCCTCAGCCACGACGAGCACAAAGAAGTCATCGAAAGGGTAGTCAAAACCGTCTCCGGCCAGGTCCCCGTCATCGCAGGCACAGGCTCCAACTCCACCGCCGAGGCAATCGAACTCACCGATTATGCAAAAAAAGTCGGTGCCGACGCCTCACTACAGGTCTGTCCTTACTATAACAAACCCACCCAGCAGGGTTTCTACGAACACTTCGCCGCTATTAACGATGAAATCGACCTCCCAATGGTACTTT
The DNA here is from genome assembly GCA_964524285.1 of uncultured Pirellulales bacterium. Classification (GTDB taxonomy): domain Bacteria; phylum Planctomycetota; class Phycisphaerae; order Sedimentisphaerales; family Anaerobacaceae; genus CAZGGE01. Next base: position 6,887 of record CAZGGE010000138.1, read on the forward strand.
ACAACATACCGGGCCGCTGCGGCGGAAAAGGCCTGTTCGCCGACACCATCATAAGGCTCGCCGAACTCGAAAACGTCGTCGCAATAAAGGAAGCCACCGGAAAACTCGACCTCGCCAGCGAAATCGCCGCCGGATGCAGCCTCACCATAATCTCCGGCGACGACTCTCTCACACTGCCCATCGCCTCCGTCGGCGGAAAAGGCGTCATCAGCGTAGTCGCAAACATCGTCCCCGCAGACGTAAAAGCAATGACAGACCTCACCCTCGAAGGCGACTTCGTCTCCGCACGCAAATGGCACAACAAGCTCTTCGCCCTTAGCAAAAACATGCTCACCCTCGCAACCAATCCCATCCCTATTAAAACCGCAATGTCCATTCTCGACATGGCCTCAGAAGAACTACGTCTGCCCATGACCCCCCTCGAAGAAGACAAAAAAGCCACACTCCAGCAAACCCTCGAAGATTACGGCCTGCTCGAATAAAAATTCACCATAAAGTGAACACCTCATCTCCGCCCCCTTCGTTTCTGTTCCCGGCTGCCGACTTCGAAAATGTGAACGCGGGAATCCAGCCGTTTCAGCATATTTTCTGCCCCCCCCTGCTTCCGCACCAGTGGCAAGCTGAAATGTTACATTAGAGCACTTCAAGTAAAGATGTGGTTGTTGCGGCGTGGCGAAAATTACCAGAGCAATGACGGCGAAACAGGCAATGTTGTGCATTGTCGATGCAGCCGGAAGCAGCC
>CAZGGE010000139.1:0-7615 GCA_964524285.1 uncultured Pirellulales bacterium
CCTTCCGAATGCAGCCTGGACTTCGTCGAAGCACAGCAGGGCGTTATGTCGGTCGCACCATTTTCTAAGTTGTTGCGCGTATCGAGGGGGCATGAAATTGGGGCCGACACCCTGATATGTTTCGCTTATAACCCCTGCGACGTTATCGGGTTCGACGTTTAATTCTTCGAGTTTCTTTTCGAAGATTGAGAAGCTGGTATCCTCGCATCTGAAGCCGTCGGGGAAGGGGACCTGAATGATTTCGGGGTCGAGGTTTTTAATCCATGCTTTTCCGCCGGGCGTTCCGGCCATTTGCTGAGCTCCCATTGTTCTGCCGTGGAAGGCCTGCTCAAATGAGATGATGACGCTTTTGTCGTCTTTGATTTTTCTGCCGCGGGTGCGCATGAGTTTTAGGGCGCATTCGCAGGCTTCGGAGCCGGTACTGAGCAGGAAGACTTTATCGAGGCCGGGGGGCGCAAGAGAAACAAGTTTTTCGACGAGGTCTATCCGGGGTTGATTGGCAAAACAATAGGTGGTGAGCAGTGGTTTGGAGCTTTGTCGTATGATTGCATCGACGATTTTTTTGTTTCCGTGTCCGGCGTTCGTGATTAGTACACCGGAAGAGAAGTCGAGCCACATGTTACCGTGAGCGTCGAACACGTTAACGCCCTGAGCTTTATCCCAGATTATGGGCGGCTGGCCGCGCATGCTGAAGGACTCGGCATTTCGAAGTTTGCGGACTTGTTTAATGGTTTGTTCATTGGGTAGAGGTCCTTTAATTTTCCGGTACGTTGTATTTACAGGTTCGATTTTTCGAGGTTCGAGGGGGAATTCCTTAGCCATAAGGGCTTTTGCTCCTTTCCTTCAGTTTCAAATACAAATATCACGCAAGTTCAACGCCGGCGTTTTTTCCATAAGTGATGTTAACCATTTTTGCGTTGTTTTGAATTGAAAGTCTGGCGGCTTCGATTACCAGTTCGTTATAAGCGCTGTTTGCGGGGGTTGCCATAACTGCCTGCTGGTCGAATTGTTTTATAATTTTCTGTCTTTGTTTGATTGCCTTGTCCTGCGGCAACTCCTGTGTTGAGTTGATAGATTTACGGATATTATTTATAATAAATTCGATGGACCTGTAGCCATAGCCGACGGGGGCCATTCCTTCGCTGCCGAGGTTTACATATTTGAAATAGTCGGGGCTGGGCTGGGCGTAGTAAGTATCTCCGGGCCGGTCTCCTTTTTGGGCGTAGCAGTATTCCATTCCGCGGTACTGGTCGTTATGCACGAGCATAGCGGCCTTGTTTTTTGCCTGGCAATACATTCTGAGTCCCTGGAAGTTTCCGCCGGGTCCTTGGTCGGGATATCCCATAATGTCGGTAACGTGCAGGCATGCATCGTTTTCCCAAATTACGCGGCCGTCGCACCACAGGTATCCCTTTTTGCCGTTAGGAAATTGGTCGACGATTCCATAGACGGAAACGGCTTTTGGCAGCAGTCCCGTGATAAAGTGAAGCTGGTCGACGTAGTGGCAGCCGACATACGTAAACATATCGGAGTTATCGCAGGTAAACCAGTTCTGGAAATTAGAGTATCGGTAATAGTAAGGCTCGTTCATTTCTGCGTGTCCCATTCGGAATTCACCGAAAAGGCCGTCTCTGTATTGTTGTCTGGCGATGAGTGCGCGGTCGTCGAGACGTTTGTGGTATTCGATTCCGATCAGGAGTCCTTTTTCGTATGCGCGTTTTTCTATTTCGAGGGCCTGTTTGTACTTGAGAACGAGGGGTTTTACGGTACAGACGTGGTGTCCGCGGTCGATTGCTTCACTTATTATTTGGTAGTGGAGGTGGTCGGGGACGGCAACGACGACGATGCTCTGAGGCGGCATGTCTTTTAACACTTTTTTATAAAGTTCGGGATTTTTTTGTTCCGGATTTGTTTGGAGAGGGGGGTAAGGTGTGAATTTTTGTCCGGGAAAAGCCTTTTTTAAGGTGTGGTCTTCTGCAAGTTCTTTTAAGGGGGCGCTGTTAAGGGCGCAAATTCTGATGTCTTCGACTTGGCCCATTCTCTGGAGTTGATATATGGAAGGCAGTATCTGTACCTGTGTAATCATTCCGCCGCCTACGATGCAAATTTGTGGTTTAGCACTCATTTGAGCTTCCTTTTGTCAGTTCAGAGCCGATTTTTCACTACCGGTTGACCCGGCCGTCAAAAAGAGCAGTGATTTTAACATCGTGGAGTACCTGAATCAACCAGTTTCACATCCATTCTATAACGCTCGCTATTTGCCACAACAGTGGCGTGGATGGATTTAAGCGAGAATCGTATGAAAAAACGTAGAGACGGTTTTGGCGAGTTTCCAAAATAAGGCGGTCAGGCGCTTATATTTATTTTTCTCTTTTTTAATTTCTTGCATTACCTTCGAACATCCGTTAGTCTAATGGTCAGATGTGTGCAAGAAGATGTGAACGTACCAGCTATATCCATCCAGGTTATGCACCGCGAATCCTCTATTGGATTAAGTTATTGACAGCCGAACAAGCCGATAATCGGAATCATCCGGCTGAGCAATCCGGCGAAAGCAGACCCCCCCTGTTTGAAAGCGGCATAAGCTGCCGGATAAAAAAGCAAAAAAATCAATTATTATTTTTTGAAGAAAGGACCTTACGATGGCAGAGGCGAAAAAAGGCGACAATGTTAAGATTAATTTCACGGGGAAGCTGAAAGACGGCAGCGTGTTCGCCAATACGGTCGACAGTAAACCTTTAGAATTCAAGCTTGGCGAAGGCAAAATAATCCCCGGGATAGAAGAGGCAGTTGAAGGTATGGAAGTAGGTGAATCCAAATCAGTTCAGGTTCCCGCCGACCGGGGATACGGCCAGCGACGAGATGAACTGGTGGTAGACGTAGGCCGTGACAAGTTTCCCAAAGATGTGGAACCACAATTAGGTCAAAAGTATGAAGTTCCGCAACAACAGGGAGGCCCCATGATGGTGAGGGTCGTTGAAGTTTCAGACCAAAGTGTCAAGCTGGACGGTAATCATCCACTTGCAGGCAGGGAATTAACCTTCGACCTTGAGCTTCTGGATATTGTCTAAAAAAGCGAGTAGGGTAGTTTAATCCGCTATTACCTTTAGTGGTTTCCGCTGAATCGGGGAAAAAGCGAGGAAATACTTGAATTTCCGGGGTGATTGATGTATAATATTTCTCAACAGAACCGGGAGTTGAAGTTTGCGGATATTTATAATGGTTGTATGGGTAATAGCGGATAATTGCTCTGCAATAAACAAAGATTTTTTTTGGGGTGTGTTTTGTCGGACAGGAGATTCAGGGTGAGCAGTAGTAAAGAATTATTTTTGATATCAATAATACTCTTTTGGGTTTTGGTGGATGTTGCCGGGGGAGCTGAATATGCAGGGAACCCTGAGCCGGGTGACAACGAAGAGTACGTGGTTGAGGATATAACACTTAGCTGGACGAGCGGGAATAATGCGGCGTATCACGATGTTTATTTCGGGACGGACGCCGAAGCGGTCAGTGAAGCTGGAAGACTGGACGGTGATACGGACGGCGACAACGAGGTGGATTTTGACGACCTGAAGAATCTCTCCCTGCAGTGGTTGAGCGAGGTTTGCTCAAATCCTGAGCCTTCCGATTTTACGGGGGACTGTTTCGTGGATTTTCGTGATTTTTCGGTTATTGTTAACAACTGGGGCAGGAGTGTGGACGGAACGGTCTTCAAGGGGAGACAGGCGACGGCAGATAACAGCTACGACCCCGTCGGCCTTGAGTACGGACGGACTTATTACTGGCGCGTTGACGAGATTAACGACAGCTATGCCCAGAGTCCGTGGCGAGGCGAAGTGTGGGAGTTCAAGGTTCGTTTTCCGGCTTTCCCCGGGGCCGAAGGTGCGGGTATGTGGTCTAAAGGCGGCAGAGGCGGCTGGATTTACAAGGTTACGAATCTCGATGACAGCGGTTACGGCAGCCTTCGGCAGGCGGTCGAATCAAGCTGGCCCCGAATCGTGGTTTTCAGGGTGTCGGGAACGATTGCTCTTAATTCGGAATTAGTAATCGACAATCCATGTATAACAATTGCTGGACAGACTGCGCCCGGGGAGGGGATATGTCTGAAGAACTACGAAATGCAGATACGTGCGGACGACGTTATTATCCGTCACCTGAAGTTCCGTGCCGGGGATAACAGAGGTGGTGCTCCCGATGCGTTGAACATCAAACAGGGGCATAATATCATAATCGACCACTGTTCGGCCACCTGGGGAGTAGACGAGACACTTTCGGTGTATACGGAGTCAGGGCTGGTTGATAAGGTTACGGTTCAGTGGTGTCTGATAGGCGAGAGTCTGAACTGCTCGACGCACCCGAAAGGATGTCACGGTTTTGGTTCGGCGATACGAGGCGGTGTGGGTGCGGTGTATAGTTTCCATCATAATGTTTATGCTCATCACTATGCTCGTAATCCGATGTTGGGTAGTTATCCGGGCGGTTCGCCGGGTCTGATTTTTGATTTTCGCAATAACGTGGTGTACAACTGGGGACGTTTTCCCGGCCATAGCTGCAGTTTCAGCGAGCCGGATTTGATGACGATTAATTATATCGGCAATTATTTCAAGCCCGGGCCATCGACATCATGGCAAACTGCAACCGACGCATTCGGACAATACTGGACCCCTTACGCGATAGTGGACATGTATGTGTCAGGCAACATCATGACCAGCGACCCGCCGGCACAATATAACAACTGGCGTATAATTGAGAATCCGGGCGGTTACATTTGCGAACTCCCAACTGCGGTTGATGTGCCTCCGGTTAGTACCGAAGATGCGAGTACGGCACTTGACAGGGTGACAGAGCAGGCAGGTGCGACGCGTCCCTTCAGGGATTCGGTCGATACACGAATAATCAATGACGTTTTGAACGGGACGGGTGGAATTATCGATGACGAGACGGAAGTTGGAGGTTGGCCTTTTCTTTCGTCGTCGCCTCCTCCGACGGACAGTGACTATGATGGTATGCCGGACAGTTGGGAGAATGAGCGCGGACTGAATCCGAACTATTATGACGACTGCATGGGCGACGACGACAACGACGGCTATACGAACATAGAGGAATATCTGAACGAACTGGCTGAGATGAACGATTAGCCGCTGCTATAAAGTCAAACCGGCCGGGGGAAAGCGGGGGGTTAATCAAAAATTCCGCCCAATAGATGTTTTGCTGAACGGTGATAACATTGTATAATGAGCGTCAGTCTCAAAAGAATCATCTTTGCAGTTATCCGGTGCGGCTAATCAGCGACGTCTCGTCTTGTATTCTTCAAAGTTATATGGACAATGCAAATGGTTCAGGATGAACGGATTGAAGTTCTCAGGAGTGGTAATGCGTGGGCGGGCAAATACGTTATTTACTGGATGCAGTCGGCACAGCGGGCGGAATATAACCATGCGCTCGAATACGCCGTCGAACAGGCAAACAGCCTTAAAAAGCCTTTAATAGTCCTTTTTGTTCTGACTGCTCAATTTCCGCAGGCCAATCTGCGACATTATTATTTCATGCTGGAGGGTTTGCAGGAGGTTGAGAAGAAGCTGCGCTCAAAGGGCGTTGGGATGTTGGTTCGTTACGGGGAGCCTTCGGAGGTTGCGGCGAAGGCGGCTGAGGAGGCCTCGCTGGTAGTTGTTGATTCCGGTCAGTTGCGAGTGCAAAGGAAATGGCGGGAATCGCTGGCGAGGCGGATAAGCTGTCCACTTCATCAGGTAGAGACTAATCTCATTGTGCCTGTGGAGACAGCGTGTGATAAAGAGAGCTATTCGGCGGCGGCCATCAGGGGCAGGATAAAGGAAAAGCTGGACGGTTTTCTGGTCAAAATGAGACACAGCAAACCGCGACGGGACTCGTTGGGGATAAAGTTAAATTCGCTCGACATTTCGGATATTGAAAAAGTTTTGCGAAAACTTGACATCGACCGCAGTGTTGAGCCGGTAAATTTCTTTCGAAGTGGAACATCGCAGGCGAAAAAGCTGTTGAAGAAATTCATCAAATACAAGCTCGATGATTATGGCGAGAAGCGGAACGACCCGTGCGCGGATTGTGTTTCACATATGAGTCCTTATCTTCATTTCGGTCAGATATCGCCGGTTTATATAGCGCTGGAGGTAATGAAAACAGACAGTACGGGTAAAGATGCTTATCTGGAGGAGCTTATCATCAGGCGTGAGCTAAGCCATAACTTTGTGTGGTATAACGAGAAGTATGACAGTTTCAAATGCCTTCCCAACTGGGCTCGCAATACGCTTAATTTCCATAACAAAGACAAGAGGGCATATAACTATAGTTTACGGAAGCTGGAGGATGCGGAGACTCACGACGAGTACTGGAACGCGGCACAGAGGGAGATGGTAATTACGGGCAAGATGCATCCTTACATGCGGATGTACTGGGGTAAAAAGATTCTGGAATGGACGTCGGACGTCCGCGAGGCGTTCAAGAGGGCGCTTTACCTTAACAACAAGTACGAGCTTGACGGGAGGGATGCTAATTCATTTGCGGGAATAGCGTGGTGTTTCGGCAAACATGATACTCCGTGGCCTGAAAGGCCTGTGTTCGGAAAAACAAGATATATGAATGCGGCGGGGCTGAAGAGAAAATTCGACCCGGACGAATACGTTCGCAGAATTAACATTCTTTAGAAGCGGTACGGATGAAGCCAAGTGTAGTCATAACGGGTGCGACGGGTTTTATCGGTAAGTCGCTTTGTGCGGAGCTTCAGCGGGATTACGCCGTTGTCGCGGTAACACGAAATGTGGACAGGGCCGCTTCGCTGCTCGGTGATTCTGTTGGTATTGTGGGCTGGGACGGGAAAAAACCGGATGACCGTCAAAGCTGCATCGAGGGAGCGTTCGGGTTAGTGAATCTGGCGGGGGAAAACATCGCGGGGGGTCGATGGACGAAAGGAAAGAAAGAAAGAATTTTTCAGAGCCGGGTTGATAGTACGAAGGTGGTGGTGGAGGGTATCTTAAGGGCAGACAGGAAGCCTGACGTTTTTATTCAGGCCTCTGCGGTGGGTTATTACGGCACGTCGGGAAGCAAGACGTTTGACGAAGGCTCTGGGTGTGGAGCTGGTTTTCTTGCGGAGGTATGTAATAATGTGGAAACAATTGCGCGGCAAGTTGAAAAGGAAGGAGTGCGGGTAGTGCTGATTCGAACGGGTGTGGTTCTTGGCTTATCGGGCGGGGCACTGCCTATGTTTATCAAGCCGTTCCGGTTTCATTTTGGTGGATATATCGGTTCGGGGTCCCGGCGTCTTCCGTGGATATCGCTGCGAGACGAGGTCAAAGCCATCAGGTTTCTGCTGGAGAATGAAAAAATTTCCGGGCCTTTTAATTTGGTGTCTGCCTCGCCGGCGACGGTCGGTGAATTTTCGGCGACACTGGGTAAAGCCCTGGGCAGGGCGTCTTGGACGAGGATGCCCGGTTTTATTGTGCGGGTTATTTTCGGCGATATGGCCGACGAAGTGTTGCTTTGCGACCAGCACGTGGAGCCGAGACGGCTTATGGAGGCGGGTTTTCAGTTTGAAGACGAAAAACTGGAAAAAGTGCTCAGGCGGATTGTCGGCGACAGAAAA
>CAZGGE010000140.1:0-7544 GCA_964524285.1 uncultured Pirellulales bacterium
TGCCCAGCGGGTCTCTTGACATAAATCTGCCCGTGTCGGGGTCGTAGTAGCGTGCACGGTAGTACATGATGCTGAACACGTTTTCGCCGTCGTCGAAGGCGTCATAGCGTCTGCCGGTGAACAAGTATTCGCTCACAGTCGGTGCATTTGCCGAAGACTCATCGCCGTCCCACCAGCCGTTGCCTCCTGCGCCGTCATAAATTGTTGGCTCGCCGTAAACGTCGTACTCGTAACGCTCCACAATACTGCCGCTGCCGTCCACAATCGCAGCAACGTTGTACAGATGGTCCCGGCAGGCATAATACTCGAAGCCGTCCGCCTGGCCCGGATCATTGTCAATCGCCAAAAGTTCGTCCACATAGCTGCCCCAGACGTACGATTTCTGTGCACTGCCGCCGTCGTCATACTCTTGCAGCACGCGAAGCTGACTGTCGTAGAAGTACCGCCGGGTAACGTCCGGGTCCGCCGCGTAATCGATCCTCTCGATACGCCTGCTGAACGCATCATACCTGTACGCAGCCACGGCATTGCTCGACGAATCCTCAATCCTGGTAAGGCGATTCTCCGCATCCCAGAAGTAGGCATAGCCTGCCGCATCTTTTGTGAGATTGCCGGCATCATCATATTCCGGCTCGGCGCCGTCTATATCCGTATATTCATTGACAACATTGCTCGCATAAGTAATGGCTGTTCCGTTCTCATCGAACGTCATCCGGTTGCCAACGTCGTCGTACACAAAGCCGTGCGTCAGCGTCCGGTGGTTATAGATGGCACCGGTCAGCCGATACAGCCCGTCGTATTCGTAATCCTCAGCCGCCGCCGTTGCCAGATGTTCGTGGGTTTTGGTAAGGATATTGCCCGCATCGTCAAAGTCGTAGCCAAACTCCGGCAGCGTATTGGAGGCATGCTCCCACGCCAGCCGGGTCAGCCTGGCCTTGTCGTCATAGCTGAACGTACCAGTCACGTCGTTTGGCTCCCCGCCGAAGACCATCTCGTCAACTCTGTGACCCACATAGCTGTAATCAACCAGAGTAGTCGCCCCGTTTTTGACATAATGTAAACGCCCCAGTTCGTCCCGAATCGCGTCGATAACATATGCCAGCTTTTCGGCATTATAACCATTTACCTCCTTAATAGCTTACTAAATCCTATTTCCAGGCCACCCAGTCACCATGAATACGGGCAAACAACATAGGATAGGTAAACTTTTTTTCTCCATCTTTCTCGTACGCAAAACCGAAAGCCTTTCCCTCATTTTCCTTGTCCCTCCGCTGGTATACCAGTACAAGCTGCTCGCCGAATTTGAACTTGAGTAGTCTTGTATCTAAAGGACACCATTCTGGCTCTTCCGAAGAATACAGTTTTTCAAATGACTTCTTAACCTTCTCGGTGTGTTCAGGTTTTGCTCCATACGCTGTGCTCGCCCATATCTGGTATCCTTCCATCACCTCCTTCACGTAAGCCGTTCCTCCATGCTCGCGCAGAAGCTTGTGCCATTCGGCTAAGACATCCCGCAATTGCTCTTTCACAGCCTCTTTGTCCTCACCAATCCTGTTATTTTCTTTGAAAATAGGCATTTTATACGATATGTCCGCCTCAAAATCGCACGTAAATTCCAGCTCCTCAGCCGGAATTACCCAACTGCCAACCTGCTCCCATTCGTTCGGCCTCTTCTGGTCGGGCTGCAGACGCAAACGTAGGTAAAGCTTCTGCTTTTTCTTACGCTTTATCGATATTTCGTTTGAACCGGGCTTTAGATATTGATTCACCTGCTGCAGCAAAAGCCCACCTGAGTGAAACGTGACAGGATTCCCGTTTATAAACACCAGAACCTCTACCATCTCACCCTCCGAACTTGCTAATCCGCTTTTCCGCGATGGCTTGTCTTCACCCATACCCAGCCAGTACAGGCCGGGCTTCTCATCTGCCCCTTCGCCACTTCTTGCCTCGTCTTCAGCCCAAGCCACATAGGCAATGGATACAATGCAGATAGCAACGATGGCCGACCAGCAAACAAATACTACCTTGTCCTTTATTTTTCTCATTTTCTACTCCTCATTTAACTGGGAGGGCAGGCCTCGAGAAGGGCCTGCCCTCACTAATCATAGCATCAAACTCTACTGTAAACAAATTCCATATCCGGCCGAAATCCTACGTTCTACAGCATCCTAAGTGAGAACGTCTGAGAGGAATTCTTCGATTTTTCTGCTGTCGGTCTTGTCGGCGATTTTGTAAGATCGTTTGTGCATGGCTACTCCTTTCAAAAAGTGTGATTGTTTTTTGACCTGATTGTACGCAATCAGGCCGGAGTAGCCATCGCTTCTTTCTAACCTTCAACTACCAATGGGACATGGTCTGATAGGCTGTATTTTAATATGTGCGAATTTCATATAAATCAGGTTTTGTTACAGGCTCTTAAAGCTTCTGTCAATGTGTTCACAAGAAAATAAATGTCTGAAGCAGCATGTGAGGCTGATAAACAGAATCGAATACGGAAATCTCCTTTTGGTACCGCTGGAAAACCGACCACATTGAAAACTATCTTATTCTTTTTAAGGGTTAAGCAAACATTCCTCAGTTCTTTTTCATTTTGGCTTTTAATAACTGCTAATGGAGAAAAAGATGCCATAAGATCTCTGTCAACCTTGCGCAGACCGCTTTGTAGTATTTTCCAATTTTGCCGTAAGTTGATAACAAGTTTGTGCCATTTTGTAGAACCCATCAAGTTACAAGAATAAGCTGTAACAGCAGCATATATGAGCGGAATTGAACAACTAAAACTATATTGGGGGCTTTTGTTCCTTATTCGATTTGCTACTTCCTGCGAACATGCCACGAAACCACCAGAACCAGGTATTGCTTTAGTCAGACTACCCACATAAATTAAATCCTCATATCGAGGGGGTTTTATGTGCTCAAGACTCCCTTCTCCATTTGCTCCATAAACGCCAAATCCATGGGCATCATCAATAACTAAATAACCATTTAGCTCCTCCACAATTTTTGATAATTCCTCGGAAGGTGCAGTTGCGCCAGACATGCTAAAAACACCATCACTAATAATTGCTGGCTTGCCTGGCAAATATGTTTTGCTAAGAATGTCTTTTAAGCCTGATATATTTAAATTCGGATAGCGAAGTACCTTATGATGAGCACCTTTTAATGCCTCAACTAGTGAACGATGGCTATATTCATCAACAATAAAATAGGAATTCGAAGGTAACGCGTATCTAATAACGGCCAGATTAGCTAATGAAGTGCTGCTAAAAAGTATAACTTCCGGGAAATTGGTAATTCTTCTTATTTCTTTTTCGATATGTGCATAATATTGCGGAGCCATAAAAAAAGGCGAAGCGAATCTTCCAAGCCCCAATGACTTTAAAGCTGAAGCTGCGACTTCTACTACTTCATTATCATAATCTAAACCTAAGTATCCTGCAGTAGCAAAATCTAAATACTCTTCGCCATGGATTTTTAAGCGTCTTCCCGGACGCATAGGTAAGCCTCTTATATGAAGCAAGGACTCTTTAACAGCTTCATTATATAAATACTTATCTTGTGTACATGGTGTGGGCATAATTAACTTTTGTAGGTAATTTTACTGTAACAAAAACATATGTAAGGTCTTCCCGATGGATTTATATTTCCCAAAAAACCGATAAACTAAATAATACTCAATAATTTCAGCAGACTACAAGTAAAAAAACAGTAACAATTTTGCTAATAATGAAAGGGAACTTAAGGGTTTTGTTTATACACAGGGAAAAGTGTAATTGAATTGCATTGGTTGATTTGCATAAGTTGAATTTCTGACGATGAGATTGTTTCTTAAATGGATGCTGACTAACACACATGCAACAGATACCTAAGAAAAGATGTCAAATATTATTCTTGCGACGTTGATATTGCTCTACTATGTACTTTCCAATGCCCAAGAATACTCCCATAGTAACACCTCCGAGGTGATCCCAGCCAGCATTTTCAAGCGTTGTCATTGGCCAGCCCATTACACCATAATGGATTGCATAAATTGATATGTATAACAAATAAAAAACCACAAATCCAGCCAATACTTTTTTGATTTTGCTGCTTGTTTTAAACATCATCCAAATAGCGACGCACCCTAATAAGCCATGGGTTGCTGCTGATGAACCCAGAAGATAAACAAAGCGATTGTCCCAAACAAGAAATGCTAATCCGCCAAGAAATCCGCATAATAACCAAGTGATCAGCATGTACCATCTACTCCAAAGATATTCCGCTAAACCTCCCACCGCCACAAGATAAGCTATGTCCATTGACAAATGCGGCATGTTTTTATGAGGTAAAATATAAGAGACCAACCTCCAAACTTGACCTTGAGCAACAAAGCATTTATGACATATAAAATAAGTCCGCATTTCTGGATTAGGTAAACCAAAAAATAAGTAATAATGAAAAGCCAATATTATTATCGTAAGAATTAGAGTAATTATAGGTAACCTTACAAATTTTAAATTTATTAACAAGATACTACAGAGTTTTTTGAACATTAATGACTCAATATTTTTCCAAGTCTATTACTATTTTACTATTTCAGGTCGCAGATATCAGAATAATTCGAGTTAGCTTGTAAATCACCGATTATTTGAACGTCAAGAGAGTTATTTTTTACACAAAGACGTAGAAGTGTATTTTTTGCAAGAGCATATACAGCATTTGGGTCATTACCAATTGAGCCAAATCTAACTCTTTCTTTTGAATCAGCGTCACATAAATAATTACCATCGTGGTCAAACACAACTATCTTTGGGGAGGGAACGGATATAAAGAAATATTTTTTGGTAGCAATTACTGCTCTTTTACGTGCTTTATCTAACTCTACAAGGATTTTGCTCCCAAGTTGTATATTTTCTTCTGTTTGTATTAAAGGCTTTTCGTTGAACATACCATAAAACGCTACGGTCTCTTCTTTGAGCGGAATTGTTTGTATTAATTCTGGAACCCCAGAATTGATATTCACTTCAGCAACCTTATTACGAGCTGGAACATATAACGTGGTATCATTTGCCCAAATTGGACGCTGATGGCCCATAGCAATATCACTCATCATAAACTTTCTATCATTTATGCTGTATAAACCTAATTTGTGGGAACATTCTTCAGGACTAGCTTCAAGACTATAGCAATTGACAGCTAACCAGTTCCCTTTTGGGCTCCATGAGCAGTAAGTATAAAGAACATCTAGAGGGCACGGAATTGCCATCCCTTTATAATCCTGGGATAGATCGTACCTTTTGAAATAACTTATCCTGTAACCATGAGTGACAATAAACATGTCCTCTTTAGGAGACCATGAAAAGTCAAGGGGATTACTTATAGATGTAAAATAACTTGCAGACTGCTTATTCGCGTCATAAATTCCGAGCAGTGCCGAAATATCAGGCTCTTGAGAAATTATATGCCTAGCGAAAAGAATATTGCCACTAAATGATGACCGGCCCTGTAACATGAGTCGGTATTTGCTAGATACATCTTCTTTGTTGTCCGAACAAGAAACACAACTTAAAACAATGAATAATGTGATAATGTATGATGGCTGGACAAGTCTGTAAAAAATTCTCTCAAGGTTAATATAATATGCTCTTTGCATAAACATATCCTCTCTTTAATTTTGTAAGTAAAATATGTTTTTTACCTACCAATCGTACTAATGATTAAACCTGTTTTACCATCATTCACTTTACGTTAGCTTTCGCACTTCTAAAAGGTAAAAAGTATACTCTAATGGTCTCAAAAAGGCAATTGCGAATTAATGCTACTTTCAGGAAGAGCCCCGAAAGTGGTCAAAAATTACAAAAGCAACTTATAAGCCATTTGGCATATCTCTGCATTTTGAAAAAAGTGCGAGGCTCGCTATATGAATATATTATATCTTTATATCTGATTTCCTAAAAACAGGGAGGTAACCAGAAAAGAGCCTTTGCCTTTGTGCATCAAAAAGACAAAGGCTCTGTAATTAATCAATAAAGTATATTTTAAGCTGCAAATAGATTCCTTTCTCTAATTGCAAACATAGCAAGAGCGAGTGTTATTATTATTAACACCGGTTCAGTTGAACAACGGCTACACGCTTTAACTGATCCCTTAGCAGCTTTATCGTATTTATTCGAAGGACCACGGTCAAAACGATCCTCAGAATTCCAACAAGCAGTTTCACATGCATAGAGCCCGTTCTTCACTGCCTGTGAACACGCCCCCATTCCTGCTGAGGTTTTGCATTTTGTCCAACATTTTCCACCGGGGGCTCCGTATTTTTTCCACACAGCTTCACAGAAATCGGCGCAAAATTTCGGCTTATTTTTCAGTCCAAGAGGATCGTAATATAAAATAGGATTACTTTTGACATACTCATACAAATTCATCCCATCTGTGTATTGCCTCAATGGCCCAAATGAATTCCCCTTCCCGCCGTCCGGCATCATACCCAGCGGATCGCGTGACATAAATCTGCCCGTCTCGGGGTCGTAGTAGCGTGCACGGTAGTACATGATGCTGAACACGTTCCCGCCGTCGTCGAAGGCGTCATAGCGTCTGCCGGTAAACAGGTTCTCGCTTACAGTCGGTGCGTTTGCCGAAGATTCATCGCCGTCCCACCAGTCGCCGTCGCCGCCGTCGCCGGTATAAATTGTTGGCTTGCCGTAAACGTCGTACTCGTAACGCTCCACAATGCTTCCGCTGGTATCCACAATCGCAGCGACGCTGTACAGATGGTCCCGGCAAACGTAATACTCGAAGCCGTCCGCCTGGCCCGGATCATCGTCAATCGCCAAAAGCTCATCCACATAATTACCCCAGACATACGATTTCTGCGCACTGCCGCCGGCGTCATACTCTTGCAGCACACGAAGCTGATTGTCGTAGAAGTACCGCCGGGTAACGTCCGGGTCCGCCGCGTAATCTATCCTCTCGATACGCCTGCTGAACGCATCATACCTGTAAGCAGCCACGGCATTGCTCGATGAATCCTCGATCTTAGTAAGCCGATTCTCCGCATCCCAGAAGTACGCATAACCTGCCGCATCCTTGGTGAGATTTCCCGCAGCATCATATTCCGGCTCGGCACCGTCTATGTCCGTATACTCATTCACGGTGTTGCTCGCATAAGTAATGGCTGTGCCGTTCTCGTCGAACGTTATCCGGTTGCCCACGTCGTCATACACAAAGCCGTGCGTAAGCGTCCGGTGGTTGTACGTCGCACCGGTCAGCCGGTAAAGCCCGTCGTATTCGTAATCCTCAGCCGCCGGCGTTGCCAGATGCTCGTGGGTCTTGCTAAGGATATTGCCCGCATCGTCAAAGTCATAACTGAAGTCCGGCAGCGTATTGGATGCATGCTCCCACGCCAGCCGGGTCAGCCTGGCCTTGTCGTCATAAGAAAATGTTCCCGTCACGCCGTTTGGCTCCGTATCGAAGAGCATTTGAGCAACTCTTTGCCCAACGTAACTGTAATCTAACGTAGCAAGTCGGCAAGTTTCAGCAACCCAGAAAGATAATCGGACTACCGC
>CAZGGE010000141.1:0-7518 GCA_964524285.1 uncultured Pirellulales bacterium
CCGGCTGAGCTATGGCCCCGAATATACCAATAATATTAACAAAGCCCGACAGAGCTTTCAAAGTTTTTTTTGCATTCTATCCTGCAACAGCGACAAATTATAACTGAATGAATGAAGACCCGCTGATTTCAAGCCTGGCGTCAGTTTCATACTGATTCGCGTTGCGCTTGTTTGATTAAGGAAGATACTCAGTCATTTTTCCTTGACATACATGCAGGGCCTCTGTATGAGTCCTCTGTTAAAGGCAACGCAAAATAAGGCCGAAGATAAACGGTAACATTGAAGAACAGCTTATAAAAGGCAGGCAAAATACGAACAAAACACGAGATATTTCGAATTTGAAGATAATGAGCAACAAAAAACTTTAACAGGCCTGAATCAAAGATGAGTAAGATGAAATCGCAGAACGGCAAGGCGCTGGTAATTGTTGAATCGCCGGCAAAGGCAAAGACGATAAATAAATATCTGGGTTCGGATTACCAGGTTAAGGCTTCCATGGGGCATGTGCGCGACCTGCCTGCCAAAGGGATAAACGTCGATATCGAAAACGACTTCGAGCCTACCTATGAAATCTTGCCGGGAAAGAAAAGAACAGTTTCGTCGCTGAAGTCGGCGGCGAAAAATGCCCCAAGGCTTTTCCTTGCCACAGACCTTGACAGGGAAGGTGAGGCAATCGGCTGGCATCTGGCGAAGATACTCGGCGTTGATGAAGAACGCATTTACCGTGTAATTTTCAACGCCATAACAAAATCATCGATACGCGAGGCGTTTGCATCACCGACGCGCCTGAACATGGACAAGGTAATGGCGCAGCAGACCCGGCGAATTCTCGACCGTATTGTCGGTTATCAGATAAGCCCCCTTCTTTGGAAAAAGGTCGCAAGAGGATTGTCTGCCGGCCGGGTTCAGTCGGTCGCCGTCAAGATGGTTGTTGATAAAGAAAGACAGATACGCCAATTCAAGCCCAAAGAATACTGGCTGATACCGGCTGTTTTCACCACCAACATTGAAAGTAATTATTCGAGCCAATGGCTTAATTTTATTACGCCTGCGAAAAAAAATGACAAGCCTCCTACAATAGAACAGCAGAATCACTGGCTTGCAGAACGTAACGCATTCAAAGCGGAGCTTCATAAGATTGGCGATAAAAAGTTCGAAGCTTCAAATAAGGCACAGGCCCACAGGGTTTACGAGGCTTTGTCAAGGGCCGATTTCAAGGTAGAAGAGGTTGAAAGCAGGCAGTCGAGTTCACGTCCCTCGCCCCCTTTTATCACATCGACTCTTCAGCAGGCCGCTGCAAACCGGCTTCGCTTTTCGACAAAACGCACGATGGTTATCGCACAGCAATTGTACGAAGGAATAGATTTGGGCTCGATGGGTTCGCTTGGCCTGATAACGTATATGCGAACAGACAGCACACATCTTGCGCCCGAAGCGTTAAGGGAGGCCAGGGCATACATCGAAAGGAACCTCGGTTCGAAATATGTGCCCGAAAGAACCAGCGTTTATACATCGGCAAAAGCGGCGCAACAGGCCCACGAGGCAGTTCGGCCCACAGATGTTGACCTGACACCGGACGAAATAAAAACACATCTTAAAGACGACCAATACAAACTTTATGATTTAATCTGGCGGCGTTTTGTCGCATGTCAGATGACGCCCGCGAAATGGAATGTTACAAACCTCAAGATATCTGCGGATACTTCTTTAGGAAAATGTTTTTACCGGGCGACCGGAAGAGTGATGGTATTTGACGGGTTTACCCGCATCTGGCCTACAAGCTCCGGTCAGCAGCAGCTTCCGCCCTTGAAAAAAGGACAACGTGTCGGCGTGGTGAATCTGAGTCCGGAGCAGCATTTTACAAAACCGCCCGCAAGGTATACCGAGGCCTCTTTGGTCAAGGCTCTGGAGAAAGAAGGCATCGGCAGGCCCAGCACGTATGCGTCCATCATCAGTACGATACAGGACAGAGGTTACGTTGCTCAGCAAGACAGGAAATTCGAAGCGACCGACCTTGGTGAAGTGGTAACAGACAAGCTCAGCGATTATTTCCCGCGTATTATGGACATTGCTTTCACCCGGCACATGGAAGAGCAGTTGGATAAGATAGAAGAGCAGCATCTGGACTGGCTTACAGTGCTACGAGAGTTTTACGGGCCATTCGAGGAAAACCTGGAGACGGCAAAGGAGCAGATGAAACACGCCAAAGCCGAGACCAGCCCGAGTGAATATAAATGTCCGAAGTGCGACTCCCCGCTTGTTTACCGCTTCGGAAAAAAAGGACGATTCCTGAGTTGCTCCGCTTATCCGGATTGCAAATTCGCCTGTCAGTGCGACAAAGAAGGCAAAATGGTTGAAGAGAAGCAGTCCGAACATAAATGTCCAAAATGCGGTAAGCCGATGATTTATAAACAGGGAAGATTCGGCAGATTTCTCGGCTGCAGTGATTATCCGAACTGCAAAAGCATTCTGAAGCTGGACAAGGAAGGCAACGTCCTGCCGCCGAAGCCTCCGCCCGAACCCACCGGCATCAAATGCCACAAATGCAGGCAGGGCCTGCTTGTTATCCGAAACAGTAAAAGGGGCCCGTTCCTCGGATGTGAGCGCTTTCCTAAATGCCGCAACATAATCAGCATAAAACAAGTGGACCAGCTCAAGAAATTGCAGGCAGAGGGGAAATGGCCCCCGGATTCGGTTGAGCAGGCCGAACAAATACTCGGCAGAAAAAAATCGAAAAAGAAAAAAACGAAAAAAAAGAAAAAGGCGTAGGGGCATACCAGGTTTTTCGGGGGATGTTCGCGAACCGCATAGGAAAGAACTCGTATTTTAAGATAAAAGGCCAGGCGTCCTATAAAATCAGCTATATTGCTAAACGAAACTACAGCCTTGACTGTGCCTGTTGGATTTTGTTATAATTATTTAGTAGTTAAATTTTGGATTTTAATGCGTGCAAAAGGCTGGCGCCTTCACATCTTGTGTGTAGCTCAGAGGTAATTCTCTACCTTTTGTGTTTCAGCGTGAATAAGCTTAATTAAGCTAATGGAGGAGTGTCATGTGTGCAAGATATACTTTGGCTTTGATGTTTGTATTTGGTTTTTCATTGGTTTGCTGGGGGGATGAGCCTCTCCGGGCGGTACTGGCGTGGAAACTGGATGAAGATGCCAACGATGCTTCGGACAATTCCCACCACGGAACGCTGGAGGGTTTTTCAGGCGGAGGAAACTGGGTCCCGGGTGTTTCCGGCAGCGCACTTCATTTTGATGGTGTGGATGACCGTGTGATAAACACCGATGGAGGCCTTTCGACTGATCTGCCGTGGATATCTGAATTCGGCGACGGTCAGCGTCAGGCAGATGCAACCATGAATTTCTGGATAAAAGCCGATCATGATGACAATCCCGTTGACTACTGCGGCATCGCCGGCTGGGGAAAATATAACGGGGGAGTTGAATCAAAATGGATTTCAAGTAAAAGCGGAGGAAGATTGTTCTGGTACGGGCCGAATTTTACCTCCGGCCCGATAGCCTCCGACACCTGGCAAATGATTACCGTGGTCATAGACCAACTGGAGCCGGCTGACCCGTCGCACCACAATGTCTATGTTTATATAGACGGCGTTTTGGACAGCTATCAGGGTGGTGTTTCTCTGTCGAGAGGATCGGAAATCTCGGTTGAACTCGGCCATTTCCCAAAGTACAGCTACGGTTCTCATCACTGGAAAGGCACCCTGGACGAGTTTACTATCTGGCAGGGAACTCTTTCACAGCAGCAAATAAATATCCTCTATCAAAATCCGGGTTTGATTGATTTCGGTTCCATAGGCCCGTATGCCTGGAATCCCAGCCCGGAAGATAATGCCGGTTGTATAGATACAGATATTGAGCTTACCTGGAACCCGGGATTAGGAGCTGATTCTCACGACGTTTACTTCGGAGAATCCTTCGTGGATGTGAACGAAGCTGACGGCCCTGAAACAGGGGATATAGACGATTCCGGACAGGTTGATGTCGCTGACATTTGGGAAATTGCTCAAAACTGGATGGCTGACGACTCGAACTCGGATTTGAACAATGACGGAATCGTCAATTTAAGTGATTTCGCTCTCCTTGCAGAGAACTGGAAAAAGACCAATACCTACAAGGCTAACCAGCCCGTAGACTCCAACAGCTACGACCCCGGAATCCTCGAATTGGATAAAACATACTACTGGCGTGTGGACGAGCGCGACGGGGCAACAGTGCACAAAGGTAACACGTGGAAATTCACCGCAGAACTGGACCGGGGGCACAAACTTCTAATTAAAAGAGGACTCCAGATACAAGGCATCGTCTGGCCTCTCACCACAAACAGCTTTGACCTCGACCGATGGGAACAGTCTAATTTTACAACCGTCAACTTGTGGCACGGCCACAGCGATATGGCCAAGCTCGGCTCGCCACCGGGGCTGCCCTGGAGCAGGCTGAACATGGTTTCGGACAACGACCTTCCTTATCTGTCAAATCTTGTAAGCCTGCAACTCGGCGACGAACAACCTTTGTCAAACCCGTCGACGCGTCAAAACATCGCCGACAAGCTCGCTGACTGGCGGGCAGAATATCCCAATGTAATAGTCTATGCAAATCAACTGATGGGTGAGCCGGCCTCCAACGTAAGTCTTCTTATGGAGCAAGCGAAACCCGATATGATAATGCGCGGCGTGTATGTTTTCACAGTCAACAGCAACAACGAACGCCTCGCACCCAATTTAACCGTCCTTTATCATTACCTTATGCTGCAGAGAAATCTCGGTGTTCTCGGCAACGACGGTACGGGACAAAGACCTACACCTTATGCCTACTATCAGCAAACCTTCGAACACTGTCAGGGTGAGCGTTTCGGCCCGCCTTCGGAGTCGGAGGCGCGTCTCAGTCAGTTCGCTGCGTGGGCGATGGGTTATAAATTTATTACAGGTTTCATTTACAATACTCCTTATTCCACCGACGATAAATCACCTGCCGTTTCCGCAAGTTGTTTCCATCAGGAAGGTGAAAAGGACCCGAGTCCGTTGTTCTATCAGCTTGCAGAAAGCAACCGGCAGAGCAGAAACATCGGTGAGACTTTAGTTCGCCTGCTCAGTACCGATGTGCGTATGATATCCAATCAATACTCCGTACCTTCAAATATGCAGGCTTGGGATCCATGGGCCGACCCGTATATTACCAGTATAAATCCCATAAATTTAGGTTCCGTAAACGGTGGCAATCCCTCCGACGTTCTGGTGGGTTACTTCAAACCGCTGGACGAATCGTTCGACGGATACGAATATCAGGACCAGCTCTATTTTATGATTGTCAACGGCCTGACCGGAAAACATGCACTTGCCTCAGAGACGCAACAGCAGATAAATATTACATTTGATTTCGGCGGCAGCGGTATAAACAGCCTGCAGAGACTCAACAGAGACACAGGGCAGGTTGAAGTTGTTCCATTGATTCATCTGGGAGGTTCAATGTACAAGCTTGAGCTTGTTCTCCCCGGTGGAACAGGCGACCTGTTCAAATTCAATACCGGTGCACCATTTATCAACGGCCCTTTCGATTCCTGCAAGGCAGCAAATCCCGCCCCGGATAATTACAACAGATTCGTTGCCGGCGGGACGAGCCTGACCTGGGAGCCTGCCGACAACGCCGACTCTCATAATGTATACTTTGGAACAAGCTATAACGATGTAAATGATGCAAATACCGGCTCATCCGAATTCAAAGGTAATCAGACTGAAACCACGTATAGCACCACCCTCGATGCCAACAGCAGATACTACTGGCGAATCGATGAAGTACTTGGCGATAAAACCTGCAACGGTAACGTCTGGACATTCAAAACACTGCCGTACAGAGCATGCCTTCCAATACCTTCCGATGGAGCAACGCTTGTTAAAACCGACGCACTTTTGAGCTGGCTGCCCGGATTCGACGCAACTTCAAATGACGTTTATTTCGGTAATACTTACCCGCCTGCCTTCCGGGGCAACCAGACGGGTTCTTACTTTAATCCCGGCACGCTGGAGCGAGGAACCACATATTACTGGCGAATTGATGAATACGGCCCCAGCGGAAAAACCACAGGGAATCTATGGACATTCAAAACAAAAGGGAAATTACCCGACGGCCCGACAATTGATTCTTCCGATATAACCGCCACCGCTTCCAGTATGTACGGTGACAAAAGGCACCCCCAGAACGTCGTCAGCGGACTGGGAATCTACGATTCGGACGAGCTGCTGCACTCGGATGCTCTTGATACTATGTGGATGAACAGTTGGGGACATGACGCCGGCAGCACTCCCGGTGGTTTAAGCTGTCACGTATGGATTCAGTTCGAGTTCGATAAAATATATTCCCTCGATAAAATCTGGGTATGGAACCATAACCAGGCCGGCCTGAGCAATCGGGGCCTGAGAAATGTTACAATCGAATATTCAACCAACGCCTCGAACTGGTCAACGCTGGGGCAGTATGAATTCGCAGAAGCACTCGGCACGCCATATTATGAACACAACACCGAAATAGATTTTGGCGGCGTGCAGGCGAAGTACGTCGTGATATCCGCTCCGTCACTCTCACAGAATGGAAACTGGGGTAATGACCACGGCGGCTACGGCTGCTTTGGACTCAGCGAAATCCTCTTCTTTGGTGAATAAGTTACTATTGCAAGGTGTCGCGGAACAGCAAAAGAATCACGGCCTACAACAAATCGTTACAAGCTTAGAAGTCAGGTGCGTTAATTTCTCCGTGTGCGGGGGGGGTAATAATCGTGCGAGAATGGGGCGATAAAGAAAAAAAGCAAAGACTATTCGAGCATAAACCGAAGAATAATATTATAGAGAAGTTTTTTATAACGCCATAAGGTGTTCGTCCTATAATACAGTTCTGAAAGGCCGAAAATATGACACAGGAATCGGTCAGAGCGGCCGGAAGTATCATAGACGCAGAGGCCTTTGCAAATACAGTTACCGAACAGATGAACATGGCCGGTCAGGTTCAAAGAGACTTCCTGCCCCGCCAGCTACCAAACTATGACACTTTAAGATGGGGTGCATCGTTTTTGCCCGCTGAATGGGTTTCGGGGGACATTTACGATGTGGCAAGACTTGACGAAAAGCACATCGGCTTCTACGTTGCGGATGTGGTCGGCCATGGTATGCCGGCGGCTTTGCTGACTATGTTTCTGAAGCAGGCACTCGTTATGCGGGAAACGGTCGGTAATAATTACAGGATTTTTACACCATCACAGGCAATGGAAAAGCTGAATTTAAGAATGACAAATCAGAAACTCTCCGGCCAACGCTTTATAACCTGTTGCTATTGTCTGTTGAACATGCAAACCATGGAACTGACTTATTCGCGCGCGGGACATCCTTACCCGCTTTTGATAAGGCGGGACCAGAAAACACAGCAGTTACAGACAAAAGGATCACTGCTCGGTATTTTTGAGCGGGCCGAGTTCGTCGAACAAACTATAAAACTGCAACCGGCAGAT
>CAZGGE010000142.1:0-1399 GCA_964524285.1 uncultured Pirellulales bacterium
GCTTCGACCCGCTGTCTTCTCCACCTCCTCGATAAACCTTTCCACGCGTTTGCGATAAGACTCCCTCAAAGACTGCGGAAATGTACGCAGCCGCGTCCTCGTCTCCATATCCTCGAACTGAACCAGACCTTCGTATTCAAGCTCCAGCTCCTGGCGGTCAAGCGTGTGAAAAACAATTATATCGTGGTTCAAATACTTCAAATGAGCTAAACCTTTATATATATCTTCCGTCTCGTCAAGCAAATCAGAAATAAGAATCACCAGCCCCCGCCTGCTCGTATAGTCCGCAACCTTATGAAGAATATCGGGCAGATTCGTTTGCCCCCCGGACTTGTTAAACTGCAACTCCCTCAAAATCTGGTTCAGATGCGTACGACGAGATTTCGGCGGAATGAAACGCTTCACGGACTCGTCGAATAAAACAAGTCCCGCCGAATCACCCTGAGAAAGCATCAGATAACTCAACGCAGAAGAAAGATAGCTGCCGTAATCAAGCTTGCTCACAGAACCTTCACTACCGAATCCCATACTCCTGCTGCTGTCAAGCAGGATATATACGCTCACATTTGTCTCCTGCTCGAACTGCTTGATGTATAATTTGTCGCTCCGACCGAACATCTTCCAGTCGAGAAACTTCAACTCGTCCCCCGGCTGATACTGCCTGTGGTCGCTGTACTCAACACTGAATCCGTGAAAAGGACTTGGGTGAAGTCCCGAAAAAAATCCCTCCATCACACACTTCGCCACCAGATTCATGTTGCTCAGCTTCCCAAGCAATACCGGGTCCAGATACTTGAGATTTCGCCTTCTTCTATCCATCTTTGCCGAAAAACCCGCTCAACATAAACCTGAACAAAGCACGCTTTATTTTGGCACCTGAACCCGCTGAATCAAATCCTTCAGTATCTCCTCAACACCAACCCCGTCCGCCTCAGCGTTAAAATTCGCTATTACCCTGTGCCTCAAAACCGACGCCGCTGCCTGCCTCACGTCCTCAAATCCGCAAGTTACCCGCCCCTTAATCAATGCAAGTGCCTTCGAGCCCAGAGTCATATATTGTCCCGCACGGGGACCCGCTCCCCACTTGATATATTTCTTCACCGCCTCCGTCGCGTAACCGTCACCGGGCCTCGTCGATCGAGCAAGACGAACGCAATACTCTATCACAACCTCACTCACGGGTGCCATCCGAACCACCTCCTGAAAAAGAAGAATGTCGTCACGCGTCAATACCCGCTCAATCTTCTTCTGCTTGCCCGTCGTGGTCTGCTTGACTATTTGGTGTTCATCATCCTTCTCTGGATAATCAATATACACCATAAACATAAATCTGTCAAGTGCCGCCTCCGGAAGTGGATATGTCCCCTCCTGCTCAATGGGATTCTCCGTCGCTAAAACA
>CAZGGE010000142.1:1409-7337 GCA_964524285.1 uncultured Pirellulales bacterium
GCGTCCGGTTTATCTCGTCTCCGAGTACCACGTTCGCAAATATCGGCCCATGTATGAATTTATACTCCCTTCGACGCGATTCCGCCTCCTCTTGTATTATATCCGTACCCGTTATGTCCGATGGCATAAGGTCGGGAGTAAACTGTATCCGGTTAAAACGCAACTCCAGAGCATCAGATATCGAATGAACCATCAACGTCTTCGCCAGCCCCGGAACCCCCTGAATGATACAGTGTCCCCTGCTCAGAATACAGCAAAGCACCGAGTCTATCACCGCATCCTGACCTACTATCACCTTGTGAATCTCCTCCTTCAAATCCACGTATCCTCTGTGAAGCCGCTCCAACAGCTTACCTTCGTCGACCCTCTTTTGCTCAGAGTTCCCTTTCATACGTTTCTCCGTTATTCCAGCCATCTAAAGGCTCCAATTCGGCTCGACCGTTCAATTTGCCAGCTCCTCCAGCCGCCCCTCGGCTAAAAAAGCAAGCCACATTATACCCCTTTCCTCACTAACTTCATGCCCGCCGACCTGCAATTCAGGCTCCGAAAATTCCTCACCGCATCCCTCCACATCACTTAAATAAGAAAATTCCAGCCGTCCCTCAAGAACAGTCGGCCCACCCGAAACCGAAAAGCTGATTTCCTCGATTATATCCTTTTCCATGTCTATAAAATAACATAATTTCGTCCGCGTGTAATCTCTCTCCGCGATTATTTTCACCTCTGCCTCTTCACCTTTTCTGCTGTATTCGAACGGCAGCCGCGCCCTCGCAGCATCTCGCCTCACACTATCATAAGCACGTATCCCAATCCACGGCCGCCCCAGACCACAAAAAAACGCACCACTCGAAAATCGAAAAATGGGCTGGCAGGTTGCGTCGCATAAAAACGCTCCGGCCGGTGTGTCGACAATCATGAATTGACGACCCACGGACAGGCGCATCCAGGGCGGGTTCTTCTGATATGCCGAATAAATGAAGGGGATCCGGCCGGAACCTTCTATGCTTCTCTTACCCACCAGCCCATCAACTCGAAAATATGTCCAGCCACGCTTGTGCATAGCGTCTCGTTTGTCAACAATACCAACCGACGCGCCCCACCCATAATCCATAACGGACTCGTCAAAAATGTTATATTCGTATTCCGTAGTGAAATTAGCCACATCAACTGACCTGTTGTCAATTTTCCGCAACGCCAGACCGTTTGCCGGATTAAAACTATAGCAAATCTTTGGCGAACCTCCGCATAACTCACGAATAAAACCTGTAAAAGCAGCCCCGTCCGTAGGAAGAACCAGAGCACCGAGCGGGTCATTCGTTATATATAATCGCTTTTCCCACGAGTGATAATAATAGTTCGCATTCCCGTCCTGAAGCCACGAACACAACTTACCGGTTTGCTCGACATTCCACCTTTGCTCCCGACGAAGAACAGGCCCGTCCGGCCCTTCAGGAAAATAAAGCCACCTCTCATAAAAGCCCTTGCTCCGGACTCCTACACCACCCTCACCGGATGACGACGATGAACTGCTGCTCGAACCGCTGCCAGCCAAGACACCCTGAACAACGTAATGAACACTCCTCACGTCCTTGCGAAGAAGTACTTCCTCACCCCCGCCCCAGAAAAGCCATCCTGCAATCAATGCCCCGACAACCGCAATCATCGCCACCTTCACAGCACGGCTTCGCCAAATCATCTCAGGCAAAGCACCAACACCCGCTCCCATCAACGCCTCTTCACTAACCGCAACACTTATCGCACCCTTCGATGGTGCCGTCAACTTGCCGAAAAGCAAAAGTGCAGCAGGAAGCGAATTCTTGCTGAATCCGCGACCTCGCAAATACTTATATAAACTTCGCCTCGCTCGGAAAAACGTTACACGGGCGTCCGATTTCTTGCACCCAACCGCCTCGGATATCTCCGCGTAACTCATCCCCTCGAAACACCGAAGCGAAACCACCGCTCGCTGCCGCACTCCCAGCTTACCCATCGCCTCCATAATCCGCTCAACAAGCTCTCGACGAACCGCAGCCGAGCTGGCCTCCTCGCTCTCTTCCTCAACCACTCTCTCGAGAAGAGAATCATCAAGCCTCGAAACCCTGATCCGACCTCGCTGCTGTGCACGACGGTAATAATCGTTCATCTTGTTCGACGCTATCCGTAACAGCCACGGCCAGAAACTCTCTGCCGTTCTCAAGTCTCCAAGCGAATTAACCATTTGAAGCAGTGTCTCCTGGGTTACTTCTTCACTTACCTCTGTATCCAGCGTACTACGATGCAAAAACGCGCGCACCCTCACCTCTGCAAGCTCTGCAAGCCTTTCCATAACTTCTTTCTCGCCGCCGCTTGCTCGATTTATCAAATCTGTTAATTCTGCCTCGTTCTGCATCTCAAAACCTTGTTGCCGTCCTGTATTGTAGACGCTACCAACTGATTTTCGTTACCCGCTATTTCAAAAAATTCCTGCAAAAATATCCCCCTGCCCGCCTCAAATCACCTAACCCCAGCCCAAATAACACCTTACGTCTCCCCACTTTTGTGGTATATGAAAAATCTCCTCGACTTATTTGCTCAATCTACTTCAAAGTTGCCGTGTCTCCGGAACAAGATTCTTTAATCAGCAATTATGCTCTTTTCGAACATATACTCTTTATACTCGCATCTTTTTGGTTGTTCCTCTACTTGTCCTTTTTCAAAAGACCGAGGAATTGTTCCAGCGGAACCTCTTTTATCTTTTTCTGAAGATAGCCTTCAATTTGATTGTCGGGCATGTTGGCCAGTTTATGGCAATAACCCAGACTGCTTCTAAGCTCCTCAGCAACTTGCTTTGGCCAATAGCTCATACTCATTTGGATAATTTTACCACCCACGCGATTGGCTAAACGTTCGATTCTGCTTTTCTCACCAATTCTGTCCACAATTATAATCGTACCAAGATACCACTTCTGCTTGCCCATCTCTATTTCTCGTTCGAATCTTGTTACTTTGTCAAGTGATATTTCCGGATTTCCGCGTCCTATGAAACCAATGTCAAACCTTATTCCTTTTCCAAGCTCATACAGTAATGTTGCATCGCTTTCCCTTCTTTCTCCTGCTTGAGAAAGCCAGAACACCTTTTTTACCTTTGTTACGTCACCGCGTTCAACAAATTTGAAATCTAATATGCTTAAAAGTGCTCCCAGAATCAACTTTTCGAATAATTTACCATATGCCGACTTCTCTGAACCTCTTATGGTCAATGTCTCAGAACCGGCAGTGTTCAACAAATAAGTCAAAAACAGCCAGTCTATTTCCGCTTTTGTTTTTGCGTCTATTGATATACTTCCTCTTAGCTCGCCTTTTCTCTCATTAAAACTCCTCACAACTTCTCCACAGATTCGTTTGTATTCTTCCACATATTTTTCAATGCTTGTCCGGTCGTCTCTAAGAACATTCTGGTAAGCCTTGTCCGTCAGACCCAACATCCACTGCGCAAGCCAGCGTTCCTCTTTGGAAATGCGGTTGGCTGACAGTCGCTTCGCAGCATAGCAGGGCAGCTCGTTAATGAAATTATGATCTTTTGATGACTCCTTTACGAACATTTCAAGTATCGCTAAATTCAAACTCGCTATTCTTTTCCTCGTCATTTTTTCAGTCGAATCACGTAAATTCTTGCCAACAAGAACGTCCAGAACTACCCCACGAACGACGTCTATTCCAATTTTTTCTACCAGCTCAAGACCGTTGGCGGCAAGTAAATCAAGTGCTTCCCGGGAAATCAGGTCGGTAAGTCTGCGGTCTTTATTCTGGTTCTTCCTGGACATTAAAATCCGCAATGTCTAAATGAACTGGTCAAAAGTGTCAATTGGAGACGTGTGAAGAGTTAGTACATTCTTGGCTTCACTGTGAAGGTATTCTTTTACTGAATCTTTTATGCAGTTCACATAGTCTGGATTAGTTTCTATCATCACAAAACGCCTTCCCTTCTTGATTGCTGCAACTGCTGTTGTGCCTGTTCCTGCAAATGGATCTAAAACTACATCATTTTTGAATGAATAATATGATACAACTTTTTGAACTAATTCCATCGGAAATACTGCTGGGTGCCTCTTGTCGTGCGCCGGCTTGATCTTCCACACGTTTGTAGTCTCATATCCATCGTGTATCCTCGATTCCTTTACCAGATTCTGATCGGGATGTGAACGGATATTCCAGTCGATAAGTTTGTCGGTGTGCTTTCGGTATACTAAGACATATTCAGTTACTGGCACAGGTTTATACTGGAGGGGATTACGATCCGCCGCGAATCTTCTTCCCCTCCCTAACGCCCAGCCGGCACCTTCTGGTTTCATCCATATTATATCATCAATAAAATCAAACCCTTCTTCAACGAAAAGTTTATGTACGTCAAAGGGTACGGCAATACGTTTGGATGACTTATTTCTGGATGGCCTTCTGATAAGGACGGGTGATACATTTATTACAAAAAATCTGCCTTCTGAGAGAACTCTGTGACACTTTTGAATCACCTTTCTTATTTTCAAAAGGTACTCCTCGTAAGTAATATAATCACTGTATTCGGGCTTGGCGTTGTAATACGGCGGAGATGTAAATACAAGATCAACTGACTGTGCGGGAATCTCCTCAAGCAAAAACTCGCTGTCCCCCAAAGCTATAGTATTCCTGAGTTTTGAAATAGTGTATGTTCTATTATTTTGTCTTACGCCTTGTTTCCTTAAACCGGTTACTTTCTTTGTTCTTCCAAGAAGCCTCGCCTCTATCTTTTGTATATTTGTAGTTTTATCCTTAAGAATTAATGAAGTTCGTGCGTCTATAATAATTTCTCCTGTGATGGTTCTGTCAACTTTCGACAGCAGGGGTATGCGCCAAATGTGATAACGGTCGTCTATCTCGGGAAGACCAAAAACTACTGCATTTTCCAATTGTTTGTCTTTTAGCCATATCATCCCGATTCTTTTAGCTTCTTTGACATTTTTAACCACGTATTTTCTTTTTTCAGCAGTTGTTTTGTCCTTGAAATATTTTTCCTTTACACCTTGGTTTTCTGAAAATTGTTTAATTTGCAAAAGTTCTTCACCTTTCCCGACCTTGCCCGCGCCTCTTTTGTTTATTTCTAAATAATCTGATACGGGTGATGGTTTTTCTTGAGACATTTTAAATATCCTTAATCTGATGTTTTCTGCAAGAATGCGACTGCCTGGTTACAGTTTTCTTTTCAATAGTTGTTGTTACCTTCGTAATTTACTTCATCTTTGATTTGTTGTCAATTATGTTTATTTCTTCTGTCATCTACAAACATTTGCAGTCCTCTTGTCATTCCCAACAAATTAAAAGACAAATTGGGTCAGGTACTTTTTCCCACAATTTCGATAATTACATCCATTTATAAAACATATTGTTCTCCTCACCGCGTGCACGATTCTACAAAACTTACTTCAAACCCTCAACAACTAACAAACAGATTTTACACTGCGCCGACATTCCAAAAATTAACTTAATTCGATTCGCCATCCACCAACCCTCGTCCCTGAGGTTACCGCTTAGCTATACACCCTGCGGTGTGGGTTTGCCCTTCACCGACGCCTTTATTATCGTTTAGCCGCGGGTCTACGCCCCCGCGGCCCCAATTCCCATTCGCACAGATTCGCGTTATTGGTAGTTACAATATTTTCTTCTTATATCCTTCGCGAACTTCGTGCCCTTCGTGGTTAACCTTTTTATGACAAATACTCTCACGCCTCGCCGGAGCACCCCCTTCCGGCTAACCCTACCTCTACGCCCACGGGGTAAAAATTCAATCAACACCCCCGAACCTTCACCTTCCTCGAGCTTTCGAATTACCTCCCCCTTCTTGAGGTGAGGATAAAAGACTCCGCTACAAAAAGAGGCTCTTCGAAATAATTTGTGGGTAAAAATATGAGGAATCGC
>CAZGGE010000143.1:0-3120 GCA_964524285.1 uncultured Pirellulales bacterium
AGAGAAAACAAATCAAACCTAAATGTAAGGAACCATATTATGTCTACTCGACAAGAAAAAAAAATTCTGTTTTACGTGTTGGCGGCCCTTATGGGAGGCTGCGTACCCGTCATGTCAATTCATCCACTCTATAACGAAAAGGATGTAATATACGAGCAAAAGCTGCTGGGCCTCTGGGAAGATGAAGATGATAACACTACATGGGAATTCAGACAGCTACCGGACAAAAACCGGAGAGAAAAAAAATGGACTTATGCTCAGGATGAGGATCCCAATAACACCTATCATCTGATATATCATGAAGATGAAAATAAAGGGTCGTTCGCCGCACATCTGGTAAAACTCGACGACAAAATGTTTCTCGACGTTTATCCCACTGTAATACCTTGTTTTACTCAGGAACCGAATGAGTGCGAATACCTGCTCAATATGGTGTTCCTGGCACCCTTGCATACCTTCACACGCATCGAATTCAACGAGCCACAATTAAAAATTTTCATAACCAATGAAGATAAAATCAAGGACTTACTAAAGGAAAAGCCTGGTGCTGTAAAACATGAAAAAATAAAAGACCGGAGAATTATCCTGACGGCATCAACCAAAGAGCTTCAGAAATTCTTTCTTGAATATGCCGACGACGAGCGCCTTTTCCCCGGAGAAGTCATCCTGAAACGTCTGCAGGCAGCAGACGCAAAAGAACCAAAAGCCGAAAAGAAACAAAAAGAGCAAAAACCATCCAAAGACAAAACGGAACAAAAATGAACAACCCATCCGAATCCAGAAGATACCTCGTTAACGTCGACTCCATCTCAATGCCCCAGGTCTTCGCGGATTGCCTCGTAATCGGTGCCGGCATCGCGGGACTGCGGGCAA
Source organism: uncultured Pirellulales bacterium (assembly GCA_964524285.1). Lineage (GTDB taxonomy): Bacteria > Planctomycetota > Phycisphaerae > Sedimentisphaerales > Anaerobacaceae > CAZGGE01. The sequence goes on from CAZGGE010000143.1 coordinate 874, forward strand.
CCATCGAGGCCGCTCAAAACTGCAACGTCATTTTAACCTGCAAAGGAAAACTCGACGACAGCAACACCTGGCACGCCCAGGGAGGTATAGCCGCGGTTATGCACCACCAGGACACCATAGACTCGCACATTAGCGACACCATAAACGCAGGTTGCGGCCTGTGTGACGAAACCATCGTTCGCCTCGTAGTAAAACAAGGCCCCGAACTTCTCCGGCAATTAAGCCAATGGGGAGTGAAATTCGACACATCAAAAGGAAAAATTCAGCCTACTATCGAAGGAGGGCATTCCCATCCTCGCGTGGCACACGCACACGGCGATGAGACCGGCAGGATGATTACCCGCGTACTGCTCAACAAAATCAAAAAAAACCAAAACGTAAGAACCCTCGAGGACTTTTACATTATCGACCTGCTCACAAACGAAGAAAACGGCTGCATCGGAGCCATAGGATGCACAACCGCTGGTATACAAATCATCTGGGCTACAAAAACAATACTCGCAACCGGCGGCGCCGGTCAACTATACCGAGAAACCACAAATCCCGCAGGCGCCACAGCAGACGGCATAGCTATGGCATACAGGGCAGGTGCCGTGCTAAAAGACCTCGAATTTGTCCAGTTCCATCCAACTACTCTATATATTGCAGGCGCCTCTCGCGCACTTGTTACAGAGGCCCTCAGAGGAGAAGGCGCAATACTACGCGACTCCAAAGGCTCGGCATTCATGACCGAATATCACCAGCACGCTGAACTCGCTCCCCGCGACGTCGTCAGCAGAGCTATACTCTCACAAATGCTGAAGACCAGCTCTACTCATGTCTATCTCGACGTACGCAAATTCGACAAAAAACACTTCGCACGCAGATTCCCCTATATCAACGAACTTTGCGAAAGCTTCGACATCGACGTCAGCACGGATTTGATTCCCGTAAGGCCCAGCGCACACTATATGATCGGCGGTGTCGAAACCGATGCACAGGCACGCACCACCATCCCGAATCTCTACGCCTGCGGAGAAGTTGCTGCCACCGGCCTGCACGGCGCAAATCGACTCGGAAGCAACTCACTTCTCGAGGGACTCGTGTTCGGCAAAATCGCCGGTGAAAACGACCCGCTCAGCGAAGAAATACCTCTAAAAAGAGAAAAACTCATTAAATTTCTCATCCCTCTTTCCGACAGAACAAGACTCGATGCTGCAGATGTGAGAAATTCTCTGAGAGCCTTGATGTGGCGAAACGTCGGTATCACAAGAAGAGAACAGCCGCTTAGAGAGGCTAAGGAAATTATTCGATTCTGGCAAAGATACGTTATGGATAAGGTATTCGATTCGCCACCGGGCTTCCAGTGCCAGAATATGCTCACCACCGCACTACTGATCGCAAACGCCGCTCAAAAAAGAAAGGAAAGTCGAGGAGTTCATTTCAGAAGCGATTTCCCCAGCCCCGACGACAAAAAATTCAAAAAACACTTCGAAATATCCCCCAAAAATTAAACCGTCCCAAAAACTCCTTAATCATCCTCCGGCTCAAGACTTATTTGATACTCGGTGCTCTCGTCGGAATCTGTGGAAAAATGAGTTTCGAAAATCTTGTATCCCTCCTTTTCAATCCGAACTCTGACCATACCGAATTTCCCTGAAAGATACTGCAAGGCTCGAGGACTCACGTCCCCCTTGATATTCACAAGCACCGATACCGGCTGTTTCTCCAAAGGCGTTGTGCCCAAAAAAACTGAAGGTGCATTTCTCGAATCTTCGTCAACATAAACCACCGAGCATCCCTGTAACGTCGGTATCTGATAGACTTTCGCACCTGAAGGGGCGGTCTTTATGGAAATTTTACGGATTTCCGTCTTGTAGGAAAAACTGTCTCCGCAACCCGCAAGAGCAAACGCCGTATAAACCCACACCGCAACAGATAAACGCTTCATTTTGCTCTCCTTGAGCAAAAAAAGGAAATAAAGTCCCGACTTCTCTGTTTATAGACGTACTTTTAGTGTAATCCGTTACAAACTAAAAGAAAAATTTCCACCGCCTTCGCACCGCCGGCCACTGCACGACCATTCAACGCCCTGGATAAACAGACAATTGAAACTTAACCGAACCTTTACTATACTAAGCGGTAGATAAAAAAGAAACGGCAAAAGAGTGGGTCGGGCGGTCGCTCCGCCTCCGAAAGAGGCGGGGAGGAAAGTCCGAGCAGGAAAGGGCACGGTGGTGGCTAACGGCCACCCGGGGTAACCCGCGG
>CAZGGE010000143.1:3130-7239 GCA_964524285.1 uncultured Pirellulales bacterium
CCTTGAAAGGTAAGGGTGAAAAGGTGCGGTAAGAGCGCACCGCGCAACTGGTAACAGATGCGGCAGGGCAAACCCCACCCCCTGCAAGACCAGGCAGCCGGTCATGCCCGGCCCGGGCGTCAGCATGTTCGCTGAGCCGGCGGGTAGGTCGCTTCTCGTGTTCAAGAGAATGCGGGAGAGCCGGCCGGTAACGGCCGGTCAAGTTAAATGACCGCCACCACGCACTCTATCTGGAAATGCTGTTACACCGCCGTTGCATCTTAAGACAAAAAAATTGAAAAGCATCGCCGGAAATGAGTGCGGGGACACAGAACTCGGCTTACAGACCCGCTCTTTTGCATTTATTATTACAGCAGGCAAAAAAACAACCGCCTTATTGCTCTTGTTGGTCTTCTGCCGATTCCTCGTCCTTATCCAGGTACCACAGCGGAACCGTCTGATACAACGAACCTAATCTGATTTGAACGGTCGCAACGTCGCCTTCCATCATCATGTTGATGGAACCCTTGTCCATATTGATATGGTCGAATATAAGACCTTTTTCCTCATCCAGCTTCACCGCCATCGCCGGCGATGCGGCCAGCTTGACCCGCACCGTCTCAAAGGACTGATTAATCAACATCCCCGAAATAGAAACCATTTTGTTGTCGGCCCCTACCTCGTCGATGTCACTGCGTATCTTCTCGAGGATATGCTCCAGAATTGCTATCCGCCTCGCGTTCTCGTCGGCATAAGGCTCATCCAGAACCTCAGAAGCTATCACCGCCTCAAAGTCAAACCAGAAACCCTCCCACGGCTCACGAAACAGCGTCTTGGCTTTCTCGTCAACTATAAACAAATACTTCCTCTGAACGGCCAACTTGTCCTCGTCGAATGCAAAAAGGGTAAACCATAGCTTGTGCCACTCCTTCTTTTCACCCGAACATGCGAGAACACTCTTGCTCTGACTCAACAACTCGTAATCGGTCATGTTGATAAGGTTAAGTGCATCCGAGGCACTGCTTTCCTTCACTTCCACACCACGGTAACTCGAAGAGATTTCGCTGTATCCCGGAGGCCTTTCAGGACGGATTAGCTCCAGTGTATGGCTCACAATACAGCCGGCCGGAACCAAACAAAAATACACCAGAACAAACGCCAAACACGCCTCGAAAACCCGAATTCGACCAAAAATTTTATTTCCGAAGCCGGCCCACAAAAATGACCAGAGTCCGAAAAAATAAAACTGTCGCACCGAATTGTTATTTGTATCTTTCACAGCAGGAATCCTTAAATCCGTCCTATAAAAATGACCGTTAACGCCGCTGTGAATCAATCAGAATTCGATTGACGCGGCATCGCTATCGTACCTGTTCTTGCTACGTTCTTTATCCCGTAAGGCCTGCAAAGATTGATAAAAGCCTCTATCTTTTCTTCGGGACCACTGATTTCCACCATTACAAATTTTTGACCGATATCTACAACTTTTCCTTTGAAAATCTCAATCAGCGAAAATACCTCCGGCCTCTTTTCTGCAGGTACCGATACCGAAATCAGCATCAGGTCACGCATCACAACGCTCTGACCTACAAAATCCCGCACCTTCACCACTGGCACTATCTTCTCCAGTTGCTTGCGCACCTGCTCCACCACCCGGTCGTCACCCACAACAACAATAGTCATCCGGCTTATATCAGGGTCCTCGGTTCGACCCACCACAAGCGAGTCGATGTTAAATGCCCGTGCGGCAAACATGCCGGCTACATGAGCAAGTACGCCCGGCTTGTTCTCTACCAACGCACTTAATATATGTTTCATGATTGGTGCCTTTATTGTTTCACGCCATGCTTTCAAGTATATCCAGACCGCTCATCTCGTTTATACTTTTGCCCGCCGGCACCATCGGCCAGACGTTTTCCTCACGCTCAACCCTGAAGTCAACCACGCAAGGCCTTTTCTCCTTGAGCATCTCTTTTACTGCCTTGCTGACCTCGGATTTTTTGTCCACCGTGATTCCAGCGGCACCCAGTGCACGCCCAAGAGAAGCATAGTCCGGATTCGAAAGGTAACTTTTAGAATAACGCTTACCGTAGAAAAGCTGCTGCCACTGTCTTACCATACCCATATAACCATTATTGATTATACAAACCTTGATAGGCAGATTATTCTCGACCGCCGTGGCAAGCTCGGTCATCGTCATGTTGAAACTGTGGTCCCCGTCGATGTCGATGACCGTCTCCTCCGGTTTGGCAACCTGCGCACCGATGCACGCCGGAAGACCGTAACCCATCGTTCCAAGACCACCAGAACTTATCATTTGTCTCGGCCTCGAAAATTTATAAAACTGGGCTGCCCACATCTGGTTCTGACCAACACCCGTGCTGATTATCGCCTTACCATTCGTCTGCCGGCAGATTTCTTCAATAACGTACTGTGGCTTGATGGACGTCGACTTGTTGTCGTAACGTAAAGGAAAACGCTTTTTCCAGTCCGCAATTCGTGAAAACCATTCTTCACGCTCCTCGTATTCAACCTGTTCCGCCAGCTCGCTCAGAATCGTCTTGGCATCTCCCACAACCGGAATGTCCGCGCGGACGTTCTTTGCTATGCTCGAAGGGTCAATATCAACGTGAATTATCTTCGCATTCGGCGCGAAACTCTTCACGTTGCCCGTAACCCTGTCGTCAAAACGGGCGCCGATGGCGATTAGAAGGTCGCACTCCTGAACCGCGTAATTGGCGTAGGCCGTCCCGTGCATTCCAAGCATATCAAGAGACTCCGCTTCGTTCTGGTCGTAACTGCCAAGACCAAGAAGCGTCATCGTAACAGGTATATGAGCCTTCTTCGCTAACGCCCTGAGCTGCTCGCTCGCGTTCGCTCCGATTACACCGCCGCCAACATAAAGAACAGGCCTCTTGGAATTGTTTATCGCACGAGCAGCCGTCGATATTTGTCTCGAATGACCCTTGCCCTTCAGACGGTAACCCGGAAGCTTCATTTCCACCGGCCCACCCGTACTGCATTTCGCTACCTCTACGTCAACCGGTATATCGATAAGAACAGGACCGCACCTGCCCGTAGAAGCAATATGAAAGGCTTCTTTGATAGTACGTTCACAATCCCTGACGTCCTTGATGATGCAGTTGTGCTTGGTAACGGGCCTGGTAATGCCCGTTGTATCCGCCTCCTGAAAGGCATCATTGCCGATAAGCTCAGTCCGAACCTGACCGGTCAGCGCTACCAGAGGAACAGAATCCATCATCGCCGTAGCAAGTCCCGTAACCAGGTTGCAGGCACCCGGACCGCTTGTCGCCAATACAACACCAACTTTACCACTGGCACGAGCATAAGCATCCGCCATGTGACAGCCGCCCTGCTCATGACGAGGTACAATAAAACGAATCGGGGCATCGTAAAGGCGGTCAAACAAGGGCAGAACCACACCACCACAATAACCGAACATGGTATCCACACCCTGGTCTATCAGAGTATCCACGATTATCTGGGCGCCCGTCTTAACGGTGGATGTGGCCGACTCCGATGACTTGCCCCCACCTCGTTTTACGCCTTTAGAGGCGGATGAACGTGATTTGCCGCTCATTTCACTTTCCTTTCCTGATAAACTCTAACGTTATCCCGGCTATCACAGCTTTACAGGCCACCCCGACGATTCAATCACACTTTTCAAAAAGAGCAACCGAAATCGCCGCAATATTTACCCCACTGCAATTCCGTAACCATCCCGAAACAGGATGTCTCAGGTCTGCACAGGCGCGTTTACACGCCTGTACAAAAACAAATTATAAATAAACCGGCATGGGATGTCAATATTTTTTTGAATTTTAGCAAATTTTTACATCACCATACCCTTAAAATCAATTACTGACTTATCAGTAAAAAATAATCCCCGACCTGAATTTTTCCCAAATCCGGAACCGCCCCACTCGGGATGCTTCATGTTTCCCGGCTTTCTTGCTGAACAGAAGCTGTGGGGCCTTTAGGCAAACGAATATAAAAAGTACTTCCACTGCCTGCATTGTTCTCCGCCCAAATCCGCCCCCCGTGACGCTCAAATACCTCCTTCGCTACCGACAACCCAAGACCCGTTCCGTCCCGCTCCACCTGCCTCG
>CAZGGE010000144.1:0-7176 GCA_964524285.1 uncultured Pirellulales bacterium
TTTCAGGAATTCCAAACTATGCCCATAAAAGCCGTTATATTTGACCTTGACGGAACCATAACAAGGCCTTTTCTCGACTTCGATGCCATCCGCGAGGAGATGGGGCTTGAAAAAAATACAGGTCCGATTCTGGAAGCGATGCGGAAAATGAGCAGGGAACAACGCAGACACTGCGAACAAATCCTTCACAGACACGAGCAACAGGCTGTCGAACAATCCCGTCTCAATCCCGGTGCCCCCCGGACTCTGGAGAAGCTTCGCCTGTCGGGCATCAAAATCGGCATCCTCACCCGCAACCGCAAATGCAACGCCTTCGCGGTTGCCGCAAAGCACGGTCTGCGGTTTGAGGCGGTGGTAGGCAGGGAGGACGGCCCTGCAAAGCCCGACTGCTTCGGCGTTCTTCAAATCTGCCGGACATTTGACGTTAAACCCGATGAAACCATGCTTGTCGGCGATTACCTGTTCGACCTCATGTGCGCCAAGTCTGCCGGCGCCGTCGCGATATTGCTCTTGAATCACGAACGCGCTGCCGAATTTGCACCCCATGCCGACTTTACCATTGAAAAAATCAACGAGATAATGGAAATTATTGATGCCGAAAACCAATGACAAAAAATTCAAGGCGGTAAATAATATGCAACAACAGCGCACCCTTACAGGTTTATTTATTACCTTCGTATTTATCTTTTCCGGTGCGGTCATTTGCTTTGCCGGCGAGGAGCAGCAGGAAGGAAAAACTGCGAACGATGACAAACCCACAACCGTAGAAGCGGTACTCGAAAAACTTAACAAACGAACCGTCAACCTTAAATCATACCAGGCAAAAATCGAATATACGGTTCGCCAGCCTCTGTTCGAGTCTAAAACTGTTCGCACGGGCATGCTTTATTATGCAAAATATGACAAAGCCTCACGTCTCCGTGTCAACTTCAAAAACCTTACTCAGGACAACCAGCCGCCCCAGGAATACAGGGAATATTTTATACTCGAAGGAAAATGGCTGACTCAGATAGACTATCAAATCGAGCAGGTAAAACGCTACGAACTCGCCGACGTAAATGAGCCTAACCAGCCGGTTGACGTTTTCGAGCTTGTAAGCCGTAACTTCCCCATAATCGGCTTCAGCAATGTAGAGGAACTCAAAGAGCAATTCAGCATCACACTTGTCGACCCCAACGAAAAAAGCTCCGGCAGGTACATACAACTGCATCTGAAAGTGAAGCCCGACTCGATATACGCCGACGATTACACATCTCTCGATTTCTGGATTGATACCGATTTGTTTCTTCCCGCCAGAATCTCCGCCGTCGCAATCCCCGAGGATGAATACCAGACGTCTGATATCTATATAACCAGGCTAATCGACCCTGCTATAAACAAACCTGTCGATAAGAAAGTTTTTGATTATAAAATCCCCAAGGGCTTCGGAACCGAGGTTGTCCCACTAAAGAACAATAAACCCACTTCTTAACTAAAACAATTTTTGCGGGACAAATAATTGAATGGTATGAAAGGAAAAGCAATGGCTAAAGGAATCGTCATTTATTTCTCAAGGAGCGGCAACACCAAAGAAATGGCAGAAATCATCGCCCAGTCAATGAATGAGGCAGAGTTGCCGACCCAGTGCAAACCTGTTGATAAAGTCAACGCCGACGACCTCCTCGGCTACGATGCCATTGTTATGGGCTCACCCACATACTATGGACAAATGGCCGCCCCGTTAAAGCAACTGTTCGATGACAGCGTCAGCTTCCACGGAAAGCTCACTGGAAAAGTCGGCACCGCCTTCAGTAGTTCCGCAAACATAGGCGGCGGAAACGAAACCACAATCCTCAGCATAGTAAATTCGATGCTTATTTCCGGCATGATTGTCTGCGGTGATGCCCAGGGTGACCATTACGGGCCGGTCTCCATAGGAAAGCCCGACGACAGAGTCCGCCGGCAATGCGCCCGTCGCGGCCGAATGGTTGCTGAAATTATAAAAAAGCTGACTTCATAAGCTCATTAGACGCAATGCCGCATAGACACAACCACAACACGCCGCATATGGCTTTTACCGGCTACTAAAATTCTTTCAAGGCTATTATCACCCTTGATTTTTCCGCCGTTATAGGCGATTTTCTTTGACAAAAAACTAACAGACCTTAAACTTACCAGTGATTTGAGAGACTATTTAGTGGAGGATTTATCAAATGCAGGAGTACGAAGCCTTAAAAAATCTGGTTGCTGAAATCGAAATGGACATCAACAAGGCCGAAGGAGGCAACAAAGCAGCCGGAACAAGAGTCAGAAAACAAATGCAGGAAATCAAAAAGGCCGCACAGAACGTTAGAAACAGGATTCTCGAACTCAGGTCCGCTGAATAATCCTTCGTAACCGGCTGTGCAATTGTGTTTTCCTGGGTATTTTCCGCCCGCGCGGTTTATTACCAGCCGCAAAGACGCAGCGCAGCCGTTGTCCCGACTTTCCAGGATGTAAGGAGACAATGACAATATGCCGCCGCCTCTTCTCTTTGACCTTGAACAAATAGATCTTAACGCATCTGCGGTTTTCGACCAGCAAACTATCGGCGAGTGCAACCCTCAAAGATACGAAATGCGTCAGCTTGACGGCGTTCTGTGGTATGACAAGGACAAATTTCTCATACTCGGATACAAAGACGTTACCGACGATGAGTTCTGGACAAGTGGTCATATTCCCGGCAGGCCTTTAATGCCCGCGGTCATCATGGTGGAAGCAGCCGCTCAACTACTGAGCTTTTTCGTAAAGAAGATTTACGGAGTTCCGGGTTTTATCGGTTTTTCCGCAATAAAAGATGCCAAATTTCGCTTATCAGTCGAGCCGGGACAGAGGCTTCTTCTGCTCGGACATATTATTAAGCTGAAATCCAGAAAGTTTGCCGCCGAAATACAGGGTGTTACAGGAGGCAAAATTGCATTTGAAACCACGGTAGAAGGCATGAAGGTTTGAACACCCGGCCTGTAATCCGGGCCGGCAAAACAACCGGTTTTTGCGTACGAGTATTCCTTTAACCAAAACATAAATTATTAACGCGCACGCATATCAGAAACTGGATTGACGTAAAATTCTGTATTTAGAACCTCAAAAAACAGGATAGTTCTAATATAAGGGGATGTTTTATGAATAGAAAGCGCTTAAGTCGTCGCGAATTCCTGAAAGATATTGCTATTGCGGGTTCCCTTGCTGCCATGCCGAAAGGTCTTTCCGCCGCCGTGCAATCCATGCACAGAAAACCCCACATAGTATTCATCATAGCCGACGATCTCGGATGGGCGGACGTGAGCTATCACTTCTCGGAAATCTCCACGCCGAGCATTGACTGGATTGCCGAGAACGGCGTCCGCCTTGAACAGCACTACGTTCAGCCTATGTGCACACCAACGCGTGCGTCACTGCTGACCGGTCGATATCCAAGCAGATTCGGCGATCATGCCATAGCTCCCTGCAACGAACAGGTACTTCCGTTCGGAACAGTAACCCTGGCATCAGCTCTCAGGAGCGTCGGTTACGAAACCGCGATAAGCGGCAAATGGCACCTCGGTTCCAGGCCGGAGTGGGGACCCTTGAAATTCGGATTTAATCACTCTTACGGGTCACTTGCCGGCGGTGTAGGTCCTTATGACCATCGTTACAAAAAAGGTCCATACAGTAATACCTGGCACCGCGACGACCGCCTTATCGAAGCACAGGGTCACGCCACCGACCTCATTGTACGTGAAGCCGTCCGAAATATACACCAGGCCGGCAACAATCGGTTGTTTCTGTATGTTCCCTTCACTGCCGTTCACATCCCAGTTGACGTGCCGCAAAAATGGCTCAATTTCTACGACGGCAAAATTGAGGACGAATCGTACAAATATTTCGCCGCCTATGCTACGCACATGGATAATGGAATAGGCAGGATAATCGACGCTCTTCGCAGGACACAACGCCTTGATAATACCCTGATAGTATTTACCTCCGACAATGGCTCATTCCCACAATGGAGTCCCAGCGGAAGATATGCGGGTCGATATCGCCAAATGGAACGTCTCGGCAGCAATCTTCCGTACCGCGGCTATAAAGCCCAGCTTTACGAAGGCGCCATCCGCACCCCTACGACGGTTTACTGGCCCGGGGTAATCGAGGGAGGCAGACGCATCGATGCACCTATGCACATAGTCGACTGGATGCCTACCCTGTGCAGTATCGCCGGATACAAACCCGAAAAAGACCTGAAATGGGACGGCCGGAATATATTGCCATTGCTTACTGGAAAAGAAACAGCCCGTGATTCACGCACCTTTTACTGGAAGTTCAAGACCGGCCGGGCACTCCGCGACGGAGACTGGAAACTCATCGTTCGGCCGGACAAACCCGATGAGCTTTATAACATAGCAGATGACCCCTACGAAAAAAGAAACGTTGCCCGGAAAAAACCGGACATTGTGGACAGACTCAAAACCATCTTGTCGGAACAATCAACCCTTGATAACACCGCCGGGTTTGCACCGAAGTAGCCGGCAAAAGATTCGCCCCGACCCGAAAGGTTGATTGTCATTCAAAAATGTTGTACCCTTGTTTTATACTCCTGAGTTGAAGCAAAAGCAAAGTCAAGGGAACAGCAGTGAACAGCAAAAAGCGAATACACTCCAGACGCTCCTTCCTAAAGAAAGCAGCGGCAACAGCGGGCACAGTTTTCATCGCCCCTTCGATTGTCCCCGTCCGGGGCTATTCCTGCGGTGCTCCCAGCGAAAAAATCAACATAGGCTGCATAGGCGTCGGAAGGATGGGACTCAGGGACATGCGCGAAGTCATGGGATTCAACGAGGCTCGAATCGTGGCTGTCTGCGATGTCGATTTCAGAAGACTCACAAACGCAAGCAATATCATAGAAAATTATTACGCAAGCCGAACAACCGCAGGTTCCTATAAAGGCTGCGCACAATACACCGACTTCAGAAAGCTCATAAACAGAAAAGACGTCGACGCCGTACTCATCGCAACGCCGGACCACTGGCACGGCCTTGTGGCTCTCGAAGCCGCCGCAAACGGAAAAGACATCTTTCTTCAGAAACCTCTTACACTTACAATCAGGCAGGGAAGAGTGCTCAGTGATGCAGTTCGCAAAAGGCAGCTCGTCTTCCAGGTTGGCAGCCAGCAGCGCTCCGATGCGAACTTTCGATTTGCATGCGAACTCGTCCGTAACGGCCGGATAGGCGAACTCAAAACCGTAAAAGTTGGAATCGGAATCGACCCCGTTTGTGAAACCGTTGCCCCGATGTCCGTTCCGGACAACCTCGATTACGATATGTGGCTCGGGCCGGCTCCCAAAACCCCATACACCGAAAAAAGGGTACACCCGCAGCAGGATTACTCCAGACCCGGCTGGCTTAGAATCTCCGATTACTGCCTCGGTATGATTACCGGCTGGGGTTCGCACCACAATGATATCGCTCAGTGGGGTATGGGGACGGAATACACCGGCCCGGTCGAGATATCCGGCCAGGCTGAATTCCCATCCGACGGACTCTGGGATGCACATGGTATGTTCAGAATACATTACAAATACGCAAACGGCGTTGAACTTATCTGCACAGACAACATCACCAACAGGCAGGGCGTCGTATTCGAAGGAATGCAGGGCTGGATATACGTAAAAAGGGGTTATATAGAAACACACCCCCGCTCGCTTGTCAAAACCACTATAGGCTCAGAAGAAAAACACCTTTACGAAAGTAATGACCACAAGAAAAACTTTCTCGACTGTATTAAACAACGCCGCCAAACGGTCGCTCCCGTTGAAGTTGGCCATCGCTCCAACAGCGTCTGTGTCCTCGGATACATAGCAATGAAGCTGGGCCGAAAACTGAAATGGGACCCTGATTCCGAGCAGTTTCTCAATGATGCAGCCGCAAACAAGATGCTCTCAAGGCCAATGCGAAGCCCGTGGAGGATTTAACTTTAAGGACATTAATCCAGATGAATACGAACAAAATACTCTTAATCCTGCTGCTTTTCTTTATCGGCTGCTCAGCGACACCCGAACAACAAACCGCTCAACGCAAGAAAGGACCAACGCCAAAAGAAATTGGAAAAATTACAGAAGCTGCTCCGGATGAGCCTTTCGTCCAACCTTCAAAACCGCGAAAACTGCTCGTATATTCAATCTCCTGGGGATATTACCATTCCTCCATTCCCTACGGTAAAAAGGCTTTCAAAATCATGGGCGAAAAAAGCGGCGCCTTCGATGTCGTCATCTCTGATGACCGCTCTATGTTCGAACCCGACAACCTTCGGCAGTTCGACGCCGTCTGCTTTAATAACACCAACAATGAAATATTTCTGCCATCACACTACGAAGACCTGCCGCCCCAAAAGAAAAAAACAGCACTTGAACGTGACCGGCTGCTGAAGAAAAGTCTGGTCAATTTCTTAAAAAGCGGAAAGGGTCTCGCCGTCTTTCATGCCGGCGTTGCAAGTTTCAGAGAATGGCCCGAATTTGGAAACATAATCGGTGCAAGATTCGATAATCATCCCTGGCATAAAGGTTCCACAGTAACATTGAAAATCGAAGACCTCACTCACCCCATTACAAGTGCTTTCTCATCCAGAAACTTCACCGTAACCGATGAAATCTACCAGGTAAAGAACCCCTACTCTCGAGAAAACCTCCGTGTGCTTGTGAGCATCGACAATGAAAAAACCATGATACCCCTCAACCGCGTAAAGGACATTCACCGTGATGATTACGACTTTGCCATAAGCTGGGTCAAAAATTACGGGCGAGGCCGTGTTTTCTACTGCGCACTCGGACACCAGCACGACATTTTCTGGAACCCTGTAATTCTCCAACATTGGCTTGACGGCATACAGTTTGCGCTCGGCGACCTCAAAGCAGACACCACCCCCAGTGCAAAAATCAAACAACCTTCCCAAAAAAAGAAATAGCTGATTTGTGATTTGATGGTTTTTGCTCCGCGGAGCCGAATAAAAATTTCTCGCCTGTTTACCCCTTTGCGCCGCCGTCAGGGGGAATTGACCAGCTTCTAAAGTTGATAATCCAAAAAAAACAGGAAGCTAACAAACCGTTAACGCTTCATCATATAATCGAAAGTAATTAGAGTCGACGCCTTTGTGTAATGTCGACCTGTGACGGAATCAGGATGAAACCAA
>CAZGGE010000145.1:0-7133 GCA_964524285.1 uncultured Pirellulales bacterium
TTGAAAATAAAGGACTTACAACAGATTTACATCACAACTCGGAACTCAGGAAAAATACTTCCAGTAAGTTTCATCGCTAATCTCCCGCGGAAAAATTATTCGCCTGTTTTATCCTCAATAATAACTGAACTTGCCGTTAATTTCAACGATTCGGCCCGCCCCCAATATTAACTTCTTCAAACATCCGTCTTAGAAGTTCCATAGGTAACCCCATGACATTGCTCAGGCTGCCTTCTATGCGTTCGATGTATTCATCACCGTTTTCCTTGATTGCGTAAGCACCCGCCTTTCCACGCCACAAATTGCTTTCAATGTGCTTATTGACTTGAGCTTCCGTAAGTCGTTTCGGATAAATGATGGTAACATCACTGCGGACAAGCTCAATACCCCTGTCCTCACAATAAAGTGCAACGCCCGTGATAACTCTGTGAGGCGAACCGAAAAGTTCAATCGTGATTTGCCTGGCGTGTTTTTCGTCTACCGCCTTGCCGATTATTTGCCCATTAACCTCGGCGATCGTATCCGCCCCGACAATGAGATTGTCCCCATAGCTTGAACCCACGCTTTTCGCCTTCGCAAGGGCGAGCTTCTCGGCATATTCGCGGCAATCCACACCATTCGTAGAAAACGCCGACTCATCAACACTGGGTGCAACAACCTTGAAATTGTACCCCGATTCGTTCAGCAGTTGCTCCCGGCGTGGTGATGTTGAAGCAAGGATAAAGTTGTCAAAATCCATATTGAACTTTCTTTACAAAAACATTTCGGCGAATCATTTGTCCGGCTTGGCAGGCCCGTCTTTTCAATGTTTTCGCTGCATCCGTCAGGGCTTATTTGTGAAGGGTGTATAAAGGGGGTCTCCTATCAAAACTAACTGCCAGGAGTTAAATGGCTTCGTATGATAATAAGCCTCAACCAGACAACGTTCGTTTATAAGCTCTCCGAAGAAATCTCTCGGCCTCGGAAAGGAGTGTAGATAAGGCTCCGAGACCGCTCCCAAAGTCGCCGTAATGCCGTCAACCAGCATGGCAGGACACCATGACGAAGAATTCGGGTCACGAAGACCAGTAGCCTCCAGACTCGCTATGTGGTAACCTACCGCACCTTCCACAAAATCAAAAGCGTCAATGTATTTCCGCAAACTGTACCAGCCGCAATACAAAGCTGTATCCGGACATTCACCAGCCTGAAAAAGCACGCTCGTGCTTTCTTCTTTAACCGTCAGAGATGTCCTCAATTTCAAAAACATTGCAAGGTTCCCAAGAGACTCATCGTAATCACCGTAAGAACCCCTCCGCCCGTCGCTTTTGATACCTCTGGAATCAATATACGCAAAACCCTCAAGGCCGTTTTGTTCACAGCGTATAGCTTTGTCAACCAGATTTCCAGCTATATCCGCGCCAGGCCCGTCGAGACGAGATACCATCAAAGTCTTCGAATTGACCTTGCCCGTCGCGCCTTTTAGTTCATTTGGCTGCCATCGGTAAAGCTCGTAATCCTCGAACAGCAGCAGCGAAAGCTCGCTGTCGACCGAAGCATGTGTCTCTTTTCCGACAATCATATCGATTTGTCCGCGAACCTGCTCGACCAGATGCTTTGCTACCCTTTGTCGACCTGTGTAGTCTGTATCATCGCTCTTCAGCTTTGCTTTTTCCTCAGCCAGCACTTTTCTCAGTTCCTGCAGTCTCTGTTCCATACCTTCAAGCTGCCCTCTGCCCCCCACCCGGTAAGGGACACCGTAAGTCGTCAACAGACACCTTATTTTCCCCTTCAGTTGCTTGCTGAGAACCCTTGCTCGAATCGGTGCCGCTATCTTGCGAAGGTAATTTTGTCTTGAAATCCCTGCCCTCAGCCGCGAGCCTAAACCAAGTGCCAATCCCTGCTCCGCCGGTACTTTGCGCGCCGAGCAGTAGTAATGAGCCAGACGTACCGATTCCGCAATATTGCTGTTAGCGATAATCAGAATCTCATCAGGCTCAAGAGCTGAAGAGACCGCACTCACATGAACATACCAGAATAAAAAACAGATTATGACTCCTCGGGCATGCATTACTTTTGCTCAGAAAGAAAGCTGTGAACCGCACCGTAATAACCGTACCTCAGACACCGCCGGCATCCGAATCAATCACTCTTTTACCCGGACGTGATAAACTATTTTTCTGCAGAACTTCAAGTATTGGTCCTCAAGACTCTCCAAATCCTCGTTAATATAATATTCGAATAAAAGCAACCCCACAGCCCGGTTCCATCGCACCGTCAAAGGAATATTTCTGTCCGCGGCAATCCGGGCAGCCGACGCATCTAATGGCCAGCTTCCGTCAACCGCGCCCATCAGCATTTGATGGAAATTCGACAGACGCTTGCCGTACTCATCCTCTCTTAGAAAACGTGCAAGCGCATAAGCTTGTGCATAAAATGCATTCACCGCATCATCGCTTTGAACCAGCGCCTCACCAGGATTCATCCCGATAAGTTGCCTCAGCGGTATTATCTTTTGCTTGGCCAGTGTTATTTTAAGTGAGCCTAACCGGTGAAGGTTTCGCTGAGGCTCAAAGTAAAAAAAACCGTCCTCGTACCTGCTTGCCTCGAACATCATTGCAACGCCTTCGTCAATCCAGCTCGGGAGCCGGTAATGAAAATGCCTTGTGTTGAACTGGTGCCAACCTTCGTGCCCGAGTACGGAAAAAGTCCGTCCTCGACCGATATTATACATAACACAGGCACCGTTCAAATAATATGCACCCGCCTTTATCTTCTTATATACAGACGCACGAGAACCCGCAAAGTCATCGGTAAACTCCTCCCACTCTTGCCGTTCGCCGAAAAGGTACATCACAAATCTGTGATTAGTTTCATCGATAGGCTTGGGCAATTGCTTGTTATAACCACGATAAGCAGACTCTACAAAACCCGGTATCTCCGACAGCATGAGCGGTTCAAGCAAAGTCGTATGAATTTCATAGTGGTCCGTAGTTAGCTTCAATCCCTGCGGATAATCTTCCCATTTTTCAATTGAGACCAGCGCGGGAAGCCGACGCGCATTCAAATATTCAATCATTCCTTCACGGGTGTCAACGCCGTTGCTGTCGTCCCTTTTATCCGTGGTGCAACTGCTGCTGCAGCCGCCGATTATAGTCAAAGCCACAACTAAGCTTATGGAGATTAGTCCTGATACGTTAGCCGGCATCGTTAATCTATATCCTTCAGCTTACCGCCGAATATTTCAGCGGAAAATAAGTAAACCTCGGTATCAGGTTCCCTCCATGCCTCAGACGAAAGACCCGCTTTATGTGCGCAGCACTCCGATAGAAATTGTTCCTTGCTCCAGCCCGTTTCCGTCGCTACCTGCGGAAGAAAGCAACCAGAAAATCCCCCACGCTTGATATAAATTCCATCCCTCCCCAGCAGAAGACTCAGAGGGTCATCCGTACGCTTCAACTCAGAAAGCACCGATATTTCCATCTCAAGTTGATTAAGCTCACCGGGCGTAATCGGCTGCGACAAAAACCGCGAGTCCCCGGTTGCGGATGCTTTGCCCATCTCCACCGCAAGTTGTATTAATGGTTTATCGGACGTAAACTGCCCGATGCAACCACGAAGTCGGCCTTGATTTTTCAAGGTAACAAAGCAGCCCCGATGGGCATTTAACTCAGGGTCCTCGCAGAATGGTCGGGGCAGTGCTTCGCCTTTCACCGATGCAAAAACAGCATCGCGAACAACTGATAAAAGCTTTTGCTTTTGAGCGTCATTCATAACACTCCTCTCATTTGCTCAGTGTAACCATTTTATCAAAACGAAGCCCCCAATCAACATGGCAGCAAACGCCAGACTCAGCCAGTTAAAATACTTATCAATAATCGGCCTGATTTTCTCGCCTCTCCACCTGATAAGACCTGCTAACAGAAAAAACCTGGCCGACCGGCTAATCGTTGATGCTATCAAAAAACCCGGAAAATTGATGTGTGCTATCCCCGCAGAAATGGTGCAAACCTTGTACGGCAGCGGTGTAAAACCACAGGTGAAAACCACCAGAAGGTCATATTTGTCGTACCAGCGCTGAAATATCTCGAAGTTTTCACGAGTTATGTCTGCCCAGCCGAAATGTGCGAATACCCAGTCTCCAATAGCATGCCACAGGCCGTAGCCGATAACATATCCCAGAATCCCTCCAATAACCGATGCGATTGAGCAAGCCATTGCAAAACGAAACCATTTCTTCGGCGCACCAAGAGATAGCGGGGCCAGCAGCACGTCGGGTGGAACCGGGAAAAAACTCGATTCAGCAAAACTCAGACAAAAAAGCGCCGTACTGCCGTGTCTGGTCCCTGCAAAGTGAATGACCCAGTCGTACAAACGACGGTGTAGGTGCCACCAGGCAACAGGACGAGGTGATGAAGGCACGCTTTCTTCCATAAAAAACTCCTCATATATTTCACGTGCATAGCCTAACAATATCTGATAAAATGTCAATAAGCCGCTAAGGGGCCGTAGGGTAAAGTCAGAGGCGACTTCACCGAAATGACAACATTAAAGCAGCTTGTAAACACAGGGGAGGGGTTGTTGGTGCGAGCACCGGCAAAGATTAACCTTTGTCTTCTGGTCAAAGAAAAAAGACCGGATGGTTACCATGAAATTGAGACCGTTATGGCAAAGGTTAACCTTTATGACGAACTTATTATAAAAAAGACCAATTCTCAATGTATAAAACTGAATTGCATGGGTCCTTATCCAGCACCGCAGGGTAAAGAAAACCTCGTTTATCAGGCCTGTGAAAAAGTGCTCGAAAGCTGCAGCATTGCCGGCGGTTTCGATATTACCCTCACCAAAAATATACCCGCAGGTGCCGGTTTGGGCTCCGCAAGTACCGACGCTGCCGCTGCACTGTTGGGTATCAACCGACTCTTCAAATTGAACATGACAGCGGGGCAAATTCGCCAAATGGCCGAACAACTCGGAAGTGATGTGCCTTTTTTTACTGATGGACCAATTGCCTTCTGTACCGGAAGAGGGGAAAAAATCTGCCCCATAAAACAAAAACATAACTTTGATTGCATTTTGGTGCTGCCGGGTATAACTGTCTCTACAGCAAGTGTTTACGAAAATTACCAACACCGACCAGCACGATATTATGACCTCAAAAAAAGGCTCAATGACTACATCTGCGAAAACAGAATTGATTTGCTTTTTAAAATGTGCGCAAATATGCTGGAAGAAACTTGTTGCCGCTTGTATAAAGAAGTTGCAAAATTGAAACATAAAATCGAAATGCTTCAGATTGGACCCGTTGGTATGACAGGGAGCGGGGCGGGGCTATTCTGTAAAATTAATGCTGGACAGAAATGCAAAACAAAAGTTAAACAGAGAATAGAGCACGAAACTCACTGCAGAACCGTGGTCGTGCATAACAATAGATGGTAGTCTTTTGAAGCGAGGCTGAAAAAATGGAAATCACCGAAGTCAGAGTAAAGCTCATTGACAACAAAGATGAGCGGCTAAAGGCATTTTGCTCAGTCACAATGGACAACGAGTTTGTGGTCAGAGACATCAAAATAATTGAAGGCTCAAACGGCTACTTTGTCGCTATGCCTTCAAGAAAGATGAGCGACCACTGCGAAAAGTGCGGAGGAAAAAACCATCTCCGCGCAAAGTATTGCAACAATTGTGGCGCACGACTGCCCGAGGATAGGGCAAAAAAAGACGTAAAGGGCAGAATGAAACTACATGCTGATATCGCACACCCTATCAACGCAGAATGCAGAAAGAAAATTCAGGACAAGGTTACCGCTGCATTCGAAAAGGAACTACAAAATTCAAAACAGCCCGGCTACAAACCTCCTGAAATGGACGACGAGGACGTTCCGGAAATTATTCAGTAACGTAAGCTGTTGTTTTTTATGAAAAAAGGGGGATGGTGCGATAAAGGTTCCCGTTGTTGCTCTAACTGCTTTAACCGGTAAGCTCTTCCAGAACCTTGTCCACGACCACGTCTAACCGATTATCCAAATCATAGGCGCCTTCCGTAAGCTGGCGGCGAACTCCTAATACTTTACGCCGGCGCAACTCCGGCAGCGATGCAATTTTCTTCAGTACTCGGCCCAGCGGCGTCGAATTAATATTGCTAAGGATTTGTTCCATTACAACATCGTTCTCTGCCTTCAACTGCTCCGTCGATGAAGTTGAATGAAATTCCTCCGGTTTCTGGTACTCGAACTGGGAATCCGACATAAATCTAACCTTCATCAAATGTCTCAGGCCGAAAGCCTCCTTTGTTTCTGCCCGACAACAACTACTATATCTTGGGTGCCCTGTAGTCCTTTCAAGAGCCTTATCGTATTTTACAGTATTCATATCGACTGCCTGTACCGCAAAACTTTAAAAAACTTTTACCATACTCATATACCTGCTCTCTGGTGCTTTAAGCCGGTTTTCCGAAAAAAAAGCCACTGACGATATTGATAACCACATTATTCACAAAGACAGATTTATATGAAAAAACAGGAAGACTGGGCTATCCAGGCAAGACAGGTGATACACAACATATTGTAAGTGTGGGCAATTCACCCAACATGCACAGCTTGTGATCCTGTAATCCCCCATTTGATGCCAATCCTAACGAAAATCAGGCCTCATATCCTGAAATCGTCCCTATTAGCCCAAAAAAACGCGGTAAGAAAGCCCGGCAAACAAAAATCCACTAATAGTAATATTTGAAATCAACCGTAACTTTCCAGCCGTCCTTAACATCCTGTTTGGCGTCAAGAGTTATACTTTCACACTGAAGGTTCTTCCAGCGAAGCTGAATCGCAGTTAGAAATTTGGCAAATTGCTCGATTTGCACCTCTTTGAGAATAACTTGGGCGTTTCTGGTCTGCCTGCCACCTGAGATTCGAGTCGGCTTCGTACTGGTCGTATACTGCGTGGCCGGTATCCCGCAGGCAGACGCAACTTTATCAACAGCTACCGCATAATCAAACGTGGGGCCGCTTTCCTTACCCTCGGCAATTTCTAACCTGCCGGGATCAAGTGATATAATTTCATCCATCGTCTCCCGGCCAGAAAGATAATGCTGTTTTTCTTCTTCGTATGCTTGACGCCCGCCAGGAAGATAAACTGCACCGACAAGCAGTGACCAA
>CAZGGE010000146.1:0-7065 GCA_964524285.1 uncultured Pirellulales bacterium
ATGTGCTTTATCCCAAACCTGCATTTCCCTGAAATCTTTCATCTTTTTCCCCTGACTTCTGATATCTGATTTCTGACTTTACTCCTGATGCACTCCGTCCCCGTCGGCTGCGCCGAGAGGATGTTGGATATTAGATTTTAGATTTCAGTTATCAGATGTCAGATATTAGTTTTCAGATGTCAGATATTAGTTTTCAGATGTCAGATATTAGTTTTTAGATTTCAGAATTCAGTTTTCTGACTTCTATCTTCTGATTTCTGACTTCTGAGTTCTGACTTCTGATTTCTGACTTCTGATTTCTGACTTCTGACTTCTGACCTCTGACTTCTGACCTCTAATTTCTGCTACAGCGACATTTCCGTTCGGGTCGGGCAGATAACGCAATATAGGCTCTGTCAGTTCTTCGGCAGCTTTGCGAACCGAATTTTCAAGTACTGAGCTTATCTGAACCTGGGCGGCGTAACGGGCGGGGTCGCCTTCGATATTCGGCGTTCGCCAGCCTACGCCGGAAAATACGCCTTCATCATTGGTCAGCAGGCCGTTAACTATATAAAAATTAAGCACCACGTTTTCCCGGTACTGCGGTGCAGGCGTATGGAAACGGTGTATAAGGCACGGTATGCTGGTTCCCAGAATGGTGGTAACCTGCGATTTTACAGTACCATCATGAATCCACCCCCCTGCCGGGTAACAAACCTGCGGCCTGTGTCCGAGCATAGTACGCGGGCTGGCGGTATATGCCACATAAACATTGGCCCATTGATTAGCTATCTCGTTGCTATACAAGCGGTTGAGGTAATCATCATTGCCCGCTACTCTTTTTACATTGTCGGGGATTGCAACGTCCGTGCCCTGCCAGTTGCCAATTTCTTCAGGTATAGCACTGAGAGGAACGGGCAGCTTCACCGGCTCTGAGGTGGCCAGGTGAAGGCTTCCGGCTGTCAGGCGGTAGGCAAGACCAAAGACTATCAGGGAACATACGGCGATAAGGCATACCGCAATAAGCTGCCTGTTATTCCAACCCCTCGTTTCAGATTGTTTGACCAATTTCACCCTCCTGGTACTCAATTGAGTTTAATATAACATTTCTACCCAAAAGTTATACCCCCAAAGTGGCCGCGGGCGGTAGTAAAATCTTTTTGAATGCATTTTCCGGATTCCTCCACCTGGCCGTTTACTTCCTTAAATCCAAGAAGTGCCAACTTTGCTAACAATACCCTTAAAAAACTGCCCTGGCCCCTGCCTCCAAAAGCTCTCAAATAACGGCGAATAACTAATTCATACTAATAATCTCAGCCCTTCCTGTCAAGTGCAAAAATTGCGATATTTTGAAATAAATGAGCATTTTGTGCTATTTCGGGGCCTGCCTTCCCGACGCCGGCTTTTTTGAGCCAGCGGCCCCCTTTTTATCGAACGATATGCAGGGTTTTTAAGGCATTTTTTGGAAAAATTTTGCCAATAAATGCTCTATGATAGACTGTTCAGGTGAAATTTAACGAAAATTTATTGTAAATTCCTCACTGTCATTGGTAAAATACGCTTCAAAGTTAACCTTCGGGCAAAAGGGATTCAGGAGGAAGCATAAGCTTATCTTTTCTACACGGCGTTGATTGTACCTAATGTAAGCGGCGCAGTGCGGAATTAAAG
This sequence comes from uncultured Pirellulales bacterium, assembly GCA_964524285.1. Taxonomy (GTDB): domain Bacteria; phylum Planctomycetota; class Phycisphaerae; order Sedimentisphaerales; family Anaerobacaceae; genus CAZGGE01. The sequence continues at coordinate 1,648 of CAZGGE010000146.1, forward strand.
GACTATAATGATTATGAAAAGTCGTCAGCCACTTTCGGTATCTATATTTAACTGCAGGGACAACTATTCAAATTCGAGATTATTAACGGGACGCTTTCTGTTCGCTGTCTTATGCTGTTTTGTAATCGAAGCCGGCGCTGCTACATACTATGTAGATGCTATTAATGGCGATGACAGCAATCCTGGAACTTCTGCTGAGCCATGGGCAAGTTTTGAGCGGGCGATGGCTGATTCCGGTGAAGACACTTGTGTGGTGGCAGGTGATACGGTCAATGTAAGGGATGGGAACTATGGAGAGGTGTCGTTCAACTACGACCCCAACAGCTATCCGCCCGTCCCTTCCTCGTGGGATGATGCGATTACTTATAAGGCCCAGGATGGTCATGAACCGAATCTATCGAAATTATATATCAGGGGTATGGACAGGCACATATATTTGAAGTTCGAGGGCCTTCATGTCGAGTCCAATGACGCCAACAACTCTCCGCTGGTGAAGGTACTGGGTGGTCGATACCTTTGGTTTAAGGATATGTATGTCGAAGGCAACGGCGCTTTGGACAAATACTTCCATCAATGGACTGCCTACGGTATTCAGTTCGATTCGATGAGATCCGGTGGAACTTATTATCCGCGTCATTTCACCGTTGAGGGTTGCGAGATCACCAATGTCCGGTTTCCCATCGATGCGTATGATGGTAAAGAAGGTATTGTCATTAAGGACAATACGGTACACAGCTACACCAACAGTGGCATAAGGGTTGCTAATTATCTTCAGGATGATACGGCACTTATACAGGGCAACAAAATATATAATCAGGTTGATGTAGATGACCCGAATGAAGAACATCAGCCTCATGGCTCCGGTATCGCCACCAGGGGATGGCCGGTAACAATCAGGGGCAATATAATACATCACGCTGGCAGAACCGCCCCTTTGACGCTGTATAGTTCTAGGAATTGGGATTCTGATATGGGTTACAGAGATACAAACATTGAGAACAATCTGATTTATAATGGCCACAATCCTTATCATATCAGAGCAACGTATACCGGCTTTGGCGATAATGTTGTTATCAAACACAATACGGTGGCTCCCAACCGGTACGAGAGATCCGGCAACCCTGAATTTGCTATATTAGGTTATGCGGCAGACGGTAATGAAGCAAAGGGCATAGAACCTGCAGATGTCAACACTTGGTATATTTACAATAATAACTTTGCGGGTATTGTGGATATAGACGGTGCAGATGGAATGTATGAAGGCGGAAACATTTTCTGGGATATACGTAATTTTTCGCTTGAGCCGAATACAACATCTATTGTTGTTTCTGAATCTAACAGTTGGGAATACTTAAAAGATACTGTTTTTGTAGGTGGTGATGACTGGGAGTATGCCTTCACTACAGACAGGCCTCTTCTTTTCAAGGAAAGCGCTGAAATAAATGACAATTTTCAGCTTGCTGTTGACTCGCCTGCTATCGGCTGCGCCAATCCGGACCATGCTCCAGTTACAGATATTCTCGGTAATCCGCGTGATGACAAGCCTGATGCAGGTTGTTATGAATACATACCGGATCCGAATAACCAGCCGCCGGTGCTGGAGAAAATCGGCGACAGGACAATTGACGAAAATTACACCTTAACCATCGAGATAAATGCCACCGACGCCGAGGGCGATAAAATAACATATACCGCCCGGAACCTGCCGGACGGTGCGACGTTCTCCGGCCGGACATTCAACTGGAGACCGACCTATGAGCAGGCGGGAACGTACGAAATTACGTTCATCGCAAGCGATTATGACCACAGCGATTCGCAGACCATAACCATCACCGTAAACAACGTGAACCGTCCGCCACTGCTCAAAGCCATTGGTCATTAAGTTGTTATTCTTCAAAAAACCAACCTTCCAACCCCTCGAAATCACGGATTTTTGCAACAGCGGGCCGGCAACCGAAAAACCCATGGGCAAAACAGACTGACAATCGCGAATTTATGAAAGCCCTGCCGTGTGCCGCAAGAACAATCAAAACATACCTGCCTAAGTTAAATCTTCGACTTTTCTCTTGCGTTTTTTAACGTTTTGAATACAATGGCTTCTCGCAAAACGGAGGAAGGTTGCTAATTCACAACCTTGCAGCAAAAGGCCCGGCCGGCTTCTTAGCAGAAATTCCATACCTTCCGCCGGTTTTAGTCTGCCGAAGCGAGCAAAAAATATGAGAATTATGATAATCATTTTTAGCCTGACCATTAGCTGTTCGGTGCAGGCTTTCAGCAATATTCAGCCCGATGAGCCTCCCACGCCGGATTTCCATATAGAACCTGACAAAATCAAAGGCGAACTCGTTTATACAAACACAATCAAGCTGGGACGAAAATTACAAATCACAGGAAGCGCCTATGACCCGGACGGCGACCCCTTTGAAATTACCTCAGAAAACTCACCAAGAGGCTTCAAGCTCATATCCCAAAACCAGAGCTTCACACTAATCTGGCAGCCGGCCGTCTCCGGCATCCACTACTCCTACCTGAAGCTCACGGATACGCCATCCGAAGGAGGAACCTCTCAATCAAGCATCTATACGCTCGCCATCAATACCCAGCCAGCCGACTTCTACGATATATTTCAAAAGGTCATAGCCGACAACTGGCTTTTACAATCCGGCGGAGACCTCAACGATGACGGAATATGCAACTACCGCGATTATTCGTTATTGACGAGAAAGCTGCTTTTTCCCCAATGCGTCATTCGCCGATTCGGCCAGAACTGGCTCTCTGACTCGCCCTACGCCGACTTCAACCAAGACGGCCTATGCAACTTCCGCGACTTTGCCGTCTTAACAGCAAGACAGAAACCCTGCTTATCAATCCTTCAGCTAATCAACGCCGACCTGGACCACGATTTTGAAGTGGACTTCAAAGATTTCAGAATTTTCGCAAACGCCTGGAAAACAACCGTTTCCGACAAGAACTGGAATCCTGAATGCGACCTCTCACAACCGGCTGATGCCAAAATCGACTGGGCCGACCTTACAGAATTTGCCCATCTTTGGCTTACAAACTACTGAACATACCAGACACAGCATCCTGTTCCACCCCCGAACGGTCAGGCCTTTCGAGGCTTGGCTCGACAGCAGAAAGCTATGCATCGCCAATCTTAACTTCGTATTAACAAACGGGCCATTTCGGATTTGCCGGCAAGAGATACAAAGTATAAATCAGGTAAACTTTGCCGATTGCAGCGATTAAATCAATTCTATGCACATGTTCATGCGAAAAAAATTTTGATTTTTTCAACAATTTTTCTTGACATTGGATAGTTACACTTGGTAAAAGGGGGTATTGCTGTGGTATTAAAGGTGCAACGGAGAGGGTAATCTCGCCTGGCTGGAGGAGGACCTCCCTTGCGGAACAATTAGCTTTGGTGAAAGCCGCACTGCGCTGTAATCAGTGTGTGCTGTGGCCTTCTTTTATGAGGTGGAGAAGGACGAGGGTGTTTAACAAAACGTATAGATACGCGGTTTTTATGGTTGCGCTGGCAATAGCTTTTAGTGCGGGCGCTGCCGTTACCACCCAAACCAACCCTGATGTCCGGTCTTTTCAAAGGCCCGCTTCCACTTGTCCCTCCAAAGGTAACCTGTGGTCTTCACAGTTGATTGAGCCTGTTCGCCCCGACCTGGCCAGGGCCGCCAAAGAACTCCTAAGCCCCCCTACCGCAACAACTTACGCCCTGAAAAATACCACAGCCCACCAAGTCAAATCCCTTCCACCCATACCCACGGCATTCTTTATGACCCTTACGGGCTTTTTGTCGGTTTCCCTTATAAGAGACCGGAAACACTGGCTGTCCGCCCTCGGTTTCATGCTTTCAGCCGGCTCCGCCGGTCTGCACGCCCTTCCAAAATTAACACCCTCTTACCACAGCATTACGGTCAACCAGATTAAAAACCCGCTTTTCGCAAGTGCTCTTTATCGCCGGCTCGAGCAGATACATCTGCCGAGAACCGAGCTTGACGGCACCAGCTACGTAGGGTTGCTCAGGCATTTATCCGCCATACCCAGCCTGAAACCCTTAATACTACAACTATTTGCCTGCCCAACTCAACTTTGCAGACCTTTAGAGGCCTGTGCAGGCGATACTCATATTTGCTCTGCCCCCATGGGAGCAGTTTGTCTTTCCACATCAAACCCCTCAGCTTTGTCTTCTGACAGAAAGGAGTCAAGATGATGGCAAAGAGAGCATTCTTATGTACCGGACTGGTCCTTATTACAGCTTCTTTTGCTTTAGCCGGGCCTTCTCTTCTCGTTCAAACCAGTGTCCCGTGGGGTGGTGGCGGTACCAGCCCGGCAACGGTTATGGACAACCTGGCAATCACATACGACCAAATCCCACACAGCAGTTTTCCTGCACAATCTCTGGCCGGATATGACTTCATCCTGCTCCAAGGCTCAGACGGCGAAGACGAAAAATACAACCAATACGTTGTGCCGAATATGGACAAAGTCAGCGATTACGTTAACGAAGGCGGTTTAGCAATTATACATTATGCCGATTATGTTGGCGGAGATTACACTATTGCCCCGTCCGGCGTGAAGCGAAATTACGCTCCGGATGACCAGGGCAATATAATGCCGGGCTTCGAAGACGACCCGCTATTCGACAACGTTACCGACGCAAGCCTCGATAACTGGCTTTACACTTCCCAGGGTTATCTGACAGATCTGCCGATAGATGCAGACGTGCTCATCACAAACAGCATCGGCGAGCCAATTTACGCCCGTTACACGGTTGGCTCAGGACAGGTCTGGATTACCACTATGCCTCTTGAATATATAGGTGCAGACCCGGACGTGCTCGTTAACGAACTCGGCCTTGCAGACCAGTACATAATTATACCAGCGCCGGGTGCCGTTCTACTTGCCGGCATCGGTGCAGGCCTGGCCGGCTTGTTAACAAAACAAAAGAAAACAACCTGCCGAAAAGGCAGTTCAAATATAAACGGTTAAAGGAGTTGATATTTAAAGTAATAAGGAGAAAGTGAAAAATTGAAAAGCGAAAGAAAAGTTAAAAGTGAGGATAGTATTATGAAAAGGTTAATTACAATTTGTTCTTTAGTTACAATTGCTCTGTGTTTGGTTAATACAGCAAATGCTGGTTTAACCTTCAAATTCGACCCGGACGATCTTATTCAGGCTTATCCGGCCTCTGCCGGTGATGAAGACGTAGCCGGTGAAAGAAAGGACGACCAGCTTAACGCCAGAAGAGTGCATAAAGTCTGGGCAAATGAATATTCGGAGACATTCTATTACCAGGGAAATCCGAAGACACAACCTGACAGTTATAACACGTACATGAACTGGCGGGATGGTCTGGGTGAGAACGAAGGTATTTCAGCCTTCAACATCTGGCTTCTCGAT
>CAZGGE010000147.1:0-3574 GCA_964524285.1 uncultured Pirellulales bacterium
CAGGATTCCCCTCGTATTTCTCGAACGCATGATAACTGCGCTCCACGTTGCTCTTTTCCGCCACAACGTAATCATCCACGAACAACTGCCACGGCCCCGTCAAATCATTATATGACTTCTTCACCTCTACCCCGTACCCCGAACCGCAGCAAATTACAAACACAACCGCTGTCGCCGTAACCTTCAGCACCTTTTCCACTTCATATCTCCTTTACAAAACTCATCCACCGTCCCCACTTAAATCTGAACAAGAACTATCACCCTCCCGCCAACACCACCAATCCTACCCAAACCACTCAAAAAATCAACCAGCTTCTTCAGGGGTTTTAATCGTTTTACCCCCCACCCCTGTGGTGGGGGTCCCCTTTATTTTCAGGGAATGCCGGGTCCAACAACAACAAAATCAATATCTTCGAAATACTTGACTTAGTGTATCCCCGCATGTCTTACCCCTTCCAAAAATAACAATCAAAATATAATAAAACCACCACATCCAAATAATCAACCACAATCCATCACTCCGCATCGCTCATTCCTTTTCATTACGTTATTATTAACCCGGAAACCCTCCTTTTATCTTCGTAAACTTCTTATTTTCAAGATGAGTCTCATAATTTGCTCCAGCGCCGGCATTGCTCAACTTTGCCTCTTCCTGTTTACTTCTTTAATTCCTCCTATAAATCCTCTTACACTAATTGAAATTAGCCTTTGCTCTCACACCTGACTCCCCTGGAGCGCAAGCGACAGGATAATATGCCTTTGGTAAAAATTAGCATTTCGAAAATCGCAATCAATAAATACTATTGGTGTGGAATGGGCCTCTTCAAATCACCCTGCTTGCCGATACAACCCCAACGATAACAAAAGGTTAAGAACCTTCCTCTTTCTTCTCTTGCCCCTCACCACCTGCATCTTTTTGTTCCTTTTCATCGCTTTCCTTCGTCTTTTCTTCTTTCTTTGCAGGCTTTTCCTCCTTTTTCTCGTTCTTGCCGGCTGCTTCCTTCCCCTTCTTTTCACCCTCTTTATCCTCACCGCCGGAATTTTCAGAACCCTTCTCCTCCGCCTTTACATCCTTATCGCTCTTTTGCTCGCCTTTTTCCTCTTCAGCCTTCGATTTCTCCTTCTTCGCCGCATTCTTCGCTTCTTCCCTGGCCTTCTCAGCCCTTTCCTGAGCCTGCCGCGCCTCCCTCGCCGCATCCTCAGCACGCTTCTTCGCAGCCTCAGCCTCCTTACGCGCACCCTCCGCCGCCGCCTCGGCACGTTTCCTCCCTTCCTCAGCATCTTTACGCGATTTCTCCGCCGACGCCTTACCCGCCTCTGCCTTCGATTTCTCCTCTTTAGCCTTCTTCGCCTCTACCTTTGCCTGTTCAGCCTTCTCCCGCGCTTCCTTCGACTTTTTCTCAGCCTCCTGAGCCTCCTTTTTGGCCTCTTCAGCCTCCTTAATAGCCTTCTGTGCTTCTGCCTTGGCCTTCTCAGCCTCCGACTTCAGCTTCTGAGTCTCCTTCTTGAGTTGCTGTGCCTCCGTCTTGGCCTCCTCAGCCTCCTTCTGGGAATCCTCAGCCCGTTTCCACGCCTCCTTGGCCTCGTGTGTTGCCTCCGCCGCTCGCTGCTTTTGTGCCAGTACCTCCTCAGCTTTCTGCAGAAGTTTGTTCTTCACCTGCTCGACTTCCTCAAGCGCCTGGACTTTCTCAATTTCAGATTTCAGGCGTTCAAATTCCGCCTTAGCAGCCTGTTTCTCCACCTGTTTGGTATATGTGCCCAGCCCCAGCGGGTCCGTCAGACGCTCCTCCCAGCCCGGTTCATATTCAGGCTCGCCGTGCCGACGCTTTATCTCATCAATCATCTTTGCGTGTTCCATCCCACCCGAAGAAATGCTCGGCGTCAATATAAACGTCAGCTCCGTAGCCTTCTCCTCATAGTCTTTACTCGAAAACATCGCTCCAATTATCGGAAGGTCTTTCAAAAACGGAGCTCCTCTGATTACCGACCGTTTCTCGCTTTCCCGAAGCCCGCCGATAATAAGGCTGTCCCCCGGCCTTATCCGGTTTTCCTCTTGGTTAATTTTTCGCTCCGTGATTATAGATACCTGAATAACCCCCTCAGGCTTCGACCGAGAGGCTATCTGAATATTCGTTACCAAACCTACCGAACCGTCAGCAAAAACATGTGGAGTAACCTCAAGTTTATCCTCCACCCATTGGTATTCCGTAACGTTGTAAGGCTCAATGTTCTTACCGGATACCATCTTCTGCAGAGGGGCATATTCACGTGAACTTATGAGAGCTTTCTTACCGTTGATAGTCTCCAGCACAGGATTCATCAGAACCTTAAGGTACCCCCTCGATTCCAGAATATCGATAACCAGCCTGAACTGATGACCTGCTACACCTTTATCCCGCCAGTAGCCGAAATCCAGACCGAAAAGACCGCGCGTCTCCTCACGCAACACCGCTCCAGGAAAAGTCGGATACTTGCCGCCGTACTTGCCCTCCCCAAGAGTAATTTCCTCTCCCAGAAGGTTCTCAATCAAAAGCGTCGTGCTCCAGTCCAGCGTAACGTCCGCAAAACGTTCCACAATCAGACAATCTATGTTCACCGGGATAGGTGGTATATCGACCCGACTCAGCGTATCTTCTACCCTGTCCGCCTGCTCATTGTCGCTGCATTGTATAATCAACTGGTTCGTTGCCTCTTGAATGGTAACCTTTACTGGATGCTGAGCCGTTATGATTCCCTGAAGCTTGTCCACCGTGTGATGCTTGGTGAAATAATACAGTGTAACTCCATCCTTCGATTCAACTCGATTAGGCTCACCCCTGTACATTTCCGGCAGGGGATTGCTCACGTGCGGATTCTCACGGATTTTCTCCAGCTCATTAAGAATCTGGCGGGTGCGCATCTCGGTGTCTTTTTTCTCGAAGAAGTCACCGCAGCCGCATATAAAAATCAGAACCGAAGAAACCGTAAATATTATGACAAACTGTCCCCTGCTCGTGCTCTTTTGCTTGCCCATACGCGCTCAACCGTTAATTAAAGTCAAATTTCTCATAAATCCAGTATAACATTATATAATATCTATCGTCAAGCGACCGCAAAACGCGTTAGCCGCTGACAACACATAACTACAAAATAGACCAGCCGCCTGATTTCTGCTAATCTCATTAACAAATGACCGGCAAAGAACAAAGAAATGACATAACCGTTGGCTTCCATGCACTCGGCTGCCCGAAGAACATCGTAGACAGCGAACGTATGCTCGCAAATATCGTACAGGCCGGGTTCTTCATAACAGCCACACCCGATAACGCTGACGTTGTCGTCATAAACACATGCGGATTCATCCAGCCCGCACGAGACGAAGCAATGCAAATCATCGAAAATGCTACGAAACTCAAAAACAAAGGTTCTGTAAAAAAAATCATCGTCGCAGGATGCCTCAGCCAGAGAATGGGCACAAAATTGCTCGATTCCGCACCACAAATCGACGCCGTCATCGGCCTCGCTCACCGCGATAAAATCGCCTCAATCATCAAAAAAACCCTAAGTTCCTCTCAGCCGGCTATCTACGTCGACC
>CAZGGE010000147.1:3584-4701 GCA_964524285.1 uncultured Pirellulales bacterium
CCAAAAACCGTACCCGACGACCGCACCCGCCTGCAAATCACACCACCCCATTATTCATACCTGCGAATCAGCGAAGGATGCGACCACAACTGTTCCTTTTGCACAATACCCGCCATTCGTGGCCCTTTCAGAAGCAAACCGCCCAAAACCATACTCGCCGAAGCCGCCGAACTCACCAATGCAGGAGCCGTCGAACTCATCCTCATAGGCCAGGACACCACCTCCTACGGCCTCGATATAGGCCTGAAAAACGCCCTCTCCACACTACTAACACAACTCGAAAACACCCCGAACCTCCGCTGGCTAAGATTAATGTACCTCTACCCAGCAAAAATCACCAACACACTCATAAAGACCATCGCTGCCGGCAAAAAAATCCTCCCCTACCTCGACATCCCAATCCAGCACGTCGACAGCCAAATCCTCCGCAAAATGCAAAGGCCAGGCGACAAAAAGCAAATCTGCCGCCTCATCTCGAAACTCCGTTCCACAATCCCCAACCTCATCCTCCGCACCACCCTAATTGCAGGCTTCCCAGGCGAAACCGACCGCCAGTTCGACCAGCTGCTCGAATTCGTAAAATGGGCACAGTTCGATGCACTCGGCTGCTTTCCATTTTATCCCGAAGCCGGCACCCCCGCCGCAGAACTACCAAACCAAATCCCAGACGAACTCAAAAAGCAAAGACTCGAAAAACTCATGCTCACTCAGCAGCAAATCGCCTTCGAAAAAAACAACCGCCTCATCGGCTCAAACCTTGCCTGCCTCGTTGACTCAATCGACACCAACGGCTTCGCCTCCGCCCGTTACTATGGCCAGGCTCCCGAAATCGACTCAGTCTGCATCGTAAAAAACTGCTCCGCACACCCCGGCCAATTCATCGATTCCCGCGTAACTTCCACCCAGAACTACGACCTCATCACAAAACAACTCTAAACCACCGTTGTCTTTCAACCACCCCCCAACGCATATTCGCAGGAACCAAAAATCTCCCTGCCTCCGTTAATAATACAAATCAATCAGCACATTTTACAACTTTACATTACTTAAACCGAATCGAATAAATATCAGCCTCTTTCATAATAAAACGCAAACGGACCGGCTTGCCCGCCAAACC
>CAZGGE010000147.1:4711-7034 GCA_964524285.1 uncultured Pirellulales bacterium
ACTGCCCGCACACTCCGCCTACTTCAAGGACAGGCTGACATCCTCTCCCCCTTTCCACGAAACCGTATATGCGATTTTATCACCGATGATTTCGCCACAATCAGCCTGTGTGAAACCATCTATTGGCTCACCGCCTGAATCCTGAATCTCCACACGAATACTGCCCGCAGCCGACGTCGAAAAATTGATTTCCAGCTTCTTACCCTCGAACTTCAACGGCCTGGTCACCATCTCCCCCTCCTTATATCCCGCGTGCACCGAGACAAAACCATCCGTACGAAGCACATATCGCCTCCCGCTGCCGTTGTGGTAAATAGACATCTCCGCCGGACCGGTAGGAACAACATTCAGGGCCACGTAATTGGACCGGTTGCCCCACCTTTCCGGGTCAAGCCCCGGCCTCATAAATGCCTCTTTGAAAGTCCTGTCATACCTGTCCCCTCCCCTTGAGGTCATAAACATAATATCGGTAGACCCATCGCGACCGGGCATAAACCTCGTCGGTAATGAAATATAAATATGCCGGGCACCAAAGTATGGATGGGTATTATTCGTGTAAAGGTGCTCGTCCCCGATATTCGGATTCATCGCAACAGCTTCACTCCAGTGAATGAAATCCTGAGACACAGCCCGAGCTATCGAACGCTGCTTTTGGTCTCGTATCCAGTAACGAAAATAGCACACATAGCACTGCTCGCTCTCAGACCAGAAAGAAACATTCTGAGAATCAAAGCAATATACCTTGCACTTGACAACGGCCTTGTCAACCAGCTTCTTCCAGTGAATACCATCACCCGAAACAAACGGAACCAGGCCGCCCTTACCCGGCTCCTTCCGCGTGTTGAAACCGCCCAGCGCCTTGTACCGTTGCTCCGGCGAAACTCCCGGACGCCTGTCAAGAAATGGACTGAAGTTATGCGCATAAGGCGCCATGTCAGCCAGTATCACATTGCCCTTCTCCACCCCCGGTATATCATAAAGACCTAAATCAGGAGCCGTCCAGTTAACACCGTCTCTGCTCTGCTCGTAACAGGTTACTTCCTTGTCGAAGGAATACCTTTTCGAAGCATCACCGATATAACTGCGATAATATCGCCTGTATATATCACCGTCCTTGATGATTGTCGCATAACCACCCTCGGCCGGCGGCCGCTCACTCAAAGGCATCTTCCTGGGATGATGCAGCTCCAACTCCACCCCGTCAAGCCGCTCTATCAGATAATCATCAACAAAAAGTTCTCGCCGGCAACCTATGTTTAATACCTCGGTCTTTGCAATAGCACAACCGAACAAACTGAACACCACTACGAACACACTAAACAGAATATGCTTTCCGTTTGTATTCATTCCCACTTGTAATCTCCTGACATAATGTCACTACCATTAACCTCTGCCATCACCTGCCGCCTGCTTATAGTAATAAAATCACCCCTCGTTGGCAACCGCATGCCCTCACCCATAAAACCCCTCACCCATACCACAACATTCTCCACACCTCCCATAACCCCCTCAACACCACACACCCTGATCCCCCACACTCCACCACAGCTTCCTTTTCCTCCGCATCCCCACGCTCGAAAATGGCAGAACAATACATTATCAAGCGTAAGCGTGCTTGTCCTCAGGCACTATCCGCACTTGCACCTTGCAGTGAAGCGCCGCCGCTATCCGCCGAAGCATCTCAAGGCTGTGCCCTTTATAATCTGCGTCCTCCAGCCGGCTTATAACAGACTGCTTCGTCCCTGCAAGCTCGGCAAGCTCTTCCTGGCTCAACTTCGCCTCCTGGCGAAGTTCGTATATCCGCGCCGCTATTTCCGAATTCTGTATTTCGCGCTCCAGCAACTTCCGCTTTCTCGGCGTATCGATGTAGCGGTCGTGCAGAATCTCGACACCATTGCTTGTTTTTTTACTCTTGGCCACGATATAACTTCCCATTGAAAGTATGTTTCCGCGGGTCCTTTTTGTAAGACAACAGCCTTCTCCTCGCCCTGCTTATCTCCTTCTTGGATACTCGCTTTTCCTTCACGCAGCCGTGCAAAAGAAGAACTATCTGCCTTCCAATAAAACCATATAACACCCGGTAGTTTACATTGCCGGCCCGTACTCTCAGTTCGTAAATACCTTCTGACAAATAATCACATTCCGGCCTGCGCAGTTCAAAGCCCAGATTCTCCAGACGCTTGATTTTGGCGATACATTTAATTTGCACCGCTTCCGGCTGTACGTCCAGCCATCCCAGCAAAGGCACTCGCTCGCTCGAATCCCGGTATATCCTTATCTTTGTCTTTGGCATCCTTACCTGTAACCATATTATCGCAAACTT
>CAZGGE010000148.1:0-7010 GCA_964524285.1 uncultured Pirellulales bacterium
AAACGCTGTGAGAAAAGTTGAAAATTAATGGTACATGAACATCTACATCTAAAAGAGGATTTAACAGAACAACACACAAGAAGCCGGCAGATAACCGTCAGCATGGCCGTAGTCGGAACCCTGCTCGGTGGTGTCTTCCTCATCAACAGCGGAATCGCTTCAATAATTTACGGAAAAGACGGCTTCAACAGCGAAGTATTCGCTTTCGTCGGCGCAATATTGCTCGGCGGGCCTATTGTACTGCACGGTATTAATAGCCTCATCAAACGAAAATCACACATGGATATCCTCGCATCGATTGCAATACTCGCTGCTTTCGCAAACAGAGATTACGTAACCGCTGGCCTTATCGGCTTCTTCATGCTCTTAAGCGAACTAATTGAAACAAGAACTGCACTCGGCGCAAGAGCCGCCATCGAGACACTCATCAAACTTACCCCCACAAAGGCAAACCGTATTACTCCGGACGGCACTGAAGAAGAAGTGAAAGTCAGTGCGCTGCGTACCGGAGATTCCGTTCGTGTTCGCCCCGGAGATAACATACCCGCCGACGGAGAAGTAATAACCGGCCTGAGCTCCGTAAACGAGGCGAGCATTACAGGCGAGTCCCTGCCCGTCGATAAAGTGCCCGGCATGCAGGTATTTGCAGGAACCAGCAACCTCACCGGCGCCATCGATGTCAAGGTTACAAAAGCAGGAAAAGACACCACACTCGGAAAAGTGCAGTCCCTCATCATGCAGGCGGAAAAAACAAGAATTCCAATAATGAGAATCATTGACCGATACGTAAATTGGTATGTGCCGACAATCCTCATGATTGCCGGAATCATCCTCTTCTTCACGCGAAACATCAACTATGCAATTACAATACTCGTCATCTCATGCCCCTGTACCCTCATCCTTGCTACTCCCACCGCAATGGTGGCGTCAATCTCATCCGCTGCTCGACTCGGAATACTAATAAAAAATGTCGCACACCTTGAAGTCGCAGGCAGAATTACCGCCATGATTTTTGATAAAACGGGAACACTTACCACGGGAAGACTTTATGTGACCAAACTTACCCCTGCTGAAGGTACCGAGCCTTCACAACTCCTTTCCCTCGCGGCATCCGCTGAGCAAATGAGCAAACACCCGGCCGCTCGTGCTCTACTCGAAGTTGCAAAGCAGGCAAAACTTTCACTGCCCGAAAGCAAAAACTTCAAGGAAACTCCCGGCAAAGGCGTCTCCGCATCTGTAAACTCAAACGTTATCCGGGTCGGACGAGATACGTTCCTCGAAGAAAACAACGTCGATATGACGAATATCCCCGAACCCGCCCTGCATGAAGCTCAGGGTTTTAGTACCCTCTATATCGCCAAAGGCAATAAGTGTATCGGCTGGATAGGACTTCAGGATAAAACCAGACCAGAAGCACAACAGGCCGTAAAAGAACTCTTCGACACCGGACTTAAAAGAGTTACAATGCTCACAGGTGACAAGCAGGAAGTCGCTAATAGAGTCGCCGGTGAACTCGGTTGCACCGATTTCAAGGCTCAGTGCCTGCCTCAGGATAAACTCCGCATAGTCGAGGATACAAAAGCAAAAGGGCACACCGTCGTTGTCGTGGGCGACGGTATTAACGATGCTCCGGCTCTCGCAGCCGGCGACCTCGGTATCGCTATGGGTGCCGCAGGCAGCGACGTCGCTATAAACTCCGCTTCAATAGCACTTATGAGCGATGACCTGAAAAGGCTTCCATTCCTCATAAAGCTCTCAAGAAAAGCAAGGAGCGTCATAAACCAAAATCTCGCCTTTGGTGTCGGATTCATTATCGTCGGAATTTCGCTTTTCTTTCTCATACTCCCAAGAGTAGCCGCTTTACTGCACTTTGCCAGCTCTCTCGTCGTCGTTTTCAACAGCGCAAGGCTCTTCCGTTACGGCGAAGAACTCGAACACCAGCCAAACACATAGATGAACAATTCAACGCTATAACGCTATAATTCAAAGTAATGAATATGGAATATGCAGTTGAAACATTTTCGCTTACAAAGATTTTCTCAGACTGGTGGGGACGGTCAAGAGTCTACGCCGTACAGAACCTCGACCTGAAAATCGAAAAAAACGAGGTTTTCGGACTCCTCGGCCCAAACGGCTCCGGGAAAACCACTACCCTGAAAATGCTCCTAAACCTACTCCACCCTACAAAAGGAAAGGCAATTTGCCTCGGCGGAGACAGCTCTTCACCAAAAATAAACGAAAGAATCGGCTTTTTGCCCGAAGAATCATACCTTTACAGATATCTCAACGCCAGAGAAACTCTCGATTTCTACGCCAGAATTTTCGCACTGCCGTCAAAAGTCAGAAAAGAACGAATCGAAGCACTACTCGACATGGTCGGCCTGAAAGCCGCCGCAAACAGACCCGTCGGTACTTATTCAAAAGGAATGGCAAGAAGAATCGGGATGGCACAAGCCCTCATTAACGACCCCGAACTACTCATTCTCGATGAACCTACCGCAGGACTCGACCCCATCGGAACCAGGCAAATTAAAGACCTCATCATTCAGCTCGCAAAACGCGGAAAAACTGTCCTGTTATCAAGCCACCTTCTCGCAGATGTCGAAGACGTATGCGACAGAATCGCTATCCTCTACGGTGGAAGAATACAGGCACAGGGACGAGTAAAAGACCTCCTGCAGAAAACAGATAAAATTCAACTAATAACAGGCCCCGTAAAACCTCATACTCTCGAAAACATCAAAAACCTCTTACGACGCGAAAATGCAGAATTACAAGTAAGCTCACCAATGGAAAAACTGGAAAACTTTTTCATAAATACCGTAACAGCGGCACAAAAAAGCGGCCAGACTACCAGCGGCGTCGTCTCTGACATCTCATCCAGAATCGGAGACTTCCTCAAAGGCCCTGAGCTTGAAAAAGCTTCGCAAAAGCAGGTCCTCGAAGAACTCGTATTTCCTGAAACAACAACCGAACATACCGAGGAAGAAACCACCTCCACCGAAAAGCCGGTGCCGGTCAATACCGAGACACAAAAACCCGATGACGAAATTCTTGAAAACCTCAGCCGGCCCGAAGAAAAACCACCCCAGCCTGCAACTAAACCCGTAAAAACACAAGACTCTCAAAAAACTCAAAAACCGGACCAGGACGTACTCGACCAGTTGACCGGAAAAGATAAATCCGAAAAACAACGCAATGACCAACAAACCCCCCCTGAAAAGGATTCCACAAATGCATAGTGTCTGGGCCGTCGCAAAAAATACCATAAAACAGGTCCTGCGAATCCGTATCGCCGCCGCCTTCATTCTCATACTTTTAATACTGCTGCCCGTAATGGGTTTCGCAATGACCGGAGACGGAACTCTCAAAGGCAGGCTCCAGACCTTCGTAAGCTACGGACTATCTTTGACCGCACTGCTGCTTTCCTTACTCACCATAGCAGTATCAATATACTCTTTAACAAGCGACATAGACCAGAAACAGATTTTCACCGTCCTCACAAAACCCATTCGCCGCTATCAGTTACTCATCGGCAAATTCCTCGGCGTAATCATTATCGACTTCGCTCTACTCGCACTTTTCTCCGCACTCATATACACAATAGCTGTAAATATGCCCGATTTTGCCGAATATCAGGACACCGAAATCAATCAGGCACAAAATGAATTTTACACCGCCAGGGCAGGAATGCTACCAAAACAAATCGATGTCTCTCAGGAAGTACAAAAAGCATATAAAAAGCTCAAAAAAGGTGGCAGACTTCAACAGCTTTATCCAAATTATCCCCAAAAAAAAATTATCCAAAAGCTTACTGAGCAAAAAAAACTTTCAAAACGCTCCGCCGCCGTCACAGGCGAACTCGTATGGGAATTCAACAATATCAAAAATCTTGACCCAAACAGCAGCATCTTCGTTCGATTCAAATTTAACGTCTCCGCAGGCCCTCCCGACAGCTTCGTCTACAGCGAATGGTTTATCGGGGACGACCGAAATTATCCCTGGAACGGAACCGTGGTCAGAAGAAAAGACATCGTAAGCGATTTCCACGAAATCGAAGTCCCCGCCTCATTCGTAGCTGAAGACGGCTACCTCGCCGTACGGTTCCGAAATGTGCCTCTTAACAACACCGTAGTCATCTTCCCTCCCGAGGACGGTCTCGAAGTCCTGTATAAAGCAGATTCTTTTGGCGGTAATTTCTACAGGGGCGTCCTGCTCATTTTCTTCCGCCTGCTTTTCCTCGCCGCACTCGGTATCTTCGCCGCCTCTTTCCTCTCATTCCCCGTCGCCGTCCTCCTCTGCATGGTCGTCTTCTTTACCGCCACGATTAGCGGCTTCTGCCTCGAATCTTTCGACCTGCTCAGCGAAGGTTTTACCAGCTTCTATACCTACACCCTCAGACCACTAATCCAACTGCTGCCTCAGTTTGATAAATTCAATCCCGCTGCCTTTCTCGTCCCCGCCAGACTAATCTCCTGGACTATCATTGCAAAAGCCGCCGCACTAATGGTCTGCCTAAAAGCGTCGCTCGCTATGCTGATAGCGCTGCTGATTTTCAACTATAGAGAAATTGCCAGAATCACTGTATAGGGCGGATAAAATGCATTGACAATGCGCCGCCGAAACTGAGAAATTATTAAAAATGAATATGAGATTGCGAGATTTAACAATCTGGATTGTGTGTCTCACCCTCGCCTCTGGTCTAATCATCACGGCAGGATCAAGGTTGGACAACATCAACCAAAAACGCAAGCAGATGAACCTCATCAGGAACGAACCACTCGAAAATGCTCCGCCTTCACTCGCGTTTGCAACAGTCGCTATGGGGGCATTCAGAGGCCTTGTAGTCGACATACTCTGGATGAGAGCAGACCGCCTGAAAGAAGAAGGTCAGTTCTTCGACGCAAAACAACTGGCAGAATGGATTACAACACTACAACCCCGATTCGCTGAAGTATGGGAATTTCACGCTTGGAACATGGCGTACAACATCTCCGTCTGTCTGCCCGCAACCGAGGCCGACGAAAGATGGAGGTGGGTCAAAAACGGCTACGAACTACTAAGGGACAAAGGAATTCTACTGAATCCCACCTCCATACGACTTTATCGCCAGCTCGCACTGATATTTCAGCACAAAATAGGCGGCGTTACCGATGAAGCGCACAAATACTATAAATTACAGCTCGCAAAAATGATGCAGCCTCTGCTTGGTGATGCAACCAACGAATATTTCAAAAAGCTCGAACAGGCTCCCAAAACGTGGAAGAAAATCTCAAACGACCCCGACGTCGAATCTTTCATACTCGCCCTCAAAAATGCCGACCAGGCTTTCGATGGAACAGGAAATGACTTTGTCCAAAAATATCTCTCACTCAGACAAAATCCCGACAGGTTCAACCCCCGGGCTTTCCGAACCATAGAAGATTTCCGTGGCTCACCGGCACTACAAAAGTTCGACATATTCGCCAAAGCATATCATCTCCGCCATAAATGGAGCCTCGACCCCAATCTAATGAACCAGCTTAACCAAAAGTACGGCCCTGTTAACTGGGATGAGCCGGACTCACATCTCCCACTGGATTGGAGACACCCCGACACTCACGCAATATACTGGGCCGTCCTCGGACTCAAAAAAGCCGGAAAAGAAGAATTCTCCATAGATGAAACAAACACCGATCGTATCGTCGGACACAGCCTCCAGAACCTTTTTCGAAATGGAAAAATTTTCATCTACCGCACTCAAAAAAAACAGCAAAACCGGTACGCCGAAGAACAGCCGCTGCAATCGGAAGAAATATTCCTTCGACCTGACCTCAGAATGTTTAACCCGTATAATGAAGCTATGCTCGCCGTCCTTGAAAAATATGAAGATATTGGTAGAAAAGGAACTCTTCAATCACTAAAAAACGGACATCGAAACATGCTAAAAAACGCCGTGTTGTCTTTCTATCAGGCCGGCTTGAAAGCACAGGCTCGGAAAATCTTCAAAGAAATGAAACAAAGATACACTCGCGACGAATTCAAAGGCACCCTCGCCGGCTATATTAAACGAAGACTAAAAGAAGAATTGCAGTTCATCGGACTATTTAATGCTAAGGAAGCTGTCATACTTCAGTTGAGAGAGGCGTATTTCAGATACGCCGTCAGAGACGACGAAAGAGCATATTACAGAGAAAAATGGGCAAAAGAAATCTACAACCATTACCAGTCTTCATACAGGGACGAAAACAGAATTGACCTCGAGGATTTCGACATGCTAAAATATGTGGCTCTTATTGATTTCCTGAACGATAACCTGTTTTCTGCCGAACTCAGGCAAAGATTGCTCACCAGAATCAGAATCGAAAAACCCCAGCTTTGGGAAAAACTCAACCAACAAAGAGAAAAATTGATGAAAAAAATACAACAGGAAAATACCTGATAAAATCCGTCGACCCGCAATGCTCAATGATACATACCAACAGCTTACAAACGCACAGAAAAAAGCCGTCTTCCACCGCGACGGGCCGTTACTCGTAATCGCAGGACCCGGAAGCGGAAAAACCAGGGTTATTACATACCGTATCGCGGAACTTATCGACGCCGGCGTAAAACCACATTCCATCTGTGCCATAACTTTCACCAACAAAGCCGCAAACGAAATGATGCAAAGAGTCATAGAACTGGGAACTCCAGCCGGCCCGAACATCTCCACCTTTCACTCCCTGTGCGTAAGAATCCTCAGAAAATACGCCGACTATGCCGAAATCAACCCCAACTTCAGCATATTCGATACCTCCGACCAGAAACGATGTATGAAGTCGGCTGTAAAAAACTGCGAACTTGAACTCGGTAACTACCCCCCTCGAAAAATGCTCGCCGCCGTCTCAATGCTCAAAAATAAACTAAAGGACGTTAAGCAATTCAAAAAAGAAGCCAACGGATTCTTCCAGGAAAACCTCCTCCGAATCTATCAGAACTATCAAAAAATCATCGAACACAACAACGCACTCGACTTCGATGACCTCCTG
>CAZGGE010000149.1:0-4855 GCA_964524285.1 uncultured Pirellulales bacterium
CCAACGAAGATTCATCGAAATGATTAACGCCTCCTCCCCGCGACTTATCCATTCCTGCCCAACACTTTCCCTGTAAAGCTCCACCACCTTCACAGGCTCGCAAAGTGCAACACCACGACGCGCCGCCTTCATGTCTCCGTAACTGTGAAGCCGGATTATAGAATCCTGAAGACGCGTCTCCGTCTTGTAAAAATCAATATAAAACCGCTCCATCGACTTATGATACTTCAAATGCTTCCGTCCCCTCATCCCCACCGCATCCTCGTCAACCTCCTCCAGAAGCCGCAGCCTCTCCATGCACGCAGGTATCACCTTCGCCGGCCCCGGAACCAGACGATACACAAACTCGTTCGTCGTCACCCGACCGAACTGAGGCCCGTTCGTAACCCATTGAAACAGGTAATCGCTCATCGTCTCCAACGCACGCGACCCGAACGTCTTCCTCGCCATTTCCTCGCATGTTCGCTCCAGCTCCTCGTCAAGCGTCCGCTCCCAGACCTGATCAGCCGTACTCTTGAAATACAAATCCAGCGGCCGCATCGTCCAGTGAAGATTTCCGTAACCTTCCACACCACACTCCACAAGTTGCGAGCCAAATTTCGCATACGGCACATAAGGCCTGCCTATATAGCTGTGGTCGTCATTGTGAACATATGAAATCGGCACCACCGCTCGCCTGCTCGCTATCTTCTTGATAAGCTCCTTCTTGCGAACGTCGTCGAAAATCAAATCCCGGTCAATCTTCGCCCACGTCCCCTTAACGTCCAGCCCGAAAAAAGTAACATCCGCCGGCAAAAATACGTCACTCGCCTCGAAGGTCGTAAATGTCCATGTCCCCAGCCCAAGATCAACGTCGCTCCGTCCGATTTCATCCAGAATTTTACCCACCGCCTTCACTATCTTGCAAATCGCAAAAACAGTCTGCGGCTTCTCACAAAGCTCACTCAGCTCAGGCCTTGCCTCCAGCGCCGCCGCATACTCGGTCTTCCACTCCGCCGGAAAATCCGCTACCTCAACCTGACGAAGAACCGGATGCTCCCACCACCTGAACCAGACCGCAAGACAGTCTATCTCAGGATAATCCTTCATTAACGCACTCAAACGCGCCTTGTAATACTCGTAACCTTCCTCTGTATCAGGATTCGCTATCGGATGACCCGCCGCGTAAAAACGCGCACTCTCCGGCAGCGTCATGATAATGTTCTTTGGATTTGCCGAAGGTGTATCGATGTCCATCGCAAATATCACATCCAGCCCCAATCGCTTCGCCCTGGCGAAAACCCTCCGCATCAGCGACTGCGCTGCCTCCACCCGCTGCGAATCCGGGACAAGCGCCGTGTTCGAACCGAAGACCGGCCCGTCAAACAAGCCCGCCGCCCCGTATAAACGCCGAATATCGTTCACATGCTGTGTCCCCCAGTTCCGCCCCTTAGCCGTCGAAGTCATATAACCCACCGGCTTCGTCCGGCCGTTATGGCTGAAACACGCCATCGGATTATTGCCGTAAGCGTGAACCATAATGGCGTTGTATTTCATCCGCAAAGCCTGCCGCATCCACCGCTCCCAGTGACAGAAATTCCATCCCGAACACCCGCTCAAAAAGTTATGCCAGTTGAAAACCACCCGCTTTTGAACCACCGGAGCATCCACAATGTCCCATCCATCCAGATGCAGCTTTTCCCACGCATTCGCCGGCACAGTGTTGTAAGAAAGGTAAAACCCGCAACCAAGTTCCTCCAGAAACGTATAAACCGCGTAAAAAACCGCCCGCTCATTCTCCCCCGCAAGCAAAAGCAACTTCCTGTCTCCCTCATTCACACTGCGGATACAGAAACTGTCCTCTTTCTTCAAATCCCCCGAAATATCCACCCCCGACAAATCTTTCACCGACTCCGCCGTCCCAACCAAAATGGCATCTTGTCCCTCTCCCGCCTTCTCGCAAACCTCAAAGCGTTCCCTTGTATACACCTCACTCAGCAAACCACAAAGCTCCCCCGCCGCCTCCAGCTCCGCCGGGCTTGCCTCACCCGACACAACTATACCTACCCCCTCCTCGCCCAGAACCTGCTCACCAGAAAGAAATCCGGCAATCACCGCTATTAAAACAAAAAACACCGACTTGCCCGAAAAATCCCTGCCCATTGCCCGTCCTTTCTGTCTCAATCCTTTAATCATCCTGCATACCATTCGTTTACTTATACATTATTCCACAACTTCAGTCCACCCGCACGAACTAAACCGGATTTAACCCTATACACCCACGCCCCCCACCATTATATTCTCATGCAAAATTTCATATTACAAAGATACGAGGTGATCACATGCTTGCTGAACCATTGAAAGTCCTCAGCCGGCAGGATATGGAAAAAATCCATAATGCCGCACTCGAAATCCTCGAAACCGTCGGCATGAGAATCGAAAGCGAAAAGGCCCTTTCATGCCTCGAAGCCGCCGGCTGCAAAGTCGACCAATCCGGCTATATCGTCAAGTTTCCACAAAAACTCGTACAATACTGCGTCGACAAAATGAAAGCCGACTACGACAATCCTAAAAGAATGCCGAAGCAAATGGCCGTCCGGTACTCCCATATCCGCTTCCGCCGCGAAAAACACCGCATACACCCCGACTTCACCACCAGCGCCGGCGGCTTTTGCTGCTTCATCCATGACCTCGAAGGCAACAGAAGACCCGCGAACCTCGATGACGTACGCCGCTCAATAAATCTCGTAAACAAGCTCGACCACATCGATTATACCGGCCTTCCCGTCGCCGACCAGCAAACCCCCGCACAAATCCGGCCCGTAAAAATGGCCGCCGAAATCGCAAAATATACCACAAAATTCGGCGGCGTCGAAACATTCAATAAACACGACATACCTTATTTGATTGAAATCGGCTCCATAATAAAAGGCGGCACCGAAAAACTAAAAGCCGAACCAATCCTCGTAGGGTACGCAGAAACTCGCTCTCCGCTCTGCCTCGATAGAAATATGGCCGAAATTTTCATCGAATATATCGAACGAGGCCTACCGCAGACTGTCGACACAATGGCTAACGGCGGCGCCACCGCACCCGTTACACCAGCCGGCCTGCTCGCTATAAGCATCGCAGAAACGCTCGGACCTCTCGTTCTCGCATACACCGTCGACCAAAATGCCGTCGTCGGCGTAGACATTATCCCCTCTTTCTGCGACATGACCTCGGGCCTGTTCCGCTACGCCACCGCTGAAAGAATCCCACTGCTAATCGCAAGGCTACAATTAATCAGCGAATACTACGGCTGCCCCAGCGGCGTACACGGCGGAAAAACAGATAGCTGTTTTGTAAACGTACAGGCCGGCATACAAAAAGCTATGACAACCGCCTTTCCAGTACTCGCAGGCGCCGTCGGAATAGGAACCGTCGGACATCTCGAAAACGCCGTTACATTCTCCCCGCAGCAACTCGTCATCGACAACGAAATCTTCGCCTGTATGCGCAGAACCCTCGAGCCCATTGATGTAAACGATGACACCCTCGCCCTCGACGTGATTAAAGAAGTCGGCATTGCAGGAAACTATCTCGAACACCCCCACACCGCGCAAAACTTTCGAAAAGAACTGTTTTTATCCGGCCTGTTAGAGACCCTCCCCTGGGCCGCCGCCCACAAACAGGACCTGCCCGGAATGGAAAACAAGGCCCGTCAAAAGGCAAAACAGTTTTGGAGCCAGAAACCACAGCTCATCCTCGAAACACAAAAGCTAAAGGAAGTCGAAAAAGTCCTCAAACAGGCCTCAAAAAATCTGCTCAAATAATTGCCGCCGCTTTAGGGCGTTCCGCGAACGCAAATTTTTATGCACCCGAGCTCATTATCCAGAAGAAAATACCTATCATGAGCGCCACACCGGCCCAGCCCGCAAGAAAACCAATAACTGACACCAGGCTCGGCTTCGGTATCTCAAAGTCCGGATGCTCTATCAACACCGTTCGCGGTGCCGGCTTCACCCCATCGGGAAGCGTAAACGGAATAGTCTCCGGTTCATTCTGCCCTATCGGTGTGCGAATGCACTCGTAAAATTTGTCCAGCTTTTCCTTGCTCTCGGGCTTAGTAAACAGACTTACCACAATGGTAACCACAAATCCAACCAACAGATAGCTAACCATCTGCCACGGAAGATAAACCTCCGGCCGCCGGCTCTTCCTGACGCTCCAGATAAACGCCTCCTCAAGAAGATAAGTATTACATACCACAAGCTCTTCACCGCTCGGATTCTCCTCGACGGCCTTACTCGTCGTATCCGTTACAAACGCCTCCTCGAAAAGATTAGGCTCATAGATGTTCACCCCCGCCGTCGCAACCTCGTTAAGCCCTACCGCAAGAACGTTCGCCAGTTCCGAAATCTCCATTCCCCGCGGATTCGCTATCGCCTCCCTGCATTTCACCGGCAGCCGCTCCTTCACGTAACGCGAAACCGTATCTTCTCCGCGATTCAAACGTTCTGCAAGCTGCTCCGGCTCTACTATATCCGCTCCCGTAAAAAGCCAGTACCTCTGTATCGTGTTCGGGAAAATCTCCTCCAGAAGCCGGCGGTTTAGCCGCATTAGTGATTTGCCTTCCGGAATACGCTCAATCAGCTCGTATGTCTTTACCGAAAGGTCAATCTCCTCAAAAAGGTTCGGCTCATAGAAAATCTTTTCCTCATCGACCTTCATCCGTTCCGTTTCTTTCGTTTTAACACCAAGCTGACCTTCCACAATCAGCTTATTCAAACCAGCCCTCAAATATCCTCCAAGCTCCTCCGACACCGCCCCTCCTTCGTATTTGTCCAGAAGTTTATAAATATCAGCATCCTTCTCATCGGCCAGCCGTCCGTAA
>CAZGGE010000149.1:4865-6992 GCA_964524285.1 uncultured Pirellulales bacterium
ATGTTCGACCATCGGATCCTCATGACCGGCTAATTTACTCGCAAGTGCTCCTGTGTCCTCGATATCTCCCTCTCTCAGTTTATATTCCGGACTTTCTTCCTTGACAAAAATCAGCCTCGCAGGCTTTGCCGCAGGTGTCCTGCCTATCATTTCTATAACCGGACCCCATAGAAGAAGCAGCATCACACCAAAAGCCGTCAGAGTCCCCGCCCAAGCCGCCGCCGCCGTCGCCTTGCGCCAGAACAAACCGACAAAAAACGCGATTCCCATCATCGCTGATATCTTCCAGAATACCTCAAGAGCCTGAATAATGTCCCTGAACATATATGCAAATAATATACCCACAAGAACCACAATTATCGACACCAGACGCCCCGTCAACAGATAGTGTTTGTCACTTTTGCCCGGAGCAAGCACCGGCTTGTAAATGTTCTCCGTAAACAAAGCCGCCGAAGTTACCATAAACGTATCACATGTGCTCATCACCGCCGCAAGCATAGACGCAATGAAAAGACCAACAAGACCCGGTCCTATGGCGGGCAATAACTCGTGCGCCATCTTCCCGTATACTTCGTCAACGTTTACATCACGGCCAATATACATACCAAGTGCACACAATCCCGTCAGCACCCACGCTATCGTACATACTCGTTTGATGAAAATCCCGCCCATTACACCGACCCGTCCTTCCATCTCAGTCTTTCCCGCACCGCTCATAGCCATGCTGTGTGGCTGGGTAACCCACCCCACCAGCGCGTTCACCGCTATCACCGCAATGTAAAAAGTGTTTATCTCTCCCGGAGCTACTAAAGTAAACATGCCCGGGTCCTGTATCGTCTCACGAAGACCGCCAATGCCTCCCACAACGTCCAGAGCCGCCGGAAGTATCATAAAAGAAAGTACTATCGTCAAAATCCCCTGTACAAAGTTCGTAAATATCGCCGCGCTCAATCCTCCCGCAAAACCGTAAATTACGAACATTATCGTCATCGCCCAGATTGCAGGCCCAAGCGGTATCGCATTGCCCGATACTGCCTTCACCATCGCCCCGCACCCGCGAAGCATCATACCCAGGGCAACCATCAACTGAAGCACACCCACAAGCGAGTAAAGCGTACTCACGCTCTGGTCGTAACGGGCATAGAAAAAGTCCCCCGTTGTTACCGCTCGCATCCGCCTGAACAATGGCGCAAGAAGCCAGAAAAAAGGAGTACAGAAAAGCCACAACCACTGATACCACACACCCGACGCCCCGCTGCGATAAGTCTTCGCAGCCACCTGTACCGCCTGGTCCGAGTGTGTGCCCGCTCCAAACGTAAAAAACATCATCATTATCTTGCCGAACTTCCGGTCGCTCATGAAAAAACTCGTCATACTCTTGACCTTCTTCATGGCCCACACACCCAGCGCGGTAATGCCCACAAGATATGCAACTATAACTACCCAGTCGAACCAACCGAGTCCAAACATATTGTGCCTCCTGATTTATTTCTCAATAGCTTTTCAGCACTCCGGACATCGCCCATGATATCCGGTGCTCAATAATGACGACCGCAGTCCTTCAAAAACGCAGCAGATAACTGAGGCCGGCAAAAATCCCAGCCACGAACTGACGCTGCTGTCGGCATTATAGGAAAAATCCACCCCGCCACAAGAAAACCACAGAAAAAAATCCTCTGACCCCAACTTTTCCCCCTCAAAGGTTCGCTCTATCCGTCCATCTGCTCAGAACCATTCACCCGCCGAAAATGACTTCCATTCCGCCCCGGTGCCCACAAAAAATATCGCCCCCGCACCGGGCCGAAAAACCAGTTCTTCAAAGGACTTCTGGTAAAATACTTCTCCGCCCAGAACTTTGTACAACCTCTCATCCTCACTCAGAAGACCGGAGGCGTAACCGAGCCTGATGCCCGCCGGCTGTGCACTACTCCAGTCATGATTGACCACTATCAGAAATCTCCTGCCCGTCTCACTATGCTCGAAAGTTCGCCCGCTGACAGGCGTATTCTCCCAGTAAACGATTTCCCTGTGTGCCGGCGCCGCCCTCAGCTTCAATATCAGCGGCCCGAGCACCTTGATATGCTCGCTTAACTCCGCTGCGGTCCGCAAACGAAAGGATTCCGAACC
>CAZGGE010000150.1:0-6964 GCA_964524285.1 uncultured Pirellulales bacterium
GCACCCCAATCAAAACAACCCCCATCACCCAAAAAAATCTGTCATTGCGAGGAGCAAACGAAGTGAGCGACGCGGCAATCTCACCTCCCACACCAACCGAAAATATTAACAAAACCAACCCACCACACAAAAAACCCTCGTCATCTCGACCAAAGCGATGCAAAGCATCGCGAAGCGGAGAGACCTCCTCTTCTGCGCCCTCTTAGTGCTCTGTGGCTATTTTAAGTCGTCTTTACCTTGTTTTGAACATTTCTTCTTTTGGCAATTGGAATTTGTTAAGAGTTTGGAAATTAGTGCTTGGAATTTCGTTGTATATTGGCCCCATCTGCACCAATCCGCCCAATCTGCGATTAAACAACTTCCTTCCTTCGTGTCCTTCGTGGTTCCTCTTTTACCACAAATGTTCGCCTCGCCCATCATTAACCCCCGGCATCGCAAATAACACATCTACTGCAACACCCCATCCCCTTTCATCAACGTAATCTGCGATTAAAAATTGTTTCCATTTTTCACTTTACATTTAACTTAAAATTTAGTATAATACTCACATAACATGCTCTTTGAATTAAAACACAATTAGGACTTCACAAACCGGGGGGGTACTCAAAAATGAACCTTATAAAAACACCGTCGGCCAAAGGCCGAACTCATTCTGAAATCTTAAATCTGAAACTTCATATATGTTTTCTTGCACTTTTCGGCCTTTTCCTAATTCCCTACAAAGTTAAGTTAGCTAAATTACCCACTTTTTTTGCAAAACAAACCCAATTTCAAAATGACCCGCTTAACACAAACCCTTTAATTACAAATGCTTATAAAAATCAGGCTTCCCAGTCCAACACAAAACAAACCCAATTCAAAGCCAATCCAAACCCAAACAAAGCCGCCGAGCGGTGCATCCAACGTGGTGCACCGCACAAACAAACCCAATCAAACCCGATTGAAACCCAATAAGCAGTGCACCCCACGTGGTACACTGCCCGTCAAGCGGTGTACCCCACGTGGTACACCGCGATTCGAACCCAATACCGATAAGCCTTAATAAAAGCTGAAAAACGCTGAAAAAAATAAGCGGATTTGAAAATTCATTGATTTTTCGTACACTGACCGATTGTAATTTGGGCATGAACAAATGCTTTCTCAGGGAGTGCAACTGTGAAACAAAAAATATCACCGAGTCGTCGAATAACCCGTTTGCCGCCGTATCTGTTCGGCCGACTGAACGCTCTAAAACTCGAAAAACGCCGCCAGGGTGCCGACATCATCGACCTCGGAATGGGAAACCCCTCCGACGGTGCCCCAAAAGTCGTCGTAGACAAGCTTTGCCAGGCCGCTCAGGACCCCAGAAATCACCGTTACAGTGCCTCCAAAGGAATAAAAAACCTTCGCGGCGAAGTGGCAAAAAAATATCAGCGACTCTGGAACGTCAATCTTGACCCGGAAAGCGAGGTCCTCGCTTGCCTCGGCTCCAAGGAAGGATTCAGCCACCTGTGCCTTGCGATGCTCGGACCCGGCGATACCGCCATCGTTCCCGACCCCGCATTTCCAATCCATTGTTACGGCGTCGTGCTCGCAGGTGCAAACGTCATAAGCGTCCCGTTGGGCTGCGACAGGGAATTCCTCGAACGAGTCGTGATGGTCTGCGAACACCTGTATCCCAAGCCAAAGCTGCTGATTTTGAATTATCCGCATAATCCGACGGCCATGACGGTTGAGCCGGGTTTTTTCGAGACCGTCGTAGACGTGGCAAAAAGGTTCAATATCGCCGTCATACACGACTTTGCCTACGGTGAGACCTGTTTCGACGGCTATAAGGCCCCGAGTTTTCTCTCCGTACCCGGAGCAAAGCAGGTTGGGGTAGAGTTCACTACTATGAGCAAGCCTTATAATATGGCAGGATTCCGAACCGGATTCGTCGCTGGAAACCGCGATATGCTCAATTATCTGGCCACCATAAAGGGGTATTACGATTATGGGATATTCCAGGCCATTCAGATAGCCGGCATAATAGCGATGCGGCAGTGCGACCGGGATATTCACCGGCAGAACGAGCGTTATCGGTCGCGCCGCGATGTGGTTTGTGACGGCCTCAATCGGCTCGGCTGGGACGTGGAAAAGCCGCGAGCTACAATGTTCGTATGGGCTAAGGTGCCCCGTGAGCATACAAAAGGTATGGGCAGTATAGATTATGCAATGGAGCTGATGGACAAAGCGGAGGTAGCCGTTGCTCCAGGAAGGGCATTCGGTGAACAGGGAGAAGGATACATGCGAATTGCGCTGGTCGAGAACGAGCAACGCCTACGACAGGCTATCAGGAACATAAGTAGATTTGTCCGCGAAAAGCCTGTACGCAAAAAGAGCGGGCGCAGAACTTGACGGAGAAATCGCGCGAAGCATAAGAGAAAAAAGAAAAATTATTGCCACTCAAAGAAAAATTTTTTTAATGAAAAACGCTGCAAAAGACGCGTTAGCGAGCTGAAAATCCGCTCATTAAAGGGTTATCACAACCAGCATGAAAATTTCTTGAAAAAAGAGGTTGACACGCGAAGAACTATTTGATTAAATGGGTATCAGCTTGGGGTGAAAAAACTCATAATTGAAAACTAATTTTCTATTTGTTTTGGAGTATTAACAAAAGCAAAATTTCTCATTTCTAAAGAGGGGGCAGAGAGAGGTAGTCATAGTTGCATAGGGCAGGATTTTAGAAGCTCTTGTCATAGTGCAACGTAAAGTTGTTTTAGACTGAACCCGAGATTTCCTACAGGGGGAAAAGCTCATAAGGGTAGAAAACTAACAATCAGGCCGCGGAAGGTCTACGCGCACTTAAAGCGTATAAATTGCGTGAAATATATTTTAGTGTAAATGAGCTTTTTGGAGGATTATATGATGAAATGTTCTTTAAGGTTTTTGGTTTTGCTGGCGACAGGCATCCTGGTATGCCAAACCGCCAGAGGCGTGCCCGTGGAATGGGGTTCGCCGCTGAACAGCAACACGGACACGTTCATTAATGTAACGACGACCACAGACATTGCGGACGTTACAAGCAAGGTTTATCAGGTAGGTAGTGGTCCCAAAATGGGTAAGTACGTTTATACCTACCAGCTAAGCAACATCAGTGACGTCGGCCTGAGCTTCTTCTCAGTGGTTCTCAACGGAGGCCCTGCCGAAGATGCGGACAAAGACGACAGCGTAGGAGACGTTGCTGCGGTTACCTGGCACATTGTGAACACGTCCGAGACGGTGAACGCATCTTTTGAGCGATTGATCTTAAACGGCGAGGAATCAGGTCTGCTGTGGTTCTTCAGCGACTATGGTCCCGATCCCACTTTCGGAGACGGAGCATTATTCGGAACCGAGTCGCAGTTGCCTGTATTCGGAAAAGGTGATTTATACGTGCCTTTGCCGGAACCGGCTACAGTCGTGTTGCTGAGTGCGGCAAGTTTCTGGTGTTTTCGTTTCAGAAAGCGCTTCGCCTGAACTAATTCGGACCGTTTTTTGAGAGTTAACGGTACGCTTGTTCAGGGCGTATAAACGCAGATTCGGAGTTATGTACGTTTGATACGGGTAAATAATGAACATGAAGAAGAAGCCGAGAAAGGAGAGTTCAAATGTGTACAGTTAAATTAACAAAACTGTCGAACTTTATAATTTTGGTTCTTTTAATGTGCCTAACGAGTCAGGTTAGCGCTGTACCAACGAGACTTCCCCAAAGCCACTATCAGGACGGCGAGTGGCAGGGAAAGAATGACTATACGGGTAACGGTCTATGGGTGCGAATTGAATTTGCGGTATACGACACCGAGGACCATCCGGCTGATTTTACATGGGATGGAGAGCTGGATATGCCAGCAGGTGACAGGTATATCTACGCATACCAGATATTCAATCATCCCGACTCAATGGATGAGGTGAGCACATTTTCGCTAATGGATACAGAAGGTGAGCTGGTTGACGAATCTTCAATGAACAGCACCTGTTCTCAGGATGACGGTTACGCAGAATCTGTCGAGCCAACGGACAGTGACAGGCAGGGGGTCTGGGAGTTCGAGTTCGGGACTCTTATACCCGGTAAAGCATCCTACTTTCTGATATTCAGCAGTGAACACGCTCCGCAGGCGGGCGGTTACGAGCTGGTCGGCACCGAGGATGATGATGACCTGCCGGCACCGATTCATTCGCCCGAACCGAGCATGGTTGCATTACTCGGGTTAGGGAGCGGAGTAATAGTGCTTCAAAAAAGGAGGCATACCTCGTTTTAGTACAGCGTAATACCTGGGCGTGAAGGCCGGACAGGTGAAGTGATGAAGCTTAACTTCCACGCAGGTATAGAAAAACGAATTTTGTCTATTGTTGCCACGGTATTTATTTTGGCTGTTATGTGCAGGGAAGTTTATAGTCAGGAACACACGGCATTGTTGCTGAGGCAAACTCCGCCTCAAGGTGGTAAGGTTACACCTGCTGTGGGATTGCATCATTTCCACATTCACAGCGATGTGGTATTGACGGCGGTGCCGAAGCCGGGCTGGCGTTTTGTTTACTGGCTTGGAGACGTAACGGATTCAACCGCTAACAGTACGGTGGCTTTTGTAGACACCCCGAAGATAATAATTGCGGTATTTGAACGAGACGAGTATGAGTTCGAGGCTTTCGACATAATTCCGAGAAGTACGCCTGTAGGAGGTATTTATCCATCCCCCGGTGATTATTCGCGCCATACCGGAGGTGGAGGCGGCGGAAAAAAACCGGACCCGGACCCTAAGCCTAATCCGGAGCCGGAACCTGATAAAGATGTTCCCGTTCCAATTCCTGAGCCTGGAACGGCAGTATTGTTGAGTACGGGAATCTGGCTGGCAAGGCGTCTAAAGCGCAAATAAGCATGGGAGAACGAAACTTACGCTCCCCCTGCGCCCCCCCTTATCGGTCAGAAGCGCAAGCTCAGGTTTGTTTCGAACGGCATATAATTTTCGTCAGCATATAAGTCGGTTTGTGGGTTGTTTGAGGAGCCCAGCGAAAGGGAGAAACTCTGAGAGGAATTCGAGGAGAATGAAGGCAGGAGTTTGCATACGAACATTGGCGGTGCACGTCAGCCGCATCGCTGCATTTCGCGATACCCTTGCGAAATCACCAGGATTTGGCCGCGGGTATACAACATTTCCTTCATTCTTCTCCACCTGTGTAGTCGCCGGGTACCCTCGGCGCAGGCCGTTTGCTCAACACAAATCGACCTGTGCTATGCAACCGGCGGGCGCCAGGTGCACTATTAAGAATGCGATAAGCTGCGGCCGGGCGCTTAATGGCCGGAAAGGAGGTATGCCGATAAAACAAATATGCCTGTAATTGTCAGCCTTACGGGACAGACTGAAATATGTCAGCATGACGGGCTTGTTTAACGGCCCGTTTAAAGAGAGAAAGTTGTGGAAGAATTAGAGGAAAAGCAAGGGAGAAGTTATGAGAAGGACAGGATTGTGGGTGATTTTATCAGCCCTCGCATTTCAATTCAGCTCCGCCACGGCTTACCTGGTGGAGGATAAATTCCCAGCGTTTTCAGAGTTTTTAACAAGCGAATTCCCCGTTGATTTAAGTGAGTCAGGAAATTCATTTTGTCGTCGCGGATTTTTTGTGCGAGACAAAGCATTTGCCGAAGCCGGGACAGGCGTGCCGGACAAGCTGGACATTTGTGAAAGTCTGATTGAAGACAGGTTCATGTGCCGCTCCGATGAGAAGAAGCAATTCAGCGGTTTCGGTCCTGCGATGGGGACAGCTTGTGGATGCGGTCTGATTATGCAGTTGGGAAGTGGCCGAGAAGACGCCGGTTTGAAAAATTCTGTGGTGTGGAAGTGGATTTGGAAAGATGTTAATTCTTCAGACGTTCGGCTGAGAGGTTCTGTTGACGGCGATTTGAAAAAAACGCATCGGAGTGTATCGCACCGCCGGCAACTGCCGGAAAAACAGACGGGAATTCAACTACAGGGTTTTGCAAAGAGGTGATTCGTATCTCCGGATGAAGTTTATTCGCCGGAAGCTGAAGGGCGAAGCTGTTATCTTAACGGTTTTGCATTTGTGTTCATATTTCAGCGGCGGGCCAATGCATTTCAGCCGGCGAATATGGCCGAGCCGATTCTAAGAATGGTGGAATTTTCTTCGACCGCTATTTCGTAGTCGTTGCTCATTCCCATGCTCAATTCGGTGAATTGAGGCCCAACTATTTGCTCGCCGCGTATTTCTATGAAAAGCTCTTTGGCCCGGCAAAAACAGGACCTTATAACATCTTTATTATGAGTGAGAGGCGCCATAGTCATAAGGCCGACAAGTTCGAGGTTTTTTAATGTTCCTATCTGCTCGGCCAGATGTGTAGCGGCTCCGACAGGTACTCCGTACTTCTGCGGTTCTTTCGAAGTATTTACCTGCAGAAGTATTTTCGGTCGCAGTTTCATTTTCTCGGCGCAGTTATTTATCTCTTCAGCGAGGCGGAGTGTTTCAACCGAATGTACGAGAGTTGTCATGTGCAGCACCTGCTGCACTTTATTTCTCTGCAGGTGGCCGACCATGTGCCAGTTGACCTTGTCCGGTATGGGCGATTTATGATTTTGCTGGATGAAATCATTGACTTCCGTAGAGACTTTTTTTAGCCTCTGTACACGGTTTTCTCCGAGGTCTGCCCACCCGAGTCTGATAACTTCTTTAATATCTTCAATTGCGGCGGACTTGGTTATAACTACCATTTTTACCCCGGCGGGGTCCCTGTCGACACGGGCACAAGCTGCGTTTATCGCACCTGTAATGCGGTCTAATCTCTCCTGCAGTTTTTTCATAGAAATCAAGGACAAAAGTGGCAACATTGACGTACACGGTGAAAATTGAATTTCAGAAAATAGCAGCCGGCGGCTTTTTTTTCCAGAAGAAAAACGAAAAAAAGACATCCACGCAATCGCGGCGGTGGTAAACCGGGTCATCAGGGGCATGG
>CAZGGE010000151.1:0-6953 GCA_964524285.1 uncultured Pirellulales bacterium
TTGTCTTGAATGCGTTGGGATTACTATATCATAATATTTTGGAGGAGTTAAAATGAGTGCGCCAAGTAAAGCTAATGTAGGCAAGCTGGACAATCCAGCACAGCCAAAGACTAACCATCAGGCTGGAACGGAATCGGGCGTATAAGGAGGTAACGAATTATGCGAAGCCCCGAGAAAGGTGTTATGTCAGCCACAACGCAAGTGAAGGTATTGAGCCCCGAAATTACTCCATATTGTATTGGGTCAAGGGTTTCATTTCCTGGAAGCCAGAATCGGTATGCACGTAATGGTGAGTGCATAACCGGCGTGCCGGGGTCTGAGTCCGTGGCGGGCAAACGAACTGTCTGTATTGGAACTTGGGAGAACCGAAGCGTGTCCGACAGAAGCCGCCGAGGAGCCGGAAAAGTGACGAAGCGGTATGGCGTTTCGGTAGTCGGACTGACTAATATTAGAGGAGTAGCAGGGGTAATGCCCTGTGAGTCCTCCCGATTCAACCGGGATATCGGGACACTCGAAGTGGTCAGCGGTTTAACGCAGAGAGGTGGATTTTAGCCATGCAATACACTGAAATTGGCAAGACATGGACGAAGTTATCTCTCATATCCGGTCATGCCCGCAGAGACCGAGAATTCAAGTTCACGAGTCTTGCACATTTGCTTGATGAAGAATATCTGCGGGATTGCTACCAGAGCCTGAACAGGAATAAGGCGGTAGGAATTGACAGCGTAAGCTGGCAGGAGTATGGAGCTAATCTGGACGAAAATCTGGCGCATCTCGTCTCAAGGTTAAAGCGAAAGAAGTACAAGCCGCTGCCCGCGAGACGAGTATATATTCCGAAGAACGACAAGGAAACTCGTCCTTTAGGAATATCGGCACTGGAAAACAAGATAGTAGAGCGTGGTATCACGTGGATACTTGAGGGCATTTATGAGCAGGACTTTCTGGACTGCTCATACGGCTTTCGTCCAAAGAGAAACTGTCATCAGGCATTGAAACGACTCAATGACCTGATAATGTTCCAGCCGGTGAACCATATTGTCGAGGCTGACATCAAAGGCTTTTATGAAAATATCAAGCAAATCCTGAAGCTGGAAGGAAAAATCACAACAGTTTCGATTTGCAAAAAAGGTCGCCGCAACCAACAAGAATATACGTGAATCTACTGAAGAATTCAAAGACGGCCAGCGTTTTCGCGCCGGTTGTGAAGGCAGTATCTCGGTGTTAAAACGCGCCTTTAAGCTTGGACGGTGCCTTTTCAAGGGATTTAAGAATTACGCGGCCAGCGTAGGCTGTGCGGTCTTCTGTCATAACCTTGTCTTGTTGACTCGATTGTGACTGAGAAGTGCCGGATACAGAGAAGTTTTTAAGGGCGTCTTTAGAGATGGTCTGTCCAGAAAACTGAATTTTTAACTTTTTAAAGAGCTTTTGCGGACAGTTCAACAAAAATGATGATGAACTGACCTTGTCCTAAATCGGACGGTTAATTTTTTATCGTTTTTACTGCTTTCTGCAACAGGAACTAATTAATTTACTCTACGTATCGGTGGGAATATTTATATCTTCGTTTTCCTGGAGGTCGACTTTCAGTGCCAGGAATCTGAGCAGGTCTTTTAGTGTAACGACGCCGACCAGTTCATCTCCCTGAACGACCATTAATCTGCTGTTTCCCGTACGGTTCATGGTTCCGAGTGCTTTTGTGGCGTCGGTATGAGGATTAACAGTGTTTTTTTCTGAGCATGGGCTGGCAACTTCCCTGACGGTGTGCTGCGACCACTGGTCTCTGGGGATTTGCTTTACCTCTTTGGTAGTTATGTATCCTTTCAGGGCGCCGTTTTCCGAGACCGGAAACATTTTATAATGATGTGTATAAAAATAATCGTTAACGAGGTCTGAGATAGTCAAGTCAGGCGGAACGGTAACCGGGTCGTCTCTCATGAATTTTGCAATGGGTTCTCCTGCGAGGGCGTTTCTTATGAGAAGCTGTTTGTATGACGTCTGAGAGGCACCGCGTATGAACAACCCTATAAGAGCAAACCATATTCCCTGAATAATCATACCTGATACGAAAAATGCGACGCCGAGAAAAATAAGGAATAGTCCGAAAGCGGAGCCGAGTTTTGAGGATATTCTGGTTGCGGAGCGGAGATTACCCTTTGCAGCCCAGATAATTGAGCGCAGCACCCGGCCTCCATCGAGCGGGAAAGCAGGTATGAGGTTGAAAGCGGCGAGCAGAAGGTTAAGAGTCATAAGATAGTGCAGGACGCCGTTTACAGGTTCGTGCCATTGCAGAGTATTTCCGAGAGTATGCAGGCCGAAACAGGTTGCCGCGATTAATCCGCTGGAAATTGGACCTGCGATTGCCATTAACAGTTCTGCTTTGGAGCTGGGCGGTTCTTGCTGCATTTCGGCGACGCCGCCAAAAATAAAGAGCGTGATCCCTTTCATTTGCATTCCGAACCGTCTTGCGATTATTGAATGGCAGAATTCGTGGAAGATGATGGAGCCGAACAGTCCCAGCGCACCGGCAACGGCCATCCACCAGTAGGTTGCCTCGGTAAAATCAGGGAACCAGGCAGGGAACAGCCCTCTGGCAAGTGTCCATGTAACCAGAACGGCAAGTATCAGCCACGTTACGTCGATTTGAACCTTGAAGCCGAATAGAGTGAACAGATGTATTCGTTTGCCAAACATTTTTTGTTTCACCTGATTAAAAGTGTTGTCGATTCTCTTTTTTATATTTGTCTTTGAAATATCTCAACACGATGAATTTGTATTATAGAAGGCCGCGGTTCCGGTGGTCAACTTATTTAATCGATAATCAGAAACGAAGCTGCATTTCTGTGCAAATTACGCAATCAGTGCCAAATGGTTCACTGTGAAATTTTTCAATATTTAAACTCATGAGCTTTCGGGCGTGAGAGTCTGCTTTTCAGGTTGCTCAGGCGATGAAGAGTCATTGTTTTCCGGAGGCAAGATGCTGCTGAAGGCATGAGAATTTTTGCAGTGTGTAATTTTTTTCCTTAGAAAATTTCTCATAAATGCAAGGTGATGGTAGCGAATCTGCAATTTTACAAGTTCTGAGGCGTAGCACCAGTGCATACCCGGCGATTGATATCGACCAAGATAAGTTTCGATTCTGCTTACGCCGTGATTGAGAATTTCCCGAGCTTTTACGGCAGCGGTGTTTCTTTTTTTGAGAATTTCACAACAAGGCGCGATGACGAGGTGCCATTCGCCTTTGTGTAGACAAGTCTGCATTTTGTAAAGCTTTTTGAAGTCTTTTGCATCGGGGCCCTGGACGGCCAAAAACTTTCGAACGGCGGGACCCTCAAAACTATTGTCGCATGTATGCCCTGCCCCTTTGTGAAGAACAACTGTGAGAGAGCGGGCGTACTTTTTCAATTTTGTAATTCTTTCAGGGAGATTGTAGCTGTTTCTGTCGTTGTCGGCGTACCATAAGAATATATCAACACCGCCGGCATATTTTGGATTGCAAATCCAACTGCATCCTCCGGCGAGGATGCCTGCAAGTTTTGGTTTCAGTCCGGCTCTTATGGTAATAGCTATACCGGGTCCGGTTACCATAAATCCCCCCGCGGAGAACCCGCCGAGAAATAAGTATTCGGGATTACCGTTGAAATTTTCGACTACATCTTTATAAACCTCTCTGAAGAATTCGACGTATTCGGGAGTAGCATAAAGCATCGCGGTGCCATGTCTACATCCGAGCGGATAAGTAAGACCGACGTGAACGTGGCCTGTTACGTTGTATATGCTTGTGAAGACATTTGTGCCCGGCCCGCCGCCTTTTCCATGCCATTCGAACAGAATGGGATACCGGCGGTCTTTGTGAAAGTCCGGCGGGAGGTTAACGTGGTACGTCATGGTTTTTGCTCTCCAGTCCTTG
This sequence comes from uncultured Pirellulales bacterium, assembly GCA_964524285.1. Classification (GTDB taxonomy): domain Bacteria; phylum Planctomycetota; class Phycisphaerae; order Sedimentisphaerales; family Anaerobacaceae; genus CAZGGE01. The sequence continues at coordinate 3,908 of CAZGGE010000151.1, forward strand.
AGCTTTTTATAGCTCCTTATGAACTTTTTGTTGGGGGCAAGGTTATCGGGGTGTACCGGTCCTGTTGTTGCCGCGTCTGCCCGCCCTTCGGCAGCAAAACAGGAGCACAAAAGGAGTAATAGAGAAATTTTTTTGTTGTTCATTGTTTGACCTTTTTTTACGTTTTTATTTTTTAAGTAAAGACGGTGAGAGATACATTTAACAAGTATAAAGGAACATAGAATAATGGAATTTCGCAGGATGACGTGCCAGGCGGATTCGCCGCGGCCGCCGAAGCATCCACAGTGTATGTCAATTCCACGAACAAGTGCCGCCATTGTAAGAACGGTATAGGCTAAGAGCATAGTTAAGAGAATTGCCGTGCACATGGTTCTTGCTTGACCGATGATTATCAGTATGCCCGTAAGTGCTTCGAACCACGGCAGTGCATAAGCGGCAGGGGCGATTAACCATGTCGGCACCGTCCTGTATGATGCAATAGCGTCGGCAAAAGAGTCCGTGTCTGCAATTTTAGGCAGAGCGGCGGCGATGAATATAGCGGCAAGTCCGAAATCTGCAAGCCGGCTTGATGCTGTGCCTGTTATTATGGAGTTAAGGAGCCTGTCTCGGTAATATATCCATTTTCCTTCCACGCCTTCCAGCCTCCATCAAGTGTTCTAACGTTTTTCATGCCTTTACTTTTCAGAGTACGGACGACCGATTCGCTGTCTGTGCAGTTTTCTGACTCACAATAGACGACTATGTTTATCCGGTCCGGGTAGCTTAGTATTTTGTCAAGGACTTTCTTTTGCGGTCTCAAAGCGGAAAGATTGACCGCTCCGGGGATGTGTCCTTTGTCGAACATGGTTTTCAGCCTGGCGTCCACGACGATGGCTGAGCGGGTGCGAACAAGCTCGCCGAGAACGTTAACAGAAATCTTACCGGGTTGGTCTTGTGTAGCTGTCTGATTTATATCATCGCTAAGGGATGTTTGTGAGGCGGAATCGAATTCGAACCCTGATTTTTTTTTCGTTCGGATGTCGTTGCAGCTTTTTGTTAACAGAGCCAACAATACGGTGAGGGCTGCGATAATGATTACCGCTATTATTTGATTTTTGATGTTGCCAGGCACTTGTGTATTGTTCCATTTTAATGATATCGGCTGCACTATATATGAGAGTTGTTTTTGAAAATACAGGAGCGGCACACGCTAAAATTGAATAAAGACGCGACTGAAATACCCATCAGGGCGGAAAGATTGTAATGAGTTCTGAAAAAATGCATATTGTAGTAAAGTCCGACGGCGACGGCCCAGTTGACGGCGGCGCCGGCAAGGCAGGTGCCGGAAAATTCAATCCACTGACGAAAAAACAACCTGCCAGCAGCATCAAAAGTAAACCTTCTGTTCAACAGAAAGTTCCATGTTACGGCGACGAAAAAGGCGGAGACGTTTGCGAGGGGGAAATTTCCCAACAGAAACATTACGAGGTTCAAAACCGTCAATCCGACGCCGACTCCGGAGAGGCCCACGAGAGAGAACTTACAAAACTGTATTAATAAAGGTCTAAATCGGCGAAACCGGATGTGTGAATGATTTGATGTTCGTCGGAGACAGCCCATGAATTAAACTCATTACGACCAAAAACGAGCGCGGTTAATGTTACTGCACAATCTATCATTGCTGGAGAAGAACGGCCTTGCTGCAGGTCGAGCATATTCGGCATCCCCGGTTGAAAACAGTAAATAAAAGGAAAATGGGCGGCGGGATTGTTCAGGTGGTTGCGGCTAATCAGCTCGAAGCAGCCGGCCGAAAAGTGTCAGGGGCTGCGTTTTTTCTATATGGACACCGGCGAAATTGCCGGCGAGTTTGAGCGGGCCGTTGAAAACGACTATCCAGTCATTCTGTGTTCTGCCTGCCAGTTGGGGCATTTGATTGTTGCCGTCCGTGTTCAGATGCGGCTTTTTACTGAGGCCTTCCACGAAAACTTGAACATCTTTGCCGGTAAATTCCCCGCTTAACCGGCGACTCACCACTTTCTGGGCCTCAAGCAGGATTTGATTTCGTCTTTGTTTGATATTTTCCGGTATATTGTCTGTGAGCTTTTTTTGTCCTGTTGTCCGGGGCCTGGGAGAATATTTGAAGACAAAGCAGTTTTTATATTCGGCCTTTTTAAGAAGTTTTAATGTATCCTGGAAATCATCTTCGGATTCGTTCGGGAATCCGACAATGAAGTCGCCCGCCGTCGACAGGTTATCAACTTTTTCACGTGCATGATTAAGTAGTTCAAGATATTGTTCAGCGGAATAATTTCTGTTCATGGCCTTGAGGGTTTTGTTCGAGCCGCTCTGGGCGGGCATGTGGAGATAACTGCACACCTGGGGAATATTTTTCACGGCATTGAGGATTTCGTCGTAGAATTTTTCGCAGGGGTAACTGGTTATGAATTTTATCCACTGAATTCCGTTTACCTCAGCGGCTGTGTGTAGCAGGTCAGCGAGCGACCATGAATTTTCGCCCGCCTGATAGTGATAGGCGTTGACTCTCTGACCGAGCAAAGTGATAACTTTTGTACCCTGGTCGGCGAGTTGCTTAATCTGAGCCAGTATTGCTTTGGGTGGTCTTGAGACCTCCGGTCCTCGCACATAGGGCACTATACAATAGGAACAGAAATTATTGCAGCCTCGCATGACTCTGACAAATGCCTGGCCGGGCAGCTCCCCTGCCGACGCAGCGTGTTGAAGTTCGAACCGGTCAAGAGCATTTGAGGCGTTCAGGTCATGTCGGCGAATTTTTTTCGTTATGGCAGCGGCTTTTTGCTTTTGTTTCAAAGCCGAGTCAATAAGCTCAGAGATGCGTGGTATCTGGGCCGGCCCCACCACAATGTCAACGGCTTCATGGTTGAAAAGCTCTTCGCCAAGTCTTTGTGCCATGCAGCCGATTACGGCCACAACAAGGCCGGGACGGTTTTTTTTGATGTGTTTAATATAGCCGAGTTGAGAAAATACTCTTTCTTCCGCATGATGACGGACGGAGCAGGTGTTGATAACAACAACGTCAGCGGAATCG
>CAZGGE010000152.1:0-6866 GCA_964524285.1 uncultured Pirellulales bacterium
GCCTGTGAACAATATCATAAACCCTCCAACCCGATTCTCAAAGCATATTCAAAACATCATCAGCTTCTCCCTACTCATCCGATATTCACCCTTTTCGCAATTTTGACAGCGCCTCGCCGTCAATGCCTCTGCTGATTTGAATGCCTTCTTGTGCATTCAATCCGACTCCGCAATCTATATTCATCATTACAACACCACTCATCAAAGCCGCTTGTTCACAATCGGCCGACACCCTCCTCCTTACTGAGCGCAAAATTACCCTAATCGCTGAACCTGCTCACCACATCCACAATTGGCCTTCTATTCCAACCTGCGAAAATTGGCCAATATGAAAAAATAAATTTCATACACCGTCGGCGCAGCCATATCAAGGAAAAGGATTTGCCTTCATTTGAATATACTTCCCCTATTCACAACATAAGGAATCTGCAATTTCGTCTTGCCGAGTTTTCCGGCAAGTTCATGTTTCAATGCTGAACAAAGAGTTGGGGTATTCGGGGTAATGTATTTGTACAGCGGAAGGTTGATTTTATTAAACGCGAACGTGAATTCTTTTTGATTTTTTCTGCAGTGACCTGATGTTTGATTTTGCTTTCTTTTTGCTGCCGTTACCGTCGGCGAGCTGGACATTTCCGAGTGAACGGAGTTTTCGATACCTGTTTTCGAGCAGGTTTTCCGTTTTCATTCGCTTTAGCTGACGAATGGTTTTTGCAATGTATCTTTCCACGTTGTAAACGGTGTCGTGTATGCTGCGGTGTGCACCGCCGAGCGGCTCTGCAATGACCTCGTCGATTATACCGATTCCCGCCAGGTCTTTGCTTGTGAGTTTTAGTGCCTGGGCGGCGTGTTCGGCCTTTGAGCCGTCCCGCCAGAGGATGGCGGCGCAGCCTTCGGGTGATATGACGGAATAGTATGCGAACTCGAGCATGGCGAATTTGTCGCCGACGCCTATACCGAGTGCCCCGCCCGAGCCGCCTTCTCCGATAACGATACAGATGATGGGGACGCGAAGGCGTGACATTTCCATGAGGTTGACGGCTATTGACTGTGCCTGTCCCCGCTGCTCCGCACCTATGCCGGGATATGCACCGGGGGTATCAATAAACGTTACTATCGGGATTCCGTACTTCTCGGCGAAGCGCATCTTCAAAAGTGCCTTCCGGTATCCTTCGGGGTTTGCACAGCCGAAGTTGCGTTCGACTTTCTGTCTGGTGGTTTTGCCCTTGTTCTGGCCGACAACCATCACTCTTTCCCTGGCGATTTCACCGAGGCCCGTAACAATGGCCCGGTCGTCGCCGAAGGTGCGGTCGCCGTGGAGTTCGCGAAAGTCTTTTACCATAAGCTCGAGGTAATCGCTGAGAATTGGACGGTTCGGGTGACGGGCAACCTGCACCGTCTGCCAGGCGGTCAGGGACGAATATATTTTTTTCAATTCGTTTACCCGTTTGCGCTGGAGCGAGCGGATTTGTGAGGATAGGTCTGTGCCTTTTGTTTCCGTCTGTTGTTGTAGCGCGGTTATCTGACCGTCGAGCTTTGCTACGGGGTGTTCAAATTCCAGATAATCCCCACCTACGATGTTTTTGGACCCTGGAGCCATTTTTTTATTGAAACCTCAACGAATTGCCGGTAAAGCCTTTGACCTTAACCGCCAACCGTCTCAGTAATCCTCTAATTAACAACAGTTATCTAAATTACTTAACGACAAAATGCTAACAATTTCATAACACAAATGAAAGAAAAAAATTGACACATCAGCCGGTGTAGCTTACCTTTTTGTCTGGTTAGGTTCTGCGATTTGTTTACATAAGGTTCTGAATTTGAAAGACTTACAGCAAATAACGGTTATAGGACTGGGGCTTCTGGGAGGTTCAATTACCCTGGCAGTAAAAAACAGATTGGCCGGCGTAAAAGTCGCCGGTTACACACATCGTGAAGCTACAAGGCAAAAAGCACGTAAGTTGAAAGTCGCGCATCATGTATTCGACGACATGGGGCCTGCCGTTGCTGATGCGGATTTGGTCATACTTGCAACACCGGTTTGTACCTTTGAGAACATATTTTGCGAGATATCCAAAACGTTGCGGACGGGATGTATCGTTACCGACGTAGGTTCGACAAAAGTTCTTGCACACAGATGGGCTGCGAAATACCTGCCCCACACTGTCCGGTATACAGGTTCGCATCCCATTGCCGGTTCCGAGAAAAGGGGTATCGAGTTTGCGACAGCGGACTTGTTCGAGGATTCGCTTTGCATACTTACCTGCAAGGCCGGCAACGATAAATCCGCCCGGATTCTCAGTAAATTCTGGAGTTCGCTCGGTTGCAACGTTCAATTTCTGTCACCCGCCCGCCATGATAAGATACTTGCCTCCGTAAGTCATTTGCCTCATGCGGTCGCGGCTTCTTTGATAAATTCTAACACTTCTAATACACTGAAGTTCGCAGGCAAAGGATTTACCGACACCACGCGTGTGGCATCGGGGCCGGCGAATATCTGGGCGGACATTCTCATAACAAATGCAGAGAATGTTACCAAATCCATCGACACCATTATTGCCGAGCTGACCAAACTTAAGCAGGCCGTCCAAAGCGGACAAAAAAAACAAATTTTCAATATTCTCGAAAAGGCACGGAACAAGCGAGCGGACATAATCGATGAGCAAAGCAATAAAGGGAAGTAGAGTCAATGGCACAGTGGCGTTTTGAAGTTTTCAACAAATCCGGTATGCCCGATATTCACGGCGGCGGCGTTCTTCAGCAAATAAAAGACCTGGGAATACATTCGGTAGAGGCGGTACAGTCGGCGACGGTTTATCTTATCGAGGCGGATTTTGACAAAGAATTTGCAAAGCGTGTTGCAGAGAAACTTCTTACAGACCCTGTATGTCAGCAATACTATATAGGCAGGAGCGGCAGACCCGCAGGACTGGCAAAAGCGACACTTATCGAAGTGCATCTTAAAAGCGGAGTAACGGACCCGGTTGCCCAGTCTGTTATGACGGCAGTTAATGATATGGGCATGACTGCGCGTAACGTCCGAACGGCGAGAAAATACGTGCTTCTCGGTTATCTCGACCGAAAACACATAGATACCATTGCCAAAAAGGTGCTCGCCAACGATTGCATAGAAGATTGTATCATTAACGACGCCGAAGAACCGCCTACGCCCAATCTCGAACCTTATGAATTAAATCTGGTCCACTGGCCGATATGCAAGCTCAGCAACGCTGAGCTTGAAAGTCTGAGCAGGGAAAAAGATCTTTTTCTTAATCTGGAGGAAATGCGGACAATCCAAAGCTATTATAATCTACTTGGCAGAGAGCCTGCGGACGTCGAGATGGAAACCCTTGCTCAAACCTGGAGCGAACACTGCGTGCATAAAACACTTAAAAGCGCGGTAAAACTCAGCCTCGAAGGGAAAGAAGTCAACTTCGACAACCTGCTCAAGGAAACCGTTTTCGCTGCGACGAAGCAATTAAATAAACCGTGGTGTATATCGGTATTTGAAGATAACGCCGGCATTGTCGAGTTCGACCAAGAGTATGCGGTTTGCTTCAAGGTCGAGACACACAACCATCCTTCCGCACTCGACCCTTATGGTGGAGCGGCTACGGGCATAGGGGGAGTGATTCGCGACCCAATGGGTACGGGTCTGGGAGCAAAGCCTGTGGCAAATACCGACATATTCTGCTTCGGCAATCCGGATAAGGAGCTGGATGATATACCCAAAGGCGTCCTTCACCCGGCAAGAATTATGAAGGGCGTAGTCGCGGGCGTTCGTGATTACGGAAATCGCATGGGGATACCGACCGTTAACGGAGCGGTATATTTCGACGACAGATACCTCGCTAATCCGCTGGTTTTCTGCGGCAACATCGGCGTCCTGCCCAAAGAAAAATGCTTCAAGAATCCGCAGGCGGGTAATCTTATCATGTTGGTTGGGGGACGCACGGGCAGAGACGGAATACACGGGGCGACTTTCTCCAGCGGAGAGATGACCCATCAGCATGAAACTATTTTTTCACACGCCGTCCAGATTGGAAATCCAATTACGGAAAAGAAGATGCTCGATGTTCTTCTTAAAGCGGGCAAAGCCGGCCTTTATCAGGCTGTTACCGACTGTGGAGCGGGGGGATTGAGTTCGGCGGTGGGTGAAATGGGTGAAAATCTCGGTGCGGAAGTCGACCTTGAAAAGGTGCCGCTAAAATACGCAGGCCTTTCGTACACGGAAATCTGGATAAGCGAAGCACAGGAACGCATGGTAATCGCCGTCAAAGATGAGAACCTCGAAGCAATTAGTGAAATCTTTTGGGCCGAAGACGTGGAGGCGACGGTCATCGGACGTTTCACCAACGATAAAAAGCTGCATCTGAGATACGAAGGCACGACGGTTGGTCGGCTCGATATGGATTTTCTTCACGGCGGTGTGCCCAAACCTGTTCGAAATGCAGTGTGGAATCCGCCTCAGGTTAGCGAACCCAACATCTCCGAAAATAAGGATTATACAGAGGCACTTCTTCAGGTAATTTCCTCATACAACGTGGCGAGCAAAGAATGGATTATTCGCCAGTACGACCACGAAGTCCAGGGCGGCTCGGTGGTAAAGCCGCTTGCCGGCATAGACAACGACGGTCCGAGCGATGCGGCGGTGATATTGCCCACCTGCCACAGCGAAAAGGCGATTGCGATAAGCTGTGGCATGAACCCAATGTACGGCGATATTGACCCGTACTGGATGGCACTTGCCGGCATAGACGAAGCCGTACGCAACGTTATCTGCGTAGGCGGGCGGGCGGACAGAATTGCACTGCTGGATAATTTCTGCTGGGGGAATTGCGACAGGCCGGAAGTGCTCGGAGCTTTGGTTCGAGCGGCACAGGCGTGTTACGACGGTGCACTTGCATTTGAGGCGCCGTTTATTTCCGGTAAGGACTCGCTGAATAACGAATTTGTCGGCGAGAACGGCACAAGAATCTCGATTCCGGCCACCCTGCTTATCAGCGCTTTATCAATTGTCGATGAGCATGCCAAATGCGTAACAATGGACGTCAAAAAGGCGGGGGATTTTCTGTTTGTTGTGGGCAGGACAAAAAACGAGCTTGGCGGCTCACATTACTACAAGATTCACGATTGCCTCGGTGCAAATGTCCCCAGGGTCAACCCTGGCGAAGCCGCTGCTATAGCGCGCAAAATCGCCGAGGCGATAAATAAGGGACTGGTTGAAAGCTGCCACGACTGCTCCGAAGGCGGACTTGCGGTCGCTCTTGCAGAAATGGCTTTCAGCGGCGGTCTGGGGATACAGGCAGACCTGCGGGGACTTGCGACCGGCTGCGACGTGCACAGAACAGACACAAAATTGTTCAGCGAATCGAACAGCAGGTACGTGGTGGAAGTCAAGCCGGAAAACTACGACGCCTTTGCAAAGCTGATGCTCAATCTGCCTTTCGGGCAAATAGGGAAAGTTGCCGAAGATAAGATTCTTAACGTAAAATCCACCGACGGAAAAACCGTGATTCACGCAAATATCGATGAGTTAAAAAAGTCCTGGAAAAAACCATTTGACTGGTAGAGTCTGTGAGACACTAAATTTATAAGGAATCGATAATAGATGGATAATATTCAAGCCGTAGTATTAAGAGCGGCAGGTACAAATTGCGACGTCGAAACCGAGCATGCACTGAAACTGGCAGGGGCAACGGCCCGCAGAATACATATAAACGCAGTCATTAAGGAACCCGGCCTGCTTGAGCAGTTTCAGATTTTAGTTATTCCCGGCGGGTTCAGCTATGGAGACGACGTCGCGGCGGGAAAAATCCTGGCAAACCAGATTATTCACCATATATACGATTCGATAAAACATTTTATTGACGCAGGCAAACTTGTTCTGGGAATATGCAACGGATTTCAGGTTCTCGTAAAAGCGGGTGTGCTTAATGGTTTTGATGTTGAGCCGTCCGAGCGGAGTGTTACGATTACGGATAACGATTGCGGTAAATTCGAAGACAGATGGGTGTATTTGGCACCGTGTACGGATAAGTGCGTGTTCATCGAGCCTGACAGACGGATATACCTTCCTGTCGCTCATGCGGAGGGCAAGGTTATAACGAGGGATTTTGAGACGCTGGAAAGGCTCAGGGCCGGCGGTCATATAGCCTATAAATATGTGGACGGCAACGGGCAGGTGGGCGGTTACCCCGTCAACCCGAACGGGTCGGTTGATTCTATTGCAGGTCTGACCGATTCGACGGGACGTGTTCTTGGCCTGATGCCACATCCTGAAAGGTACGTGCGAGCTACTCAACACCCCCGCTGGACAAGAAGAGAACAAGACGGCGAACCTGACGGCATGACCATATTCATCAACGCTGTAAGGTACGTCAGGCAGAATTTTTAGCACGGATTTGAAGTTGGTTCGTACGAAGTGCGTGCAAATTTGCTTGAAAGGCGGATTGTTTGCGGTTAAATTAGTTTTGTTAATCGGGCCCGTAGCTCAGCGGCAGAGCAGTGGACTCATAATCCATGGGTCGTAGGTTCGAATCCTGCCGGGCCCAGTAAAAATGGGGGTTTTGATACCGTAAGCAAAGGTTGCTTTGTAATGCGTTGAATAGTTCTGTATAGTGTTGCGAGAAAAATGGCAAAGCAGGAACTTGCTCAACGATGTTTTTGAGCCTCTCAGGCTTGATATGACGGTAAAGCGCGGTTACATCATATCCACTGCTACGACGCATCAGGGCTTTCTGCTCAAATTCCTTAGCCTGCATTTCTCACAGGCCTATTGAAAAAAGCTCCATGTTTTGGTATAACCTATTTGAAAGACTCCTGCAAAATGAGTGAGATTTTGAAAAGTAGGCTGAGTAAGTGACGGT
>CAZGGE010000153.1:0-6832 GCA_964524285.1 uncultured Pirellulales bacterium
AATGAGACTCGCAGCCAGCGAGGCGATGCTTTTCAAGCACGGCTCAGGGACAGGAACAGACCTTTCAACCCTGAGAAGCAGCAAAGAAAAGCTATCCGGCGGCGGCAAACCCTCCGGGCCTCTGAGCTTCATGAGAGTATACGACCAAATCGCAGCAGTTATCAAGTCCGGCGGGAAAACCCGGCGGGCGGCAAAAATGCAGTCTTTGAAAATATCTCACCCTGACATCAAGGAGTTCATAACCTCAAAGGCAGATGAGGAGAAAAAGGCAAGGGCACTGATTGAAGCCGGTTATACCGCAGAAAATAACCAGCAGGCATACGACAGCGTCATGTTCCAGAACTCGAATCTGTCCGTAAGGGTAACGGACGATTTCATGCGAGCCGTCGAGAAGAACGAAACGTGGAAAACACACGCCATCACAACCAGTGAGCAGACTGGCGAACACTCCGCAAGAGACCTTATGTATCACATCGCCGAGGGAACCAGGATTTGCGGAGACCCCGGACTTCAGTACGACACCACCGTAAACAAATGGCACACATGCCCAAACTCAGGCCCCATCAACGCCTCGAATCCATGCAGCGAATATATGTTTGTAGACAACTCCGCCTGCAACCTTGCTTCACTCAACCTTATGAAATTCAGAAAGGACGACGGCACCTTTGACGTTTCCGCATTCAAACAAGCAGTACGTATTTTCATCATCGCCCAGGAAATACTCGTTGACAATGCCAGCTATCCCGACGGACCAATCACGGTAAACAGCCATCGTTTCCGTCCGCTTGGTCTGGGATACGCGAATCTCGGCTCTTTGATAATGAGTCTTGCAATACCCTATGACAGCGAGCAGGCAAGGTCTCTCGCTGGTACCATAACCGCAATTATGACGGGCAAGGCATACGCGGCAAGTGCTGAAATTGCCTCCATAAAAGGCCCATTTGAGGAATTCAGCAAAAACCGCGACCCCATGCTGAAAGTCATAAACATGCACCGCCGCCATGCGGACGACATTCCGGAGACACACTGTTGCGACTATCTTCGCAATGCCGCAAAGGATGCGTGGGAGGAAGCCTTCGATGCCGGCTCCAGGCTCGGATTCCGAAATGCACAGTCAACGGTACTTGCCCCCACAGGAACAATCGGTTTCATGATGGACTGCGACACCACTGGAATCGAGCCTGACATTGCACTGGTAAAGTACAAGACACTCGCCGGCGGCGGTATGCTCAAGCTCATAAACAGAATCGTCCCGATGGCACTCGACAGGCTGGGATACAGTGCCGAAGACATAAAAGCTATATGTGACTATATTGACAAAAACGAGACCATCGAAGGCTCAGAAAAACTCAACCCCGACCACCTGCCGATTTTCGATTGCGCATTCAAGCCCCGCACCGGGAAACGTTCGATACATTACACCGGTCATCTGAAAATGATGTCGGCGGTTCAGCCGTTCCTGTCCGGAGCGATAAGCAAAACTATCAACATGCCCAGAGAAAGCACCACCGAGGAAATCGCCGCCGCCTATACCAAGGGGTGGAAGCTCGGTCTAAAGGCGGTTGCCATCTATCGCGACGGCTCAAAATTACTCCAGCCGCTCTCGACCGAAAAGAAAACGGAAAAAGCCAAAAAGGCCGAGGCGGCAGTACCGAACAGACCCTTCAGGCACCGCCTGCCGGACACCCGACAAAGCATTACACACAAATTTTCCGTGGCAGGACACGAAGGTTACCTCACCGTAGGCCTTTATGAAGACGGCCAGCCAGGTGAAGTCTTTATCACCATGGCCAAAGAAGGAAGCACCGTGGGCGGCCTTATGGACGTCGTGGGAACCTGTACATCAATGGCGCTGCAGTACGGCGTACCTCTTATCACTCTCGTCGATAAATTCCGTCACGCCCGTTTCGAGCCTTCCGGAATGACCTCCAACCGTGACATACCATTTGCCAAGAGCATCATTGACTACATCTTCTGCTGGCTGGGCTGCCAGTTCATCCCCGGATATGCCGAAAGCAACACCCCCAACAGGCAGGCGGCGCAGAGACACGCGGACAACAAGAACACCACTACTGCAAAGCAGCTTGTCGAAAAGACTCACAATCTCGCCAGGAAAATTGCCGAGGCCAAAAAGACCGATAAAGAGGCCAAACCCGCCGGCAGGGAAAGTACCGGCAAATCGGCCGACCGCAGGGAAGCGAAGTTCGCCGGCCGGCCCAGGTTCGCCGTCGTGGAAAAATCGCCTAAGGGCCGCCCGCAACGAACGGCGTCTCTTAAAGCGGTCGAGCAAACGGAGGCCACCGCGGTCCAGCAGCTTAACGAACAGTTACTGCATTTCCAGGATGACGCCCCCGCGTGCGATATTTGCGGCTCTATTACCGTAAGGAACGGCACGTGCTATAAATGCCTCAACTGCGGCAATTCCATGGGCTGCTCCTGATGGAAACAATGAACACACGCAAGGGCCTGCATTTACTGAAGATTTGCTTATGAGCACAAAGAGGAAACTCAAAAGAAAAGCCGAACGCGCCCGACAAATCGAGCCACTTTCAACTTTCCACCGGCACCCGTTGCGTAAAATGTCGGAAATACTGCTCGAATATGCCCAACCACTTTTTGAAATCATCGATGAAGACGACCTCAACCAGTTCACCCTCGCCGTACAAGTTGCCATTTTATGCTGGAATGTTTCGCTACTTCCTCCGGACGAGCAGCAGCAGTTCCTTGACTCCGCAGGCGAAAGAGTGGATATCCATCGCCTGCCGCAATACTCTAAGATAAAGCAGGCACTGCAAGGAATCATGAACATTTTAATCGAACGCAGAAAAACCCTCTATCCGAATGAGAAAAGGTTGGTTATGGATTTCCAGATTGTCGATGAGCCTGACCAGCACCGCTTGTTCGTCGTTTCTTCGCCATTGTCCTCAAGCACTTACTAACCATACCGCTGACAGAATTCACGCAAATTTTTAAAACTGCAGCACTACCTGGATTTGCATTGGTTCACTCGCACTCGGTCAGGTTCTCCATCCACGGCGGCCAATAGGGGTCCGGTACACTCATATCGTAATGCCGGTGCCACTTCAAATCCCATAATCCTTTCAACGCTATTTTCCGCACCGAGAGGTCCATAAACAGGCAGTTCAAATAACCCTCATGGCGGTTCACACAAAAGTACCTCATCTCGTTTGCCCTGTCTTCATAAGCCCAACCTTCGTACGGCGGCGGCTCGTCGGTAGGCTCCGGAAAACCTCCCTGCCACCAGCTTGCCAGGTGAACCGGGATATTTGCCGCCCCAGGCACGTTACACGTTCGCCAGTTATGCGTTGTCTTGTTGCCCTTTATTTGCGATACACCCGGCGGGGGGTTGTACAGCCAGCAGTTCAGACCGTAACTGCCGTAATAATCACTGTATTGAGGCATCCACCAACCCGGCCCAGCTTCGGGGTCATACGGCCCGGGTCGCCACCACGCTATATCAGGGCCGCCGCGAGCGTAACCTTCGGTCTCCTTAAGCGTTGCCGCCGGACAGAATCTTATTTTCGCCTCCGGGTGAAGCCCCAGGTCAACCTCCACCCATTGTCCGCTGGCCCAGCCGGGTGGTGCTTGGGCTATACCGCAGGGCCAGGAACCATCGTGGTCCTGGTTATACCCCTGCCAGATGATACCCCAGCGTCGCAGGTTGGACATGCACAATACCTGTTTAGCCCTGCGCCTGCCTCGGTTGCCAATCGCTCCCAGCGTCGCCAATAGAAAAGCTATACAAACAAAACACACAAACAGATCTTTCCTTTCGTTACGCATTTTCAAATTCCCTGAATCATACCTGTACAGTTTCAGCGCGGACTATCTCCGCTTGAAATAAAAGCACGACAAAAAGATGCGAAGGGGCCGAAATCATCATCTGCATTTCCTCGCTCCTTCCATTTTGTTTTTTGCTTCACTCTACATCCGCAAGAGTAAATCTTCTCCACTTATCATCCCCGGCTGTTAATGTCTTCTACTCCATTGCGGATTTCCCCTTGCAGCCCATCGTGAAGGACATGCAGATTGATGATGATTTTAACGCAAAAAGCCTCACATTTCAAGAAAAATCAATTCCTTTTTGCAGGATTATTTCGGGTTCTGCTGATTTTCCAACAATTTTTAGCCTGATAAGGCCGTGTTATTGTACTATCTGCTTTCGAGTACGAATGTAACAGGGCCGTCGTTAACGCTGCTGATTTGCATGTGCGCCCCGAAAATCCCCTTTTTAACCTTTATCCCCTGTTTTTCGATTGCCGTAACCACGTGTTTGTAAAGCCGTTGTGCCTTTTGAGGCTCTGCCGCCGCGTCAAAGCTCGGCCGTCTGCCCCTGCGGCAATCGCCCTGTAAAGTGAAATTAGGCACCACCAGAATCTCCCCGCCAACGTCAAAGACGCTTCTGTTCATCCTGCCCGTCTCATCCTGAAATATACGTAGCCGAACCAGTTTATCAGCAATAAATTCCGCATCTTTACTCGTATCTTCTTTACCCACACCGATATATACCAGTAAACCACCGTCGATTTCGGAAACAATTTTACCATTAACTTTTACGTTCGCTCTCAGAACCCTTTGTATGATATTATTCATAGGTAATACGTTAAAACCACGGCGACGAACTTGCCCGGCGGATACGAAGCTCGTCAACTACCGCATTTCCCTTGTGCGTTACAAGATACAATACAAGCTCAGCAATCTCAGCGGTTTCGATGAGTTCGTCCTTTTTGATGTCGGGACGTACACGCTGCACCATTTCGGTATTAACGCCTCCTGTACAAATCAGATGCACTCGAATGTTTGAGCCTTTCAGTTCTTCGGCCAGGGACATTGTCATGCCGCGCAGGGCGTGCTTGCTGGCGGTATATGCACTCTGGTGCGGATAGCCCTTTATTGCGACCACTGAAGCAATGTTGATAATGTATGCCTGGGGAGCTTTTCTCAATATCGGCAGTGCCTGTCTGCAAAGAATGAAAGGAGCTCTTGCATTTACAAAAAAGCATTTGTCCCAGTCGCAGGTTTTGGTATCTTCAAGTTTTGCGGAATGAGTAACGCCGGCATTGTTGATAAGGATGTCCAGTCGTCCGAGCTTTACTTTTATAGTTTTCACGAGTCCTATTATTGTTTTTTCCTCTGCGAGTTCTACGGGGACGATATGCGGTTTTCCGCCGGCCTGTTTGATATGTTCTGCTGTTTGTTTGAGTTTTTCGAGGTTTCGAGCGGCGAGTACGATGGTTGCGGCTTCTTTTGCAAGAGTTGTTGAAATCTCACTGCCGATACCCCGGTTTGCTCCGGTAATTAATACTACCCGGCCTTTTAGGCGTTTTCCCATTTGTTAAATACACTCCAATGTGTGTATACTAAACTACGTTATACTATTTTGGAGAATTGACGCTATGTTTTGTCTGCGTTGTTTATACCGAGCCGGCCGGTTATCCTGTCGAATTCGTCGATAGAGTAAAATTCAATTACTATTCTGCCTCTTCGTCCGGTTTTGGTTGTGTCTATGCGTACTTTTGTGCCGAGATGCCTGCATATTATATCTTCAAGGTCCAGAATATGAGGTTCTTTGTCGGGTCCGGTCTTGACGGAGGTTTTGGATTTTTCGATCTGCTTTCTGACCAGTCTCTCAACCTCACGGACGCTTAGCCTGCCTGCAAGTGCGCGGTTTGCGAGCTTTCGTCGAATTTCGTCCGTTGGAAGGGCGAGTATGGCACGTGCATGGCCCATAGATAGCTTGTTTTCGATGAGCATTTGTTTTAATTCCTGTGGTAAGTCGAGCAATCTCAGGTGGTTGGCGATGACTGAGCGATTTTCGCCGAGCCTTTGGGCGACATCGGACTGTCTTAGTGAGAAGGTGGTGAGGTATTCCTGGTAAGCCTTTGCACGTTCGATTGGGTTCAGATTTGTTCGATGAATGTTTTCGACGAGTGCTATTTCGAGTAGCTGCTCATCGGTGGCATCTCTAATAATTGCGGGAATATTTTGCAGGCCAGCGATTTTTGCGGCTCTGAGCCGTCTTTCGCCGGCAATAACCTGATAGTTTTTGCCGACAGGCCTGACGATGATTGGCTGGATAACGCCGTTGGTTCTGATGGAATCTGCCAGTTCGTTGAGTCCCCGCTGGTCCCAGGTTTTTCTTGGCTGATATGGATTTGGGTAAACGGAAGCGATTGGCACTTCCTGAAGTGGCTCACGTAAATCCTTGTCTTTACTCAGATTACGCTCATTGCTTTCAGTTTGATTATTAGTTTTTCCGGGTCGCAGAGGGGTTATAGGACCTAAAAGTGATTCAAGCCCCCTTCCGAGGTGTCTTGGTTTTTCGGTGTTTTTTTGTGTCATTGCTTTTCTCCTTGCAATGTGCTTTTGAGCGATTCGTCAGCTTTTTCCGTTATGAGAAATCCTTTTCCATTTCAATTTTGGAGTTGGCTTAGGGTTCTACATAGTATTTCGGGATTTTTACAGTAATTTCTGCATATCTGCCAGTAAAAAATATTCAGGTTTCACGTGGAACAAAATGTTGTCATAAGGAGAATGAAAAAAATGAGGTGGGAGTATGGCTGGTGGACAAGGCATGTTTCATGTGAAACAGAACGGCTCATAATGGGTGTGTGATTGATTTCAGGGTCAATTTGTATTGTATTAGCTACCATAGGTAGTGCCTTTTGGGCGGTGTCCGACGTGGGATACACCGCCGAATGGGTTTGAATCGGGTTTGTTTGTGAATTTTTGAGTCGTTAGAGGGGGTAAATTGGCTTTGTCTGGGTTTGTATTGCGGTGCACCACGTTGGATGCACCGCCTGACGGCTTT
>CAZGGE010000154.1:0-6798 GCA_964524285.1 uncultured Pirellulales bacterium
GTACCCCGCTGCCGACTTCGAGTCCGCTGGGTGTTTTTATTCCCGCCGCTATTTCACTGCCCGCTTCCTTCATCTTTACATAGAGCAAATCCTGGAAATCCAGTTGGCTGCGCTTGAAACCGGTAGTGTTAATGTTGGCAAGATTGTTGGCGATAACATCGATCATGGTTTGCTGAGCAGACATGCCCGTCGCTGATGTGGAAAATGCTCTTAGCATAATTTGTATCTCCTGTGTAAATTCAATCCGGTCAGGCTAACCCATAGCCACGTTCATAAGGCTGTTTCCGGTATCTTTTTTGCTCCCTATCAGTTTCATATTTGCTTCGTAAAGTCTGGCTACCATAAGCATGTCGACCAGCTCCTCCATCATCTCGACGTTCGAGCCTTCCTTATATTTTTGTTTTACGACAACCTGGGTCGCCGGCTCCGGTTCAATATTTTTATCACTCGTTCGAAAACAGCAGTTACCACAACTGATTAGCTTTTTTTCGTTTTCCTGCCAGTCTACAATTTGAAGTTTGCCGATGTTAATACCGTTTGCACTGACGTTTCCATCGTCCGAGACGTGAAGCTGCATAGGGCTTACACTGGGCGGGACAATTATTGGGCCGTTCTGACCTGCTACCGTATGCCCCACAGAATTAACGACTTGGTTGCTCTGGTTTATATGAAAACTTCCGTTACGAGTGTAAAGCGGCCCATCCGGTGTCTCGATAACAAAAAAGCCTTTACCGAGAAGCGCAAAATCCAGCGGTCGAGATGTACGAATGAGATTACCCTGAGAGAAATCAAAAGCGGTTTTCATAAGGGAGTTTGCCTGCGAGCTTCCGACATCGTGATTCTTGTTTGCCTCGAGAAGCCTCGAAAACTTGTTACACAGTCGTTTATAGCCGGTTGTATTCACGTTGGCCAGATTATGAGTGATAACATTATACTCACTCATCAGGGAATTCAAGCTGGCACTAACCTGTGCGTTAACGTCCTGCATCTTGCGTTCCTTGCGCAGCTACTGGGGCTACATTTGTGTCTTTCTGTTGAGTATCCGTCAAAGTGTCTTTATTTTTTACACCTTTTTCCCTTGCGGCGGCGTTTGTGGCCTTGACAAGCCAGTCGACATCCGAATCCGTCAGTCCTGTAAGCTCTACAGCAATTGACATGCCATTATCCGTTTTGGTCGTATTTCTTACCTCACCGATATCCTGAATAGTTACTGTTTTTTGCTCGCTGCTTTCGTCAGCGTCGTGGTCCGGCAGCTCAAACAACACCATTACTCTATCTCCAACTTTGGCCTGAAAACTGGTTTCCAGTCGTAATCCCGGTCCGCCCAGCTCTGTGAGGGTCGCCTGCTGAAATTCAAGCATATTATTAGGGTTCAGAGATTCGTTTTGTGTTTGAAGTTCGTTTGATTGTTCCGGTATGGTATCAGTGATTTTGCCGGCTTTACGAATAAAAGGTAAGCGTGCGATAACCGCCGGTCTTTTGAGCGGTACCCGAAGAAACCTTCGTCGATTAATATAACGAATGTTTTCGTTGTGGCTCAGGAATAAATATTGTCCATCGCAGGAGATTGCAAAGCTGTCGAATTCCCATATAGAGCTTCCGAATTGATAGTAAACGCGCCAGGTTTCTCCTGCCTGGCTTTTAATGGTACCAGGAAATTGAATTCGGACGCCAAATTCGTTGTTTTCCACTACTTTGCATTTGGGATTTGAGGCGTCTCGCTCTTTTCGCCGGGTTACCTGTACCTTTTTGCCGACCGTGAGTTGCCTGCTGCTCAGTTTTATTCCAGTTGCTGAGCCTATGGAGCTTGCAGCGTGCTTTTGGAAACCAAGTTTCTCGCGCAGAAACGCTACTTCTCTGGATAATTTGAGATACCCCTGCTCTCCCTCTTTTATTACAATTTGTTTGGCCGCTTCCGATGCACCTCGGTCAAAGGCATTCTGGTTTGTGAAAATGATTTCTTCATTGCCGAGTTGTGCTCTCGTTGCGATATCCAGCAAAACCTGCCTTTCATCTTCATTGAGACCTTTTGCGTCGGCCTGCTCAAAAAACCTGGGATTTGCGTTCTCGGCTTCTCGTGTTCTTTGTAAATAACTCATGGCAAAGTAAACCGCCAGAAGCAGGACAATAGCAATAAAACCAATCAGCAAAAACCACTTTTGTGAGAAAATACTATTTTGCAGATATTTTGTCCCGGGCAAGTCAGCAGTAAACTTGAAAGCCGGGATATTCGAAATTGCAAGTATTTCAATTATGCAGTTTGTCAACATTTTGAGGACATTAAGACTTATCTTATAAGACTGGTTAGCTCTCTCAGCACGTCGTTGGCTACTTTAATAGTCCTTGCATTGGCCTGAAAGCCGTTTTGAGCCTGAATCATATTCACGAATTCCGACGCTACATCAGTGTTCGATTTCTCAAGTGCACCGCCGTATATGGAGCCGGCACCACCGCTGAGGGCTTGTGTAGCTACGGGTTCTCCGGAGTTAGCCGATGGAATAAAATAGCCATCACCTACGCTTTCCAGACCGGATGTATTCTGGAACAGAGCAACTTGAACAGTGGCGATGTTCTTTTTGATACCATTGGAAAATGCTCCAATTACAATCCCTTCGTTGTTAACCGTAATAGTTGATAATCGCCCTGCTTCATAGCCGTCCTGGTCTCTTGCCACAGCAGTGGAGTCTCCTGCAAATTGTGTTAGTCCGTCTAATTGACCGGTAGTACCCATATCGATAGTTATTGTCTGGGCAGTTGAATTGTGTCCAAAGGCTACATCGAATTGAGGTTGTTCATTCCCGCTGAGACCGGTAAACGAGCCGTCGGTGGCGTCAAATGTAATTCCCTCAATCCGCCTGTTATCTATCGAAAACTGCTCTACGTCCCCTGTTATCGCAGTCAAAATCAGGTCCCAGGTGTTAGCGGTCGAAGTTCTTACGAATGCTCCTGAAACCACGTGAGAGCCGCCCTGTGAGTCGTATATTGTGATATTTATATTTTTAACCTCTTCGCCGCCTGCGGTCAGAACTTCGAAATATGCAGGTAAATCAAGTTCACTCTCACTTGCTCCGTCAGCAGCGTACGACAGCGACAGGTCCAGCTTGCTGAAACCACTGCTCGCATCTGTGATTCGAATCTTTCCGTCTACCAGGCTCGCTGTCGCCGTCCCGTTATCTCCAATTAATACATTATTATTCAGGTGGTCTATCAAGTTTTGAATCGTGGTATCGCTTGATACGGTAAATTCAAGGTTGTCGGGGTCTCCAGCGGCTGTGAGCGCTTCTGTAAGCGTGGATCCGTCGTGTGTGTAACCTGAGATTGTAATCGTACCCGTTTCCGCCGCTCCAAGCTCCCCGTCATCTGAACCTCCGCTGAATTGGCCGAGTTGATCGATTTCGGTTGTTAATTCTGCTGTAGTCCCATCGCTTGTGGTTAATGCTGTTCCTATTGAAAGCACCTGTGTCTGAGCAGAATCCAACTGGGCTGTAGAGCTTAAATTTCCTGAGACTCTAATGTTGGAGGTAGCTTCTGCCGGCATGGCCACATCATACGGCACTTTTATGTTTCCGTCGCCCGAAGTCTGGAAACCGTCGCTTTCGCCCGTAGAGCCTATTCTTTGTGCAAGATAACCCGTTGCGGGGTCTATTAGATTGGAATTTGCATCTACAGCGAATGAGCCGGCACGCGTGTAAATATTCTGCTGTCCGTCGCTTAAGACAAAGTATCCTTCCCCCTCAAGGGCGAGGTCCAGCGGCTTACCGGTGTTGACGATATTTCCCTGGGACATATCCGGCGAGATTCCTGCCACTCCCACACCGTTACCCATCTGCTGAGGATTGTTTCCCCCGACCGTGCTCGTTGGCTGTGAAGCCTTCTTAATCGTCTGGCCGAGCAGTTCTGAAAAAGATATTCTGGATGCCTTGAAAGCTGTGCTGTTAACATTAGCGAGGTTGTTTCCGGCGACGTCCAGCATTTTCTGGTGTGCCTGTAGGCCCGTAACTCCTGCTGACAGTGCGAAACTCATTGTCAATCTCCTTTAGTATATGTACTCTTAACTACTCTGTTATTGCGAGAATATCATTTAAGCTGATTGTACTATTATTTACCACGAGTTTTATCTCGTTGTCTGCCTGGGGGTCCTTAAAGACGCCCTGAACCTGTCCTTTTGTGTAGGACTGACCGCCGGACGAATCTTGTGTATAATAAGAGACGGTCTTACCTATGAGAGAATTAGCGTAATACATTTTTGTGGTTGAAAGTACTTTTGCGAAGTTTGAGTTCATGGATTCAATTTGTTCAAGCTCTGAATACTGTGCTAACTGTGATGCCATTTCCTGATTGTCCATTGGGTCCAGAGGATTTTGATACCGCATTTGTGCAATGAGAAGCTTCATATAATCCATTTGCAGGTTGCTCGCCGTTTGTGCGGTCTCAATTGCATCCATCTTATTTCTCCTTAAATGTATAATCTGTATTTTTTGCTGTTTAAATCGGCCCACAGCATTGGACGATTCTTTTTAAGCAACTCTTGTGCCAGAGCACAGGTTCCCCGCCTGTTGTTTTCCCTAAGTTCTTTTATATAAAGAGATTGCGTAAAAGCCCGGGATTTCATAAGCGGGGCTGTGAAGAAAAACTATTTTTGATTTCAGGAAAAATTTTCCAGCTTGTAAGAAAAATCTTCCGGTATTATGAATTGAAATATTCAAACCAGTACGGCCTGTAACGGTTGAGAGGTCCCATAAAAAGATGTCTCCTGAAAGCTGTGTTTCATTGACGGAATAAACTGTCCGATAAAAAAATTCTGCACAGCTTTCAAAGAAGCAGAACTATTATTATTGGCCCGTCCAATAAAAATTCATGCAACTTGTCCCCATGTGTCGATTTATTGGTCATTCAAATTATGAATAACCGGCTCGAACGTCCGATATCAATGAATAAGGATTTCTATGAAACTGGAAACCGTTGTTTTACTCAGCAAAAGGAGGAAGTTTCAGGAACTGGCACGGACAGTTTCCGAACAGGTTTTCGCAGCGGATAGTTCATCAGAAGGTCTGGATATTATCAGGTCGAGAAAGCCGAACCTGATTGTTCTCGACAATGAAATTCAGTCCTCCGGACAGGAAGAATTTGTTTCTTCAGCCCGCGAACATGTGCCGGAAGTACCCATCATTGTTATCGGCGAAAAAGAAATTAGCCGTAGAGACATGAATTGTTCTTCTGTTATACAGCCATATGAATATTTGTCGGAATTAGAAGCGGAAAATACATTTCAAAAGGTCGTCGGACAGATGATGGACAAGCACAGACATGTTACAAACTCTGAGCAGTACGATGTGGGATGTAATCAAAGAGCACAGCAAGGGCATCAAAACGAAGATGATTTCTTTATAGAAGAATGCGCGGCTTCGGCACGTATGGCGGGCAAAAGCAAGGCAACGGGAAAAACCCTTAAGATGATTAAACTCGTGGCATCGAGCAGATGCAACCCCGTGCTGATAATGGGTGAAACGGGCACGGGAAAGGAGCCTGCCGCCAAAGCTGTTCATCATCTGAGAAATCCAAATGAAAAATTCGTTGCGGTTAACTGTGCGGCCTTGACGGCCAATCTTTTGGAGAGTGAGCTTTTCGGTCATGCGAAGGGAGCTTTTACGGGCGCCGACCGTGAAAAAACCGGTTTGCTTGAAATTGCCGGCCGAGGAACGGTTTTACTTGACGAAATAAGTGAAATGCCGGTAGAGCTGCAGGCCAAGCTGCTTCGTGTATTACAGGAAAAGAGTTTCAGGAAAGTCGGAGGCGTTGAAGACATTAAATGCCGAGCCACTATTATCGCTTCCACCAACCGTGACCTAAGCGGAGAAGTCAAATCAAAACGATTCCGCCGCGATCTTTACTATCGACTTAATATCTGTCCTATCACCATCGCTCCTCTGCGGAGTCCTCAGAGAGCTGATGACATTGAATCGCTCGCCAGGTATTTTCTTAAAACCTCGGATATTTGCCCGGAGAAACAGAACAGAATCAAAAGCTATACCGGGTTAGCAGTAGAAGCACTTTCAAAGCATGACTGGCCCGGAAACGTTCGCGAGCTTCGTAATGTCGTAGAGCGAGCGATATTGCTGGAAACGACCGACAAAATCGGCCTCAGCAGCATCATCATTGAGTCACAGGATTCACTTGACTATGCCCGTCAATCTCAGCATCCTTGTATGAAAAGAATCAAGGATTTTTCACTGGCCAAAGCCGAGAGCGAGCTGATTGCGAGGGCACTGGAAGAAACTGGCTGGCAGAAAACCCGTGCAGCCGCCCTGCTGGGCATAACCAGAGCAACATTATACGCTAAAGTAAAGCAATACAACATCAAAAAGGCCAAGAGTTGCCGCTCCCACATTCAGGAATCAACATATCCGGCCGGCCGGGCAAACCAGCCTGTACATACTGGCTGAAATCGTTACTAAGGCTTCAAAAGGATATTTGCCGTTTTTTCCTGATACCAAATAACTTCCTGCATCTCTCTCAGGTACAAAGGCAAGCCTTGTTTACGGTGTCCGAAAATCTATCGAGCCGTATAGAATCCTGACAGTTTGAGGCAACTGTTTGGGGCCGACTCATAACGGATTTGCACCTTTTACCATACTTAGCCGGATTCACCGTACTTGGTGGGCTAATCGCTTGGTATCTGGCACGTCTATTGCAGGGTATGGAAAGAGGTACCGATACTCGAAGAAAGTCTGCAAATCGCTGAGCGCAGGATATTATTTTTTCCGGGGTCAGCCGATGACTGAAGACAACCACGAAAAT
>CAZGGE010000155.1:0-4688 GCA_964524285.1 uncultured Pirellulales bacterium
AAGTATGCCTATTCATATGGCGGACATCGGGACCGATAATTACGACCAGGAGTTTTCTCTCAACCTGATGGACAGCGAGAGAAAATTGCTGCGTGAAATAGACGATGCCCTTAATCGTATCGAAGAAAAAACCTATGGAATATGTGAAGGAACAGGCAAACCGATAGCCAAGGCGAGGCTTGAAGCTCAGCCGTGGGCAAAATACAGTGTGGAATACGCAAGAAAAATAGAGCAGGGATTGATTCAGGAACAGTAACTGAACAATGAGACTCAGATGTCCAATCTGCAGTAAAGTTCTCAATTTCTCAGACAATAAAAGGTGTGGACAGGCATCTTATTTTCCCTTTTGCTCTCATCGCTGTAAACTTATGGACCTGGGTGCCTGGTTGGATTCGCACTACCGTATTCCTTCAGACGCCGATTTGGAATCCGCAGGGACGGAATCGAGCAATGCTGCTGATTCTTTATCCTGAACTCGGAATCAAAAAATTACCGCAAAATTTATTGAAATCGTTCGTCGATGAGTTATATATACCTTCTTGAGCAGGTTGTTACGTTCCTGCCGGGAAAGGACGAATTAGTGTAATTCATATATCTTGGAAAGGAATCAAAATGACTAATGAAAATCAACCAGACCAACTCTGGGGAAAATGCCTTTTCACGAAGGTGTTTCGAACCTTTCGGATAGCAATTCAGCCGACTAAACTTATCATAGCCCTTTGCGCAGTTGCATTGATATGCCTGGTAGGCGTTTTGATGGACCTTAGTCAATCCGTCGTTGTTGCACCGGAAACTGGAATCCGGCAGTCGGAGTTGCACGTATATCTTGAAAGCCCGGCGCAGGTTGGTGATTTTATCGATCAGTATAAGGAAACCGGAGAGCGGGCGGGTGTTTTCGGTACCATGTGGCACTTCGCCACAACAAAGTTTCATAGCATACTGGCGGCTATGTTTCAGTTTAACCTGCCGGAGGTGGCAAAGCAGGCTGCCGGCTATTTCAAAGCTGTTGCATGGGCTTTCAGATTTCATTATGTATACAGTATTTTATTTGCACTTACAAAGCTTGCCATTATAGCCGTCGCCGGTGGAGCAATATGTAGAACCGCTGCTCTACAGTTCGCACAGGAAGAAAAGCCGGGACTTTCTGAGGCTTTGCGTTTCAGTATCAAAAGGTTCGCCAGCTTCTTCGCTGCACCGTTGGCTCCTCTCGGCATAATTATCGTCATAGGTATTTTTATATTCCTGCTCGGACTTATCGCCAATATACCTTATGTGGGTGAATTGATAATGGCTGTTTTCTTTGTACTTGTGCTCATCGCCGGGGCGATAATAGCTGCTATTCTCATAGGCACTGTAGCCGGATTCAACCTGATGTTTCCTGCAGTTGCGTACGACGGCACCGATTGCTTTGATGCCATAAGCCGGGCTTTTAGTTATGTATATTCCAAACCCTGGAGAATGGGTTTTTATACGGCAATAGCGGCGGTATATGGCTCAATCACCTATTTGTTTGTACGACTCTTTGCTTTTTTACTTTTATGGTCGGGTTTTTGTTTTCTTGGACTCGGTTTATTTGCTGAGAGCGGAGACCAGGTAGGAAAGCTCGAGGTCGTATGGTCCAAACCTGCATTTTCAAACCTGCTCGGCACAACAGACTTTGCCGCAAGTACATGGACAGAAACTGTGGCAGCATTTGTTGTTACAGCAGGCGCGCTTGTCATTGTAGGCCTCATTGTAGCATTTATCGTGAGCTTTTATTTCTCAGCTAACACAATTATATATGCTCTCATGAGAAATCGAGTAGATGGCACTGATTTGCAGGAAGTCTTTACCGAACCTGCAGAAACTGAGCAGACAGAGCAGCCCGCTGAAGAAACTGTATCAGAGTCTTCAGAACAGGCCCAGGCCCAACAACAAAGCACCACGGAAGAACGTAAGCAGCAAAAAGAACCCCAGGATGAAAGTGACTCACAACCTTCTGATGACGAAAGTGATTCTTAGCCGGCGTGTTTTCAACGGTGCCGGACGCCCGCGTTCGAAAGCAACTGATAAATCTGAAAAACTTGTGTTTGGCATATTTAAGAAGGGTGCTGTACCGATAATATCACCCCCGCCGGCAGGAAATTTTGGTATAACCTGCAAAGTTTCACTTCCAGCTTTGTTGCGCTTGACATAAGCCAGCTTAAACGTTATAATTTATTTTTGTAAGTGGTGGGGATTTAATTGAGGCTCCGTTGCACAATGCATCAGCCAAACTCTGAAGAACAAACAGAGAAGCCGGCAAGAAGTCAGAAACGAGACTATAAAGTTCATTCCGTAATTCTGCGTTATCGTAAACCCCTGTTGGTTCTTGCTCATGCGACTGCTTTTACAGCATCGCTGTTGCTGTCTTTCCTCCTTGCCAACAACATGCAATTCAGGCACGAGTGGCTCGTCGAACAATATCCGGATCTTCTTGTGGCATTTCTTGTTATCAAGCTCATCGTTTTTGCTTTCTTCAAGCAATATCGAGGCTGGTGGAGGTATGCCGGAATTAATGACCTCATAGGAATCGCTGCCGCTTCACTTGTGAGCACTTTTGTCATTGTTGTGCTCTGGTTCACCATGCTTAACACTCCTCTTAGACCGTTGTTTAAGAACCTGCATGGCGTCGGGCAGGGCCTGTTCATGCTTGATATGTTTGTTACTATTCTTTTGCTCGGCGGACTCAGGATGCTGGTTCGTCTTTATTACGAGGAGTTCCGCACAATTGAAAGCTCCCGCCTGAAAAGGTTTCTAATAGTTGGTGCCGGTAATACCGGCGAGGCATTGCTCAGAGAAATTCACCGAATGTCCGTAGCCCAGTATCATGTTGTCGGTTTTGTGGATGATGACCCGCTTAAAAAGGGCATTAACATACACGGCATACCGGTGCTCGGGCCTGTAGATGAATTGCCCAAAATTGCTGAAGATTACGATATTGAAGAGATCGCAATTGCCATGCCGTCGGCTACTGCACGTCAGCTAA
Organism: uncultured Pirellulales bacterium; assembly: GCA_964524285.1. Classification (GTDB taxonomy): domain Bacteria; phylum Planctomycetota; class Phycisphaerae; order Sedimentisphaerales; family Anaerobacaceae; genus CAZGGE01. The sequence continues at coordinate 3,008 of CAZGGE010000155.1, forward strand.
GGCATGTTATCCAGGTCTGCGAAGGCACAAAAATACGGTTCCGAACAGTTCCGTCGATGACCGATATTGCTTCAGGGAAGTTTCGTGTTTCCCAGATTCGCGACGTTAATATTGATGACCTGCTCGGTCGAGAAGCTGTTAAACTCGACCTTGACCTCATAGAAAACTATCTCAGAAATAAAGTTATTCTTGTTAGTGGCGCCGGCGGCTCCATCGGATCTGAGATGTGTCGACAGGTTTGCAAATTCAAACCAAAAGTCCTCTTGCTGCTGGAGCAGGCAGAGAATCCTCTCTTTCATATACACCGTCAACTTAGTCGACAGTTCCCTTCGGTGAAGTTAAAAGCAGTTATCTGTGACATTATAGACAACAAGCGAGTCAATCAAATTTTTGCCGAACATCGGCCACAAGTGGTCATACATGCTGCGGCCCATAAGCATGTACCTTTGATGGAGTTGAATCCGGGAGAGGCGGTCAAAAATAATGTCATCGGCACCAAAACTGTTGCGGATGCCGCGCATGCCTGTGAAAGTGACAACTTCGTTATGATAAGCACGGACAAGGCTGTGAATCCCACAAGTATAATGGGAGCCTCGAAGAGGATTGCAGAAATATACATACAGAACCTCGGCAAAACAAGCGAAACTCATTTTGTAACCGTTAGGTTTGGAAACGTACTTGGATCTACCGGCTCTGTCGTGCCTATCTTTCAGCGGCAAATCGCTCTCGGCGGCCCGGTAACTGTTACTCATCCCGACATGAAAAGGTATTTCATGACTATCCCCGAAGCCAGCCAGCTTGTGCTTCAAGCAGCAAGTATGGGAAAAGGTGGCGAGATATTTGTACTTGATATGGGCGAACCCGTTAAGATAGTCGACCTCGCAAGAGAATTGATAACGTTAAGCGGCTTTAGACCGGGACAGGATATCGAGATTATATTCACAGGACCCAGGCCCGGTGAAAAACTCTTTGAGGAATTGTCAATAAAAGGCGAAGATATGCAGCCCACCAGACATCCTAAAATTGGTATCTGGAAAAACATACCCATGAACCGGGAAAAAGTACGAAAAGGAATAGACGAACTCGCAAAAATCGTCCACAGTAACAACACAGATGAAATCACCGCGAAGATAAAAGAGCTTGTCCCTGAGTATCTAAAAAATGAATACCCTCAAACATCAAACCCCGAGAAAGATCTCACTACCTCCCAGAGCAAGTAAAAGTCAGCTCGGCGAAAATTGAGGATTTTGTTGTTGCGGGTGAGGGTTTTGTTCCTCGTTGTCTCTGGGATGAGCGCCTTCATATATTTCTTTAAGTTGCCGCGTCGTCAGATGTGTATATATTTGGGTGGTTGAGAGAGATTGATGTCCCAGCAGTTCTTGTACACTTCGCAGGTCCGCTCCATTATTGAGCATGTGTGTCGCGAAACTATGGCGAAGAGTATGAGGGCTTATTGAAGGATCAAGGCCTGCTATTTTCAGGTACTTGTCCATTTTTCGCCGGACGCTTCGGGTGCTCAGCCGGCCCCCATGCTTGTTGACAAATAATACCTTCGTATCAAAATTACTGTCGTTCTGTGCTCTTTTGTTACGAAACTCAATATAATGCTGTATGCTTTGAAGTGCAGATGAACCTATAGGGGCTATTCGTTCTTTTTTGCCTTTCCCTCTGATGTGTACCG
>CAZGGE010000155.1:4698-6797 GCA_964524285.1 uncultured Pirellulales bacterium
CTCGTATCCCCGTGCTGTAAAGAGTCTCAAGTATTGCTCTGTCACGAGCACCGAGCCAGTTGTTCACAGCAGGAGCTTCCAATAACCGCTTTATCTGGTCATATTCCAGAAACATGGGCAGATTTTTATCCTGTTTGGGTGTACGCACACCGGACACAGGGTTTGAGCTGATTATTTTCCTTCTAATGAGAAACTTGTAAAAGCTGCGAAGTGTAGCAAGTTTGCGGGCGATAGTTGCCTTTGAGTAATTTTGCTCATTCATGTTTGCAAGATATGCCCTGATATCTGTCGTGCTCACGGATTCGAGCAGTTGGTCGATTTTGGGCCTGGCTTTTGTGGCTAAGGCCGTACCGCCGGGGGGTTCCTCTCCGTAATGCATCTGTTCGGTATAATCGGGTCTGTCCCCTTCGTGGGACAAGGACTGGCTTAAAAGAAACTTACGAAACTGACTCAGGTCCGCACCGTAACACTTACCTGTGTGCTCAGAAAATCGTTTCTCAAAGCTAAGGTAATTAACGAATTCTTGAATAAGAGCACTTTCTTCCATTATTCACCTACCTGTCTCGCCGCTATGTATTGCGTCATTTCTGCTGCCCAAAAACAACAGACTACAAAGTTAATTTCGTCCCTGGTTATTGAAATTCCTGTGTCCGTTCCAGAAATCAATTAGCGTATATCTTGTTGGGGTCGGTGTTGTCATGCAGGAGGTCGTTGGCCTGGCAGATAAGCGACTGTGTCAGTTTGAAACTCAGCACCGCTGCGTCGAACCAGTCAAAATCAGTAGCTTTATTTTTAGCCTGCTCAACAAGGGCATCCACCAGTTCATCTTCGCAGCCCACTTTGTAACGGAATATGAACTTTTGCCCACCCTTATTCAAAACAAGTTGTCGCTTCTTTTTGTCTGCTGGCATCAAAGAAACACCAAAATTGAATTCAGCTCATTTGCCTTTTAACTAATCAGAATACAAATGCTTATACTTCTTATCGGTCGAAATTCCTTTTCCTAAAGCCAAAACTAAGAAAATCTTTTCCAGGCTGGCGACAGCCGGAAAATCCTCAAGGCACACCCCTATTATCGGCCAATATCAACTCCTGCTTTACAAATTAGAGTTCGCCCTCAAAGGCCTCAAATTGGCTTTTTCCTGTCTCTAAGCACTTCTGGCAGGTCAAATTTCTCTGTAGAAAACCACCCCATCCTTTTCCTCACTGATTATCATCCCTTTCCCCTGAAGGTAACCAATATATTTTAATGCCTCATTTCGGGAAATCCCTAATCCATTGCATATATCCTCAACCGAGCAGGGTCTTCTTCTGAGCAGCGAAGAAACATTTTTGCCCCCCTTTGCTGCAAGCCGCTCGTGTCTGCTCGAAGAAAAATCAGCTATAACCTCGCATTTTTGACCGAACGAGCTGCATATTGCTTTCAATTTTTCCTCCGTTACACGTTTCGCATAGGGTTCAGCAGAAGGCCTGACCGCCGTGTTGAGCTGGATTTTGTCAGGCCCTATACTGTTTATAACCTCCTTAAGTTTTGATATTTGAGCTTCATCGGTATTTAAGCCCTCAACAAAGAAAACTTCGAGCCAAAGCTGTCCTTCATATTCCTGCCTGAAACTGGTTAATCCGTTGACCAGAGTTTCAATACTGATATGCTCATCAGGCCGGTTTATACGGCGAAAGGTGTTTTCGTCGGCTGCGTCCAGCGACGGAACCACCACATCAGCCTTTGCACATTCTCTTCGCACATCCTCACGCCATAACAAGGTCCCGTTGGTTAGAATTGCAACCGGTATATTTGCCAAAGCCCTGATTCCATCAACAAACTCTCCCAGTTTTAAATTCAGAGTAGGTTCTCCCGACCCGCTAAAAGTGATGAAGTCTGCTTCAAGTCCTTCATCGAGCCTTTGCTTCAATTCTGCCAGCACCGGCTCAAAGCTTACATATTCTTTGCGCTCGACCGTTTTTTTTGTGGTTCTGCCCAGTTGGCAGTAAATACAATCAAGGCTGCATAATTTGAAAGGTACTATATCCACCCCCAAACTCAAACCCAGCCGTCTCGACGGCACCGGGCCAAATAAATATTGCTTCTTTCCCGCCAA
>CAZGGE010000156.1:0-6713 GCA_964524285.1 uncultured Pirellulales bacterium
CAACCTTGCGTTGAGAGCGGACGGGTTGGTCGTTGCGTGGGGTAACAATGGTTTCGGTCAGTGCGACGTGCCCGGCGGGCACGATTTTGTGGCGATTGCAGGTGGCTACAACCACAGTCTTGCCATTAAGGCAGATGGCTCACTAGTGGGCTGGGGAAGCAATTCCGGGGGCTTGTTAGAAGTACCCGGAGGTAATGATTTTGTTGCCGTTGCAGCGGGTGGAGCCCACAATCTTGCACTGAGGGCCGACGGTTCTGTTGAAGCCTGGGGCTACAACGACTATGGTCAGTGTGACGTGCCCGAGGGTGTACGTTTTACCGCCATCGCGGCCGGCTGCTACCACAGTATTGTCATAGTTCCTGAGCCAGCGACGCTGTTGTTCGTTGGCTTCGGTGCAGTTTTCCTGCGAACAAGAAAAAAACCGTTACATTGCCATCCAGACATTACGGAAGATTCAAACAGACTATAAGGGGGTAGATTTAAGACAATCCTCAAAAAAGAAGGGAGTCGGAAAGATGAAACTGTTACAGGCGGTCTCAATTATTCTGGTGGTTTTGTTCACGGTTGTGTTGGGGATTCAGGGTGCATTTGCGCGTCTGCCATCGGCAGGACTACGGCGACCGAGCGAGGGAAGTTCTTTGCGGAGCGGCGGAGCCAAACGAGGAGCTGGCCGAAGGGAAATTCGATGATTTCGGATACGTGGAAGGTGAAGGGGAAGGCGGCCGGGGGTCGCTTCCGCTCAGGGCTTTTTTGTTCCTGTCATGATATACCGCAAGCTGCTAAGCGTTAAGGAGAGCCGACGGGCCAGTCAATGATTTATAATAAAAGATTAACCGCGAAGGGCACGAAGTTCGCAGAGAAGGAAAATTGGTTTTTGGGACTGCCAATAATGCGAATGGGATTTTTATTTCCACCGCTGGGGTGGGGGTAAGCATAGATATTCATGACGGGAGAAGGCTGAGGGGTTGTTAAATCAATACAAGTAAAATATCATTACGTCTGGATAAGCCTACCAAGATACCAAGAAAATGTTGGACACAAAGGGGTGTAATATGGTACAATAAAGAGTGAATAAAAGTTGGAAATTCAGGGATTATGCTTAGTTTGTGAAGGAAGTTGTGAGGAGATAATAAATTTCCTTGATTGTATGGAGTCAATATGACAGGTGGCATTTATATCAAAAAGATTATTCGTATTCTGATTATGTTGTCGATTTTGGTGGGGGTTTATTTTGGGTTCGGCTTATTGGATTCGGTCTTTGTCTCGATTATGCATAGTCATTTTGATAAAAACGAATTAGAGCAGGTAGGTTCCTGGCTTAGTCAATACATAGATGTGTACGGAAACTTTCCAAAAAAAGAAAGCGAGTTAATTGAAAAGAACTGGCTGGTTAAAAAAGACAAGTTTTTTTACGTCCCCACCTCTCAATACATACGCAAATAAATGTCAAGCCAAACGAGGAGATACCATTTAAACCTGAGCGATTTCAGCCTATTCATAATTTTGAGTCTTTCCAGTTTCATTATGGAGCTGATACACAAAACCTTCGCTGCAAAGACGAGAAATTATACGAGCGCGGGAATGATGAACCAGTCCTGTTAATTAACGGCGGCCACCCACTTTTCATATCGGAGGGACAGTATAGACGTATTTCATATAAACTATACCTAAGAATTCTGATAGCTCAAAACCAACAAGAGCCATAAACTCATATTGATACTTACTATGTCATGGACGACATCGGCAACAGAGTTGTGGTCAATGTAAGAAACGTCTCGAATATTAACTGAAAGTTGATGAATTAGAAAAAGTACCTGACCCCTTTTTTATGGTGTGGGATGATTTACAAGCGGTGAGAAGAACACATTAGTGGGGGTATCATTATGGGTTCCTTTGATGCAGGTGGTAATAGCGTTTCAATCGATAAAATCATCATGGGCGGAGTCTGAAACAGGGTAGTATGGCGTTAGAACAACGAAAATAGCAAGATAATACAAAAACAAGGCGTTCGACTTATATTATTTCAAGGGGGCATCAGGCGATAATAGATTTATGGAATTTGGATAAGTAAGATGTACTCTACAAGTAAAACCAGGCGAAGCTCGGCGATTGTCGACAAAAAGCCTGTCAGCAGGCTGAAGCCTTCTGCTATTGTCCGTCGAAAGCTGGACCCGGCTACAATGAAGGACTGGCAGATAGCGGAGGCGGCTGAGAAGCAGATGAAGCCGGTCTTTCTGCTTGCAGAAGAGCTTGGTATCAAGCAGAGTGAAATCATACCTTTCGGTCGTCAACTGGCTAAAATCCACTACTCGAAGGTTCTTAGCCGGCTTGGGACCAATACCACAAAGCCGGCGAAGTACATTGACGTAACGGCCATCACACCAACCCCGCTGGGCGAGGGTAAAACTACCACGGTGATAGGGCTTATAGAGGGGCTTGGTAAGCTTGGTTGTAAGGTAACGGGTGCAATCCGTCAGCCGAGCGGCGGTCCGACGTTTAATATCAAGGGTTCAGCGGCGGGCGGTGGTCTTTCACAGTGTATACCTATGGTGCCTTTCTCCATCGGATTTACGGGTGATATTGATACCATTACGAACGCGCATAACCTTGCTATGGTGGCGTTGACTGCCCGGATGCAGCATGAGAGGAATTATGACGATGCACGGCTTGCTAAAAGTAATCTGCGCAGGCTCGATATTGACCCGGAGAAGGTGCAGATGAAGTGGGTGATAGACTTCTGTGCTCAGTCGCTGAGGAATATCACCATCGGCAAGGGTGGTAAGATGGACGGGTTCGAGATGGAATCGGGATTTGCCATTTCGGTTTCGAGCGAATTGATGGCGATTCTGTCGGTGGCCAAAGACCTTAAGGACATGCGAGAGAGAATCGCAAAGATGGTTGTGGCCTACGACAAGAAGGGCAATGAAGTTACCACTTCGGACCTCGAGGTTGACGGTGCAATGACGGCGTGGATGCTGCGAGCGCTTAATCCGAACCTGATTCAGACGATAGAGGGTCAGCCGGTGCTGGTACATGCGGGGCCATTTGCGAATATTGCAATCGGTCAAAGCTCTATAATCGCGGACAGGCTGGCGACCCGTTTGTCTGATTATCATGTAACCGAGAGCGGGTTTGGTTCCGACATTGGTTTCGAGAAGTTCTGGAATCTGAAGTGCCGACTTTCTGGTCTTCGTCCTGATGCGGTTGTGATTGTAGCTACGGTTCGTGCCCTTAAGATGCACGGTGGCGGGCCTGCCGTCAAGCCGGGAGCACCGCTGGCCGAGGAGTATACACACGAGAATACGAGGCTGGTGGAGAAAGGGTGTGAGAACCTGATTTCACATATCGAAATTGTCAAAAGAAGCGGCGTTCGGCCGGTGGTTTGTATCAACAGTTTCTCCAGTGATACAAAGGCGGAAATCAGGCTTATCAAAAAAATTGCTGAGCAACACGGGGCGATGGTTGCGCGTTCTGAGCACTGGCTCAAGGGCGGTGAGGGTGCGCGGGAGCTTGCGGAGACGGTTGTGTCGGCGTCAAAGGAGAATCACAAGCAATTCAAGTTCCTTTACGAGGTTGGTACGCCTTTGCGAAGGCAAATCGAGCTTATCGCAAAGAAGGTATACGGGGCGGAGGGGGTTACGTATACGCCTGAGGCTCTTGGGAAGGCGAAGGCGATTGAGGGGAAGCCGGAGCTGAAGAGTTTTGGTACTTGCATGGTTAAGACGCACTTGAGTCTTTCGCATGACCCTGATTTGAAGGGCAGGCCGAGAGGGTGGAAGCTGCCGGTCGAGGACTTTATGGTTTATAAGGGGGCCGGTCTGGTTGTTCCGGTGGCGGGCAAGATTAAATTGATGCCCGGTACGGCTTCGAATCCCGCTTTCAGGCATATCGACGTTGACGTCAAAAATGGCACAGTTACGGGACTGTTCTGAATTTTCTTTATGCAAGTCAACGCCCCCTTGCACTGTTAAACACAGTCATTTACACTGCTGAGGGCATAATTGTGTATATGTAAAGCAGTGTTCAAAACCATTCAGGAGATGTTTAATGACGGCGGAAATTATCGACGGTAAACAGATAGCTATGTCGATGAGGGAGGAGATTAAAGCGGAGGTAGAAAAGCTTCGGCCTAAAGGCGTTGTGCCCGGGCTCGGTGTTATTCTGGTTGGTGAGGACCCGGCGTCGCAGTCCTACGTGAGGGCAAAGGGTCGGGCTTGCGAAAAGGTGGGCTTTCATTCGGAGGACCACCGTCTTGGGGGGGAGACTTCACAAGAGGAACTGCTGGGGCTTATTGAGGAGATGAACGAGAACCCGGAGATAAACGGGATACTTGTGCAGTTGCCTCTGCCTTCGCAACTGGACGAGAAGGATGTGGTTTTAGCGATAAAGCCGGAGAAGGACGTGGATGGTTTTCATCCGATGAACGTTGGAAAAATGATGACTGGTCAGAAGACGTTTCTTCCGTGTACGCCGCACGGTGTTGTTCAGTTGCTGTTAAGAAGCGGCGTTCAAATCGAGGGTGCGGAGGTGGTGATAGTTGGCCGCAGTAATATTGTGGGGAAGCCGCTGGCGAATATGTTGATACAGAAGAATTCCTCGGCGAACGCAACGGTTACGGTTTGTCATACGCGAACGCGGAATTTGAGTGAGCACACCCTTCGCGCGGACATATTGATAGCGGCGGTGGGGAGGGCGAACAGTATAACGGCGGAGATGGTTAAGGAAGGGGCCGTGGTTATCGACGTAGGGGTCAACCGCGTGGATGATACCAGCAGAGAAAAAGGTTACCGGCTGACGGGGGACGTGGATTTTGAGGCGGTTAAGGAAAAGGCTTCGCTTATTACGCCGGTTCCCGGAGGTGTGGGTCCGATGACGATAACAATGTTGTTGTACAATACGCTGGAGTCAGCCAAGTCGGCTGCGGGCTTTTAAGTTTGAAGGATTTTTACATTTACGTTATCCTGTTTTTGAAGGATGTGAATTATGTATACAAGAGTATTCAGGTTGATTTTGGTTTGTGCTTGTTTTATTTTAACAGCACAAAGGGGTAATGGCGCGGAATACACGGAGTATACGCATGAGCTTAAGCCAAAATTGCAGGGCAGTACTTGTCCGGATAAAACGGGTTTTGTCAAGATAAGAGGTAATATTCTTTGTATTGGTAAGTGGTATGGTCCGTGCGACGGTGTAGTTTGGCAGAAGTGGGAAGTGCCGGACTTTTCTGAGGAGGGACAGGTAATTGTCAATGCGGAGCTTGACGTGCACGTGGCTCGGTACAACAGCGGTCATCCTTTTCCGGGGGTGCGAATAGAGCGTGTTGCGGATGATAAATGGGATGAATCAACGATTACTCATTCCTGGGCGTTGAGCGGTGATTTTTTAGTAGACCGTCCGGTTGGCTCGGAGGCCGAGGGGAAACCGGGATTGCGTACAAGTGATGTTACGTCGTGGTTCGTTCGAGGTAAAGAATCCATAAGTGGCGGCGAACCGCTTTCGATCAGGTTGAGCAGAGCGGCGAAGCCGGACGGCAGTATACAGTTGGTTCCCAATCAAAGTTTGAGGATTACTACAATCGACGAGGATTTTGCCCGTTGTCCCGAGCCTTGTGACGGGGCTGAAGAAATATCTCCGGACGTTCAGCTAAGGTGGACGAGTGGGAAGTCGGCGTCGTTTCACATGGTGTATTTTGGGACGGATTACAATGAGGTGGGTGATGGGCGATTGGCGGGGAAGGTTGTGGCGGGAGAGTGTAACAGTTACAAGCCCGGCAGGCTCGAGTTTAACGAGACTTATTACTGGCGGGTTGACGAAGCGGGTGGCAAAGATGTGTGTAAGGGAAAGGTTTGGAATTTTACGGTCAGGGCACCGAGGACAAATGCATGGCGGCCGGTTCCGGGCAATGACGAAAGGACGAAGTTTTTGGAGCCAGTGCTTGGGTGGGAGCCGGGGGATTATGCGGCTACACAAAATTTGTATTTCGGCACAAGTTTTAGTGAAGTAAATGAGTGTATTAAGCCTGTTAAGTCCGGTATGTCGCGTGAAGCCGGCAGCTTCAAGCCCGGATTACTGGAGGCGGGGATGAGCTATTACTGGCGGGTGGAGGGGGTTAATGAAGCGAATCCTGAAAGCCCGTGGAAGGGGAAAGTATGGCGGGTTCGGGCGTCTCTTGACGGTTTGAGCCGGGGGCATCATATCCTTCTTGAGAGAGGTCTGCAAATTAAGGGTCTGATTTTTCCGCAGGTAACAAACAGCTTTAGCCTGGAGCGGTGGTCTGAATCGAATTTTACGACTGCGGATTTGTGGCAGGCGAATCCTGCTTATATGAAGTTTCTTGGTTCTCCGCCGGGCGTTCCGTGGTGCAGGATAGTTTTGAACTCTGAAGGTCTGAGTGAACAAGAGAAGCCTTACTCATCAAATCTTGTTAGCCTTCAGTTGGGAGATGAGCAGAGGCTGGGTAATCCGGATTATGGTGAAAGGGTAGTCAATTCGCTTGCTTTTCACATGGCGAGGCTTCGCGAGAAATATCCGAACGTGATTATCCATAGTAACCAGAGGATGGCAGCCCCGTCGGATGAGGTGATGCTTCGTTACATGCGAAAAGCGAAGCCGGACAAGCTGATGCTGGGCATATATCTGTTCAAGTATGACGATGCGAAGAAGCGGCTGGAAAATCCGAATATAACGGATATGTATATGCGGATGCAGCGTTATCG
>CAZGGE010000157.1:0-6620 GCA_964524285.1 uncultured Pirellulales bacterium
TCAAGGGAACGATCGATCTGCCCGATTCGCTTTTCGGCGGCTCTGCGGCTTCGCTTTGAGTATTTTCCTCGGTTGAGGATTTGGGGTAGCTGTTTTGTGACTTCTCACCATAACCGAATAAGCCTTTTATCCATGACCATAACCCACTCATTTATGAAGTCCTTATATTGCCTGTATTGAATTTAATTCATAAAAGATAATCGCCGGGGTAATTGCCTTTTTCGACTATGGTATTAAAAACCTTTTCCCCGTCAAACACAAGGGAATTCTGTATAACTATCGGTTATCTCGTTACCGGTCAGGCGAGAGGCAATAAGAAAGCCCAAAAAGGGCCTTAAAACGGTTATCGAAACTTGTTAAAGCGGTTAATATTGACCAGCCGTTTGCTTATGCGGTCTTGTGGTCGAGAAATCCCTGGAGCTTTCGCGAACGAACGGGGTGTTGCATCTTCCGCACCGCCTTGGCTTCCACCTGACGTACCCGTTCTCGAGTAACTTTGAATATCCTGCCGACTTCCTCAAGAGTGTAAGTGTAGCCGTCACCGATGCCGTAGCGAAGTTTGATAATCTCCTGCTCACGGTACGACAGGGTTTTAAGTACGGAATCTATACGTTCCTTAAGCATTTCCTGCGTCGCGGAAGTTACCGGTGAATCTACCTCTTCATCCTCGATGAAATCGCCGAAGTAACTGTCCTCACTGTCGCCGATAGGTCTGTCCAGACTGATGGGATGCTTGGAAATCTTCAGTACCCTTCTGGTTTCTTCTATGGTCATTTCGGCTTCTTCCGATATTTCTTCCACGGTAGGTTCTCTGCCGAGACGCTGAACAAGTGCCCGGGTTGCCGTCCGAAGCCGGCTCATTGTCTCTATCATGTGGACGGGGATTCGTATCGTCCTGGCGTGGTCGGCAATGGCGCGGGTAATCGCCTGACGTATCCACCATGTGGCATAAGTGCTGAACTTGTAACCGCGACGATATTCATACTTGTCCACCGCACGCATCAAACCTGTGTTTCCTTCCTGAATTATGTCCAGAAAACTCAGGCCCCGGTTCCGGTATTTTTTCGCTATCGAAACCACTAATCGAAGGTTCGCGCTCGACAACGTTCGCTTGGCCTCTTCATATTGGCCGAAAATCCGGTCTACCGAACGCAGTCTTTTGTCCAGTTGATTGGGAGTCTCAAGCACCAGACTTTTGAGTCCCTCCAGCTCCCGCTTCATGGTTTCAACGTCATCGGGTGTAATGTCCTCCGTTACTCCTTCGGCGATGGCACCCTCGAGCTGATGCATCTTTTGGCTGATGCCGTGCAGCTTGTTTTTTAAGGGTTGAATTCTGCTGGTTCGAAGACTTAGCTCCTCCAGAAGGGTCGCAATCTTACGCCTGTTTCTGCGTATACGTTTTAGATTCTCTTTCGCTTCCGCCTCTTTCTCTTTTCTGGGGCCGGAGAGTGTTTCAAAAAGTTCACGGTTAATTGCCAGAAGTACATTGACTGTTTGAAGATTTTCGGGAAGACGTTTTTTGATAACCGTACGAACCAGGTTTTCGGCGGTGCTGATCTTCATTGTACGGTCGAAGGACAACGTACCTTCCATTACCTGCTGAAGTATCTCAACCGCATTAGCGGCGCAGTAATCACTTTCGAGCATCTTCCTTCTGAAGCACATTCTTGTAAGCTCAATTTTACGAGCCAGAGAAATTTCCTGCTTTCGGTTCAGCAGCGGTATTTCCCCCATTTGTGTGAGGTACATGCGGACGGGGTCGTCGATGCGGCGGCCTGCCTCCTGGCCCATCAAAGCGTTTTCAAGAAGAGCATCTCCGCTTAGTTGGTCGCGAGAATCATCTAAATCCTGGCCTTCTTCTACCTTAAAGTCTTCTTTTTCCTCCTCAATATCTGTTTCGTCGAGAATTTTTACGCCCATTTCATCGAGTGTGGCCAGGAGTCTGTCCAGACGGGCCGGACTCACAGCTTCCTCAGGCAGGTCCTCATTCATTTCGTCATAAGTCAGATAACCCTTGTTCCTGCCTTTGGCTATCAGCTCGCGTATTTGTTCCTCGGCACTGGTCTTGGTCTTGAGGACCACTTGCTTGTCCTGCTCCGAATCCGGCTTTTTTGCCTTTACTCTTTTTTTTGCCACTATAGCCTTCCTTCAATCGAATTTTTATTCCGTACTGACTATATCCGCCCTGTAAAAGCCTTTAAGGTCGGTTTTTACTTCTTAAATAATCTGAACATTATCTTTTACGCTCGCAAAAGGGATTTAGTTCACTAACTCAGACCCACATTGTGCCGGTTCCCTTTTGTTGCATATTTGAGGACTTTCTTAAGGTATTCTTTCTGGTCTTCAGGTGTCTCTATTTTAACATTATTTTTCGTAGCTCGATGGCGTTCCACTGCGTCAAGGGCGCCGGCCAGCCTTGCCCTGAAGTTGGCTTTTTTCTCGCCGGCCTCCGACATTTCGACGATACACCTGCCGAGCATGGGTGACTCTGCTTTTGCGAGGATACTCGAAACTGTAGACTGCCCCGCCTGCAAATTCTGCAATATAACCTGTGCGGCTTGTCGCAATATAGGAACTCCGAAGTCCTCTAACTGGATTTTCCCGCGAACAATCTCAAAAAGGGCCGGCTCAACCAGCAGAACTTCCAGAATTTCTCGTTGTGCAGCAGCATAACAGCCGCTGCCCCAGTCGATTTCCTTCTCCTCGATTTCCTGTCCAGGTTGGCTCGCACCGTAACTTATGCTTCCTGGCCGACGCTTTAACCTCTTGTTCACTTCCTCATTTAATTGGATACTGTCCATACCCAGTGTTTTGGCCAGCCGATTTATCATCAGCCCTTTATCAATAGCCGCCAGATTGCCCGACCTGAGCCCTATAACCACAGTATCCAGAAATTCACTAATAGCGGTTTTTCTGTCGGCAAAGGTATCTTCGCGCCCAAGACTCTCCTCGAGTTTGTTCCACTTATAATCGAAAACGTGAACGGCATTTGCGATTATTCGCTCGAATCCTTCTTTCCCCTGCGAAAGAAGAAAATCACACGGGTCCTTACCCTCGGATAAAACGGCCAGTTTAATATCCAACCGCTGCGCAAGGCATGTCTCCAGAGCCCTGTTTGCCGCCGCTATACCTGCCGTATCGCTGTCGAAGACCATGACCACCTGCCCAACATACCGCCGGAGCAAACGAGCATGTCCCTCTGTAAAACTTGTGCCCAGGGTAGCTACGACGTTCCGGAACCCGAACTGATGTGCCATAATGCAATCGGTATAACCCTCAACCACTATCGCCAGATTCGACGATACCATCGCATGACGTGCCTCTTCCAGCCCGTACAGACAGCGGCTTTTGTCAAACAAGACAGTGGTCGGCGAATTTATGTACTTCGCAGCATCATCGCTTAATGTCCGCCCGCCGAAGCCGAGCACCCGCCCCGTTACATCTGTAATAGTAAACATGAGGCGGCTCACGAATTTATCTTTTAATCCGTTACCCGAAGCATGACCTGTTACCAATCCCGCTTTATGTAGCAAAGAGGGCGGTATTTTATATTTTGCCGCTGCTCGCACCAGCTCGTTCCCGTTAGCCGGCGCCAGCCCCAGTTTCCATCTGTCTATACTTTCGGCGGAAATCTTCCTCTCGTGAAGATACTGACGTGCCTGCTTGCCTTTTTCGGGATGCTTGAGGTTTTTATGAAAGAAGCCTGACGCCCACTGGTTTACCTTTGCCAGTTCGTTGGGATTTGTATCATCGGACTGGCTTTGGTCGTTTTTTTGCCGGGTGCGAGGCAGCTCTATCCCCGCCCGCTCAGCCAGACGTTCCACGGCTTGTGGGAAGCTAAGGTTTTCGCGCATTTGTACAAACGTAAACACGCCGCCGCCTGCACCGCAGGCGAAACACTTATAAATCTGTTTTGCCTCGTTGACATACAGGCTGGGGCGATGGTCCTCGTGGAAAGGGCACAGCCCGACCATCTCCCTGCCTCGCTTTACCAGGCGCACGTGCTCGCCTATGATGTCAACTATATTGTTTGCCTGTTGTACCCTGTCGATAATCGTTCTGTTAAAACGACCCGTGAAGCTCGCCATTACTACTTCCTCACAATATTCTGGCCGCGTGTTTATGCTGCTTCCTGCGGCCCGAACGCCCCAAAGCTAAAATTTCAAGAAACAGCCCCGATTGCTGCAATGCTTAACCGCTATCAATATGTGGCGAATACAAGCTAATATCTTGCCGCCGGATATCAATTACATACACCTTGCACCTTCGATGTTTTAGTAAGGTCTGACTATTTTAATATACGAATATTTGCTAAAAAGTCAAATCTGTACAATTAAACCCGCTTGTAATGCTGAGAAAGGACTTTTCCTGCTGTCTGGACAATTAGTCAAATGAGACAAAATTGATAATTTCAGCAGCCGCTTAACTGCTGAATTCGGAAGAATTCCCGGCTGGTTGAGGTAACGGCTCCGGCGAAAGACTCATCTTTTATGCCTTTTATTTCAGCAAGAAACCTTGCGGTATGGACAAGTAACGCAGGCTCATTTATCTTTTGTTTTCGCATAGGCTCAGGGGACATGTAGGGTGCATCTGTCTCCACCATAAGGCGGTTCAGGGGCACGGCCTTTGCCGCTTCTCTTGAATGGCCGGCATTCTTAAAAGTTACAACACCTGTGAAAGATATGTAGTAACCCTTTGCAAGAACGACACCGGCCTCATCGGCGGAACCACTAAAACAATGAAATACTATTTTGTCCACAACCGCTTCGGATTCTTCGAGTAGCTTCATTGTATCATCAAAGGCATCTCGACAATGAACAATCACCGGCAAACCAGTTTCGGCGGCCAGTTCCAGATGTCTTTGAAAAACAGACTTTTGCGAATCTTTATCGGATAGATTATAGTGAAAATCAAGCCCGGTCTCACCCACTGCTACCACCTTTTCGCTGTTCGCAGCGTCCTTTAGATTACGCATTACATTCCTGTCTACATTTGATGCATAATGCGGATGAACACCAACTGCTGCATATAATCCCTCAAACCGGCCGGCAAGTTCAACGACCTTGAGGTTTTCTTCCATATCGGTGCCTACCGTTATCCATTGCACAACGCCCGCTTGTCTGCTTCGCTCGAGAACGCCCTCTACATCTTCCGCCAATCCCCCGAACGTTAAGTGACAATGTGTGTCAATCAGTTCCATAATGGCTCGATTTCATTACAAAGTCAGTTGATGATGTTTTTAATGATTTGAACTGTGCGGTTTTTAATGTTGAATTTGCTTCCGTTTTTTCGGCACTAATCATTTGGCCTTATGTGTTACTCAATTTTTTCTCCCATTCCGTAACATTTTGCTCATAGTATTCATGTAGCATTTTCCGGTCAAATTCGTAGAACTCCCCCAGCATGGCATCCAGTTCATCCTTGTCCAGGTATTCCTTCGACGAAGGGAAAAAACGTTCATCTTCCTTTTTTATGTGTTCACGGTATAGATTTACCAGTGCGACCAGCTTTTCGTGGATTGTCCCGACGACTTTTGTTTGTCCCCGGCCGTACTGCCCGGCTGCATCGGAAAGCTCCCCAACCGTCTTTCTTCCATAGCGATGTTCTTCCATCAACTCTTCCATCAGGTTTTTATCTTCCGGGGAAAGGTTTTTATTTTTTAAGGCCTTGAATAATATATCTTCTTCTTTACCGTGATGCGTTTTATCTGCATACACTCGAAGGAAATCCACGGCAGTTGTTATGAAATGCACATCCGTTGTATTATCTGTTTCTATTCTTTGCCGTTGCTTATCAATAAGCTCTACCATCTTTTCTATTAAACGGTGCTCTATCATCAATGCTCCGGTTGGTTTCATTGTTCTTTTGCTCTCTCGCAAATTATCAACACGATTTTATTCTTCTTTGTTATTTTTATCCCCATTTATTGTATGCTATTACATACAGACAGGCCAATATAATCCACATAAGAAAAAATATTCGAAAGCTGTACGCTTACCATGAAGTTGGTCGTTATAGAATTGGGCCGTAGATTGTGGCAATGCCCTGAGAAATGAGGTAGAGCATTAATATAATTACCCCGAAATACACAATCCGCGGAAGCCAGCTTGCAAACTCGGTGAACAACAATTCGGAGTATTCGCTCGTGTTGTCCGCCAGCCGTTTGGCCACGTTTTCAAGCGAGCCTGTTTCCTCGCCCACCTTCCAGGCTTCAACGATATGCAGGGGAAGCATCCGGGAAAATCCGTCGGATATAGGCCTGCCGGACATGGCTGAGGCTGCACCACCTATAAAACGCCTGGTCATGACGGCGTTACCTGTGGCAAGGGCGGCTTTTTCCGCTGCCTGGCCCGCCGGAACGCCAGCTTTGGCAAGCATATGAAATGCGTGCAAATACCTGCTGATGGACATATGTTTTACGGCTGAACCCAATAGTGGAATCTTAAGAGTAACCGCATCGAGCATGCCCCTGAGCAGGCCTCTTCTCGGTGTTAAGTGTATAATACCAAGAATTATCGCCGTCGGGATATAAAGAGGAAGCAGAATACTGATTATCTCGAAGGGGTAATTGCTGAAGTCAAAGCCGCTGAGAAAAATCTTCGGCAGGGGGGCCAGAAAGG
>CAZGGE010000158.1:0-6617 GCA_964524285.1 uncultured Pirellulales bacterium
TTAGCTTTGATTCATCATAAACACCCATTCTCCACCCATAACTGACCGGTTACAATTTTTTCAATTTTATGCTGTCGATATTGCAGATTTTCGTTTTCCGCCCTGTGTTTTACTGTTTTTGAGGGTTATTGTTAAGGCGGAGTAAGGCTTGACAAGCAGGGCTGGTTTGGATAATCTTTTGGGAGATTTGCGTAACGCGTTTAATTTTTACCGGCTTTGCCGCGTTATAGCCAATGGTAACCTGGTTTCTGTCCCGACTCGTCGGGATTAACCGTTGCGTTTAGAGCTTATAATTGAAAAGATGAGTTTGTTCCCCGATAGCTCAATTGGCAGAGCGAGCGGCTGTTAACCGCTAGGTTGTAGGTTCGAGTCCTACTCGGGGAGGTGTGAACCACGTAGGGTTCACACCCTGAATCCCACGTGGTTCAGGGTTGCCCGTATACCCCAAGTGATTTACGGATTTTGCAGGGGAATTCAGAACGGTATGTGATGTATTACGTCTATGTACTTTTAAGTCTTAATGATAAAAAATTCTATATCGGCTATACAAATGATCTAAAAAGAAGGCTACAGGAGCATAATTCAGGCAAGAACATCAGCACCAAGCCAAGATTGCCTTTGAAGCTTACCTACTATGAGTCGCATTTAAGCAAAGAAGATGCGATGCGCAGAGAACATTATTTTAAAACAGCCAAAGGCAAATCAACATTAAGACAAATGCTTAGAGATTCGTTGAAAAGTTTATAAAGCGAAGTGATCCCTACTGGGGGAGTGGTTCGACGCGGCCCCGACATAATGTTTTATGTCGGGTGCTTGATCGCCATCTCTCTTTTCGTATCATCCATCCTGAAGGTCAGGATTAACTGAGTTGATGAAAACACCAAAGCCGGCCAAATACCAACGACTTTGGGTTATTTGTCTCTAATCGCCTCGATCAATTCAGCAATGCGAAGTTCCAGTCGATTTATTTCTCGATTAACGCGGGGTCTCTGTACCATCACCCAGGCAAAAACACTAACAAAGCCCATCCAATGGCTGCAACAAATGAAGATGACTGCATACATAATCTGGTTACCTGTCTGATCAGTTTTGAAGAATTTTATAGCACTAAAAATAATGATCGCCAAAAGAATTGTGTACTGTACATAAACGCCGATAGTAACCCAACGCATTTTTTTACTATAGAAGTCTTTTAGATAAGACCACATTGTATCTTCTCTTGAGTCATCGTATTTTGGTGGGTTATTGACAATCTTTTTTATCTGTTCTTTGTCCATATTTTTACCTCGAAATTAATTGTCAAAATATTTTTCCCATAACTGTTTCAGTTCGTTTCTTGCTTTAAACAAACGAGATTTTACTGTACCCTGAGGAATATTCAGGGCTATACTGATTTCAGGAATACTTAATTTCTCAAAATAATACATGTTCAAAATTACTCTGCTGTTATTTTTTAATCTTTGAATTAATTCTTCAACTCGCAAATCATCATTTTTCCGACAACAATCAACCTTAATTGAATCAAGTTTTATATGTTTGTCTTTACTTTTCCTTTTTAACCAATCAATTGAGTTATTTGTAGCAATTCGGTAAGCCCATATCTTGAAACAGGCCGGATCATTTAACTTCCTTAATCCCTTAATTATCTCCAGCCAACTCTGCTGGGTTATATCCCATGCGGCATCGATGTCAGAAGTTAATCTAAAGGCGTACTGCCATAGTTTCCTTTGCCATAAAGTTACCAGTTTTTCAAACGCTTCTGCATTGCCACCCTGAGCAGCCATGACCAGCAAAATGTTCTCTATATTTGAAAGATTATCTTTCATCTATTTCTTTAGGCTTATGGTTTAGCTAATTGGTTCATTTTATTTTTAGTATTGTTTCACATTTTTCCAAATTCTTCAATCGTTTTAATACCTGGGTAACTCTAGCCTTATAGACGCCAAGATATCTTGCGGAATCAGTACGGGTTTCAATGCCATTGGTAACAATCAGGTACTGCCATTGTTCTGCTTGCTGAATTGCCTCTGATTTGATTCGGGCACGTGATTTACGCGGTGGTTTTGTGGCTTTTGGAACGGTGTTTAAGGCGAATATGATTAATTGTCGTCGTCTACAAAGCATAAAAAGCGAACTTTATTGTTGCTGTCGGTTTTATCCGTTTTGTTTGCGAAGTGTCAGCCGGGCCTAACCCGGCAACACATATGCGTTGAGTGTATGGACGGTGGAGTTTACAAGGTTGTTGGCTGGTTTGATGCGGCCAGCGGGCCTTTTTCTTACTTGAAGTTATTGTTTAATATTCTGTCGCAATTCTACGGGTTTTAACCCGTGGTAGTTTACTGCTTTGACGAAAAAAGCCCCGGTGTTTGGCCGGGGCGCAATATTTTTAAGATGAAAACAAATCTTTTGTCAGGCGACGAGATTCTTTGCGGTTTCGACGGCAGAGGCGGCGTCGGGGGAATATGCGTCAGCCCCAATCTTGTCGGCGTATCCCTGAGTAACGGGTGCGCCACCAATCATGATTTTTGCATCGATTCGTGCATCTTTCAGAGCTTTTATTGTTGTTTCCATTGATGGCATAGTGGTTGTCAGCAGAGCACTCATGCCTATAAGGTTTACGCCAGTAGACTTTGCCTGCTCGACGAAGGCATCGGGAGAGATGTCAACGCCGAGGTCGACAATTTCGAAGCCTGCGCCCTTTAGCATCATGGCAACGAGATTTTTTCCGATGTCGTGAAGGTCGCCCTGTACGGTTCCGATAAGAAACCTTCCTATAGGCTCAACGCCAGCTTTTACCAGCTCAGGCTCAAGTACTTCCATTGCGGTTTTCATTGCTCGTGCAGCGATAAGAACTTCTGGTATGTAAACCTCGTTCTTTTTGAATCTGTCTCCTACGACGTCCATGCCTGCGATTAGACCTTCGTTAAGTACCTTCTTTGCTCCTGTCCCTTCGCTCAAAGCCATTTTTGTAATTTCGAGAGCCTGTGCCTGGTCTCCCTTGATGATTGAGTCAGCTAAAGCTTTCAAATCCGCCATTTCGATTCACCTCAACAAAACCTATCTTTCTTTAATTCATAACTGCATTGCCGATCAGACTCAGTATTTAACAATATGAGTGGCCTGCAAACAAGCGATAAATTGAAATTTTTTGCGTGTCTTTTTTGAAGTATTGGCTTATCGATTTGCGGCTGTCAGTATTGGTAGCTTGACAGTGAAACAAAGGGGCGTTATTAACGTAGCAGAATAAGGCAAAAAAAAAGCTATGTGATGATATTTGCCGGTCTGGATTCGAGCGATAATTAAATTTTTGCTTTTTTGTTCGGAATGGCAGTGTTATTTGAACATATATATCAGCAGAAAGAGTTTTCATGAGTAACTACATAGTTCTTGTCAAGCAGGTACCGGACGTCAGTCAGATAACAGACAATGCATTCGACCCTGAAACGGGGACACTTGTACGCAGCCGACTTGCGAGCGTCATCAATGAACTTGACACACAGGCCCTTGCATTTGCCAACCGGCTGAAGGAGGAAAGCGGTGACAGTAACAGCAAGATAGTTTGTTTGACGATGGGACCGCCGATGGCCGAGGAGGTTTTGAGGTATTGTCTCAGCAGATGTGCGGACGTGGGTGTTTTGCTTACCGACAGGTCACTGGGTGGTGCGGACACGTGGGCGACGGCGAATCCTCTTGCTTATGCGGTTCGTAAAATTGTCAAGGAATTCTTCCATAACAATACCGATTATTACGTTATCAGCGGTATGCAATCGGTAGACGGGGACACTGCGCAGGTTCCGCCTCAAATAGCCGAAGAACTATCGCTTCCGTGTATAGCTTATGCGACGGAGCCGGCGCGTCATGACGGCACTTTTCAGTTTTCCCGTATTATAAGCGGCGGCAGTCAGATAGTAACGGCCCGGAAGCCGCCGGCGGTCATTACGGTAGCCAAGTATGAGTATCCGGTTTTTGCGACATTTTCATTGACAAGGAAGGCCAATTCGATGGAGGTGGTAAAGTGGGGCAGCGAAGACATTAAGGCACCTTATATAGGAGTTAAAGGTTCCAAGACACGGGTGATAAGGGTTTTCCCTCCGGGCAAGAGCACGAGGAAGCTGGAGGAGGTTGAAGACATTGGTATTCTTGCGAAGATGCTTGTGGAGAGCTTTCGGGAGGGCGAGGAATTAGGAGGCGAGTGTGAGCAACAACGTAATTACGTTCTGCCCGGCAAACGGGAAGATAAATTTGACCGGAGTTTCGAAGGCACAAAGAAGGAGATTGAAGATTTTGCATTTCTTGGAGACAAGTTAAACGAACTGGGTGTTAAAGAACTGAAAGAGGTAGATGAAGACCTTAAGGAAAAGATATTGTCGGAGTCGGGGAAGCGTTTTCACAAAAAGGCCTTAGAAGATATGCTTTCAGGACTTCGGCTGACGGAGCCGAGCTATATCGGCGAGGTATGGGTAGTGGCCGAGCACAGCGATGGCAAGGTTCATCCGGCAACATTTGAGCTTGTGGGCAAGTCTCGGGAGCTTGCGGATTCTCTGGACACGAAGGTTGGTGTGTGCCTTGCGGGTTATAAACTGGAGCAAATGAGCGATGAGCTTATAGCCGGGGGTGCGGACAATATATATATAATTGAGGACAAGCTGCTTGAGGAGTTCGACCCGGGGACATACCGCAAAGCCGTAGCCGACTGTATAAAGCGATACTGGCCCCAGATTGTACTTTATGCGGCCACGCCTCAGGGCAGGATGCTTGCACCGATGGTATCTTACAGCGTGGAATGCGGATTGACGGCGGACTGTACGGGTTTGGAAATAAAGGACAGTTCTCGAAAAGGACAAATCGGGCTTTTGTATCAGACAAGGCCAGCTCTTGGTGGTAACGTAATGGCGACCATCGTAACGAAGGATTCCCGTTGTCAGATGGCGACTGCGAGGCCGGGTGTTATGAAAAGGCTTCCGGCCGACGAATCGCGAAAGGGTAAGGTAATCAGGCATGAGGTTTCTCTTTCGAAAGAGGATGTCAGCCTTAACATTTTGAAGACGGAGATGGCGACGGGTCAGGTGAATTTTGACGCCGACATTATAGTGAGTGGCGGAAAAGGTATGCAAAACCGGGATAATTATGAGAGGGTAGTCGGCTCGTTGTGCGATGCGCTGAGAAAGCGCCTTGATGCGAAGGTGGAACGGGGGGCATCGAGGGCGGCGGTTGAACAGGGTTTTGCGGACAGGGTACATCAGGTAGGTCAGACGGGGACATCAGTTGGGCCTAAAATCTACGTGGCCCTTGGGATATCGGGAGCAATTCAGCATATGATTGGGGTGGCGAACAGCGATATTATTGTAGCGTTGAACAGCGACCCGAGTGCATCGATATTCAAGCAGTGTGATTATTATTATGTCGGAACGATAGAAGAAGCGGTGCCGCAGCTAATTCAGTCTCTGCAACAGATATGACCATGGACTATATTGATTTCGTAAAATTCCGGAAAGCGGTTACCGGTTTTTTTATAGTGATAGTAAAAGCGGGCTTTAGACGAAGGAAAACAGGTGGTTAAAAGTGACAGAAAATAAGGACTATAGCAAGGTAAATGTATTGATAGTGGGTGCGGGGCCGGCGGGGTTGTCGGCGGCTATCCTTTTGAAGGTGAACAAGCCGGAGCTCGAGGTGTGCGTAATAGACAAGGCGGCGGAGGCCGGCAATCATAATCTTTCGGGTGCGGTGCTGGAGCCTGAGCCGCTGCATGAGCTTCTGGATGCGGCAGCACCGGACTGGAGAGAATCGGATAAGGCTAAAGAAGTTCTCTCGGCGAAGATAAACAAGGACGACATTTCCTTTTTGTTTACGAGTATGTTTCGCATTCCCATATCTTTTGCGGTGAAGCTTGCGAAGTTTTTCCGGCTTAATTTTGGCCAGATGGCTCATACTGGGGACTATTCGGTATCCATCAGCAGGCTTACGAGGTGGTTTTGTGAGATAGCGGAGGGGCACGGCGCGGAGGTTTTGCACGGCTTTGCGGCGGAAGAAATTATTATGAGCGAGGACGGTCAAACGGCAGATGGGGTTAAGCTGGTTGACCAGGGGCTGGACAAAGAAGGCAATAGACAGCCAAATTATATCCCCGGAGAAAGAATTTATGCCGACTTTATCATACTTGCCGAGGGATGCGACGGTTTGCTTACGGAGAAGTTCATAGAGAAGGCCGGCCTGGAGAGGAAATCGCCACAGCTTTACTCGCTTGGGGTCAAGGAGTTGATAAAGGTTAGCGAGGAGCAATACAACGATTTCAGTGCGGAGCGGGTTGTACATGCGATGGGTTTTCCGATATGGACGCCCTTTGCAGGTCCTGATATGTTCGGCGGAGGAATTGTTTACGCGGGGGTTCAGGAGCATCTTTCGGTGGGGATGATTGTGGGTGCGGACTGGAAATACTGCGACTTCAATCCGCAGGATGCGCTGACCAGATTCAAGCAGCATCGCTACGTGAGAAGATTCATAGAGGGGGGGAGTGTTGTAGAGGCGGGAGCGAAACTGATACCGGAAGGTGGATATTACGCCATCCCAAGGGATCCCGGCACGGGGAGCGTGGGTAAAGGGAACGTGATGATAACGGG
>CAZGGE010000159.1:0-6342 GCA_964524285.1 uncultured Pirellulales bacterium
GAGCATGTTATGTTAAGTGAGTATTATACTATATCCGAAGTTAAATGTAAAGTGAAAAATGTAGAAAAAACCGCACAAGGCAATAAGACGGGGTTCACGGGGCAGGTGTCCACCTTCGGCGGAGACAAGGATTGCCACCTTCGTTTTTTAACGAAAAACGCCAATTTCATTTGAAAGCAGCGATGCCATAGTAAAAAAAATAGAAAATTCGGGAAAAAGTTCTTGACATATTGTTAGATGGGACATATATTGTTGGAGACTTAAAACTCGAATTTATGAACGTTTAAGGTTAATATTATGAGTCAATCGGTGTTATTGAGTGCAACTCTGGAGGATTATCTGGAGGAGATATCGAGGCTGGTGCTGAAGAAGGGAGCCGCCCGAGCGCGAGATATTGCGTGGTCATTGTCAGTACACAAATCTACGGTAACCGCCGCCCTGCGAAGTCTGGCGGAAAAGGGATGTGTAAATTATGCACCTTATGAGGTTGTTACCTTAACCGTTAAAGGCCAGAAGCTGGCGGAACAAATAATACGGCGACACGAGATTATCAAAAGTTTTCTTACAGACGTTTTGAGTGTTGACGAAAAGATTGCCGAGGAAAATGCCTGCCGAATGGAGCACGTAATAGACAGGGATGTTCTCGACCGCCTGCTTTGTTTTGTAGATTTTGTCAAGTCATGTCCGCGAGGCGGCGAGAAGTGGGTGCGTGGTCTTACATATTTTTGCAATGAAGACGTTGACAGCAATCGCTGCGAAAAGTGCATTGAACTTTGCCTGGAGGATTTCAAGAAGAAAATGAACGATGAGAAAAGCAAAAAAGAAAAAACAATGAGGACAACGCTGGAAAAGCTCAAAGGTGGACAGGGAGGCAAGATTGTTCGAATTAAAAGAATGGGTTCGGTTACCCGCAGGATTGTCGATATGGGGGTAACTAAAGGAACTGTGATTAAGGTGATAAAAGTTGCGCCGCTGGGTGACCCCATCGAGGTAAAAGTAAAAGGATACAATTTATCTCTCCGCAAGGATGAAGCTTCGGCGATAACGGTTGAAGCTGAGTAAGCAGGGTAAAATTTTTTGGGCACATTGTTTGATTGGTAAAACTTTTCTATAAAGGCGAAATGATGCAAGGAGCAAATGGTTTAATGGAAAAACGAAAGAGGAACACGGTTGCTCTGGCCGGCAATCCCAATTCAGGCAAGACGACAATTTTCAATGCGCTGGCAGGTACTCATCAGCATGTCGGTAATTACCCGGGCGTAACTGTAGAGATAAAAGAAGGGTACTTAAAACATAAGGGCTGTGATATCAAATTGGTTGACCTGCCGGGGACATACAGCCTCACAGCTTACAGTCCGGAGGAGTTAGTCGCCCGCAATTATGTAGTAGAAGACAAGCCCGATTTAGTAGTGGACGTCATTGACGCCTCCAACCTCGAGCGAAATCTTTATCTTGCCACTCAGTTCATGGAAATGGGAGTACCACTTCTGTTTGTTTTTAATATGAGCGACGTTTCGGAGGCTCAAGGTTACAGGATTGACATTGAACTTTTATCAAAGCTGCTGGGAGTAGGCATTATTCGAACGGTAGGACATAAACAAAAGGGTGTGGAGGAGTTAAGAGAAGCGATAGAGAAGATTTCCGGCGGGGAAGATACCCGGAAGCCGGCGATTGTTCATTATGGAGAGGAGATTGAGCAGCAATTACAAAAAATCATCAAGTTAATTGAAAAAAATCATCGTCTTTGCAAAAAATATGATGCTCGCTGGCTGGCAGTCAAGCTTTTGGAAAAGGACGACAAGGTCGAAGAGGAAGTTTGCCGAATCAATGATGAAACAGGAGAAATTTTCAAAGCTGTCGAGGATGCAGACCAGCATATTGAGAGGGACTTCGGTGATAGTGCTGAAATTGTGCTTGCGGACCATCGCTACGGTTTTATTTCGGGTGCTTGCCAGGAGTCGGTCAGGTCAACGGTGGAATCCCGTCACTCTATGTCTGATAAAATCGACGTTGTCCTGACCAACCGGATTCTAGGGATACCGATATTTCTGTTATTTATGTACCTTCTTTTTAAGCTGACTTTTACACTTGGCGAGCCTCCAATGGGGTGGATAGAGGGTTTTTTTGGATGGCTGGCCGGCGGTATAGAGAGTTTGTGGCCCGCCGGTTCGGAAAGCGGCGTCAAGTCCTTGCTGGTCGACGGGATTATAGGCGGGGTCGGCGGCGTACTGGTGTTTTTGCCGAATATTTTGCTTTTGTTTCTGGGAATTGCGGTTCTGGAGGATTCAGGTTACATGGGGCGGGCAGCATTTATTATGGACCGGTTCATGCACAAGATTGGTCTTCACGGCAAGAGTTTTATCCCCATGTTAATCGGTTTCGGTTGTACTGTGCCTGCGATAATGGCTACAAGAACGCTTGAAAGCAGGCGTGACCGTCTCACGACAATGCTGGTACTTCCTCTGATGAGCTGCGGAGCGAGGCTTCCGATATATATGCTTTTTATTCCGGCTTTTTTTCCGGAGAGCAGGCGTGCACCAATCCTGCTGCTTATCTATTTAATCGGAATTGTTTTAGCAATCATTCTGGCCAGGGTACTTCGGTCAACTTTGTTCAAGGGTGAGTCAGTTCCTTTCGTAATGGAGCTTCCTCCGTACCGGATGCCGACCTTGAAAGGAACGTTGGTTCACATGTGGGAAAGAGGATGGATGTTTTTAAGAAAAGCCGGCACCATAATAGTTGCCATATCAGTTCTGCTCTGGGTTTTTACGACGTATCCGAAATTACCCGAGGAGCAGCGAATCGAGTCCGGCGAGAGTTCAATCCAACAAAAACAGCTTTCTTATTCCATAGCCGGGCGTATAGGTCACGGACTTGAGGGAGTAATGAGACCGGTTGGCTTTGACTGGAAGACAACGACAGCACTCATTGGTGCGTTTGCTGCCAAAGAGGTCTTTGTAGCTCAACTGGGAATAGTTCATTCAGTCGGGCAGGCGGAGGAGCAGTCTGAGGCGCTTAGAAATCGGCTGCAACAGGAATATACCGCCCTTCAGGCGTTTTGTATCATGCTATTTTGCCTGATAAGTATACCGTGCATGGTTACAGTAGCCACGGTGTGGAAAGAAAGCGGTTCGTGGCGTTGGCCTGCTCTTCAATTGGCAGGTCTTACGGTTCTGGCTTACGTGGTTACGCTGGTTGTTTACCAGATTGGACAATTGATTACGTGATAGAGCGAAATGCCAGCAAGCATAAAACCGGCGAGGGTTAGAATGAAGGAAGGTGCCGGGTTCATTGCCTGCTTTTTTGTTAATAAGTTGTCTGAAAGGAGCGTATGGTAAATGAAGAAACAGATGTTATTTTTTAGTTTGTTAATTTTGTCTGGGATTACAGCGGCTTTGGGAGCAGAGGATTTTAACACGCCGGCTGTTGATAAGGCGGGCATCGTAAACGGCAACTCGGATGGTGGGGCATCAGCCGGCCCGGGAAAGACTCTGCCGGAGCGTGGAATCGAGCTGAACGTGGGCGCGACGAATATTTATCAGCATAATGCACACGGAGGTGTAAGCACACATCGAGCAAGAGGGCGTTTTTCGGGCAGCTACGATATAGAGCTGACGGCCGACCTTCGCAAGCTGCTTGGCCTGGAGGGCGGCACTATTTTTATGCACGGTGAAGGCGGCTGGCCCGATGCCGAGGGTATAGACGGGGTATCGGTTGGCAGCCAATTCGGGGTGAATGCAGACGCCATTGGCAACCGGGCGATGGACATCGTGGAGCTTTACTACGAGGGGCCATTGTTCAG
This sequence comes from uncultured Pirellulales bacterium, assembly GCA_964524285.1. Taxonomy (GTDB): domain Bacteria; phylum Planctomycetota; class Phycisphaerae; order Sedimentisphaerales; family Anaerobacaceae; genus CAZGGE01. The sequence goes on from CAZGGE010000159.1 coordinate 3,803, forward strand.
CGAGGATTTAACCGTAATGATTGGTAAGCTGGATTTTACGGGAATTTTCGACGGCAGTGCCTATGCGGACGACGAGTGCAGCCAGTTTTTGAACGGGGCATTTGTGGACAATCCTGCTATACCATTCGGTGATTACGGCCTGGGGGTGGTGTTGACATACGAAATTGCAGACCGGTGGTATGTTTCGGGCGGTGTTGTGGATGCACAGGCGGACGGCAGGGAGACCGGTTTTAGTACGGCCTTTAACGATGAAGATTTTTATCTTTATATTCTGGAGAGCGGCGTAACGGTGGAAGTGGACGGGCCAAAGGGGGCACTTGCAGGCAACTACAGGGTCGGGCTATGGTACGACCCGCAGGACAAGGCTTATTTTTCGAACGCCAACAAAACCAAGAGAGATGATACCGGCTGTTATGTAAGCTGCGACCAACTGGTATACAGGGAGAACGACGAATCGGATGATAATCAGGGGCTGGGGGTTTTCGGCCGATACGGCTGGTCCGGCAGCGAAACAGGGCCTGCCATAACCAATTTCTGGAGCATGGGTGTGCAGTACGAGGGGTTATTTGAGGGACGGGACGAAGACGTATTGGGAATAGGTTTCGCACACGGCACGTTTACGGACAGGGACAAGGTTACGTTCGCCCAGGACTATGAAAGTGTTGTTGAACTTTACTATAACGCGAGGATTACGTCCCGGCTGAGCGCGGGGCCGGATATTCAGTACGTAAAGAATCCGGGGGGCAGTCAAAATGCGAAGGACAGCTTTATTATAGGCGTGCGGGCACAGATGACATTTTGAGTGCAGAGTCAGCCATAGAGGTCGACGGGAAACGGAGGTGGGGAGCATATCTTAATGGGTCTTTTTGTTACCACGGGCGAGGTTTGCGGGGGGTGTTGCTGAGGTGGTGTTCAAGTGCTATGATGGTTTATATGGCGGATGAAAAGTATAATTTGTTTGTTTACGGCTCTTTGCGGGACCCGCTGGTTTTCAAGTCGGTATGCGGATTCGCTTTTACGTTGAAGGCGGACGAAGCAGACGAGGAGACGCTGCCGGCGGAGGCGGCAATGCTGCCGGGGCATCGCAGGGTCAGCCCGGACAACGTTTATTTTTATGCGGTGGACAGTACGAATTCGAAAATCGAAGGGTACGTGATACACGAGGTGCCGGCCTCGGCGATAGAGGAAATTGACAAATACGAGGGCAAACGTTACAAGCGGGAAACCATCGATGTTCACACCGGCACGGGGCCTGTGTCCGCACAGGCTTATCTTGCCAGTACGGATTCGATGAGGAAGCACTTCGGCGACAGGTTTCACGTTAACCTTATTCACGAGCTTTGGCTGAGGAAGCGTATCGAGAAATTTATCCGCAAGCACACCCGGCCCGGCGAGAGGAACGTGGATGCGGAGCTGGAGCGACGAGCGGAAAGGGAGCTTCTGGGCACGACGGAGCGTGACCTGGTAATTAGTCATTATCAATCCGAGGCTTTCAGCGATTATTATCTGGAGCACGAGCTGGACCGGCCCCGACCGAGCATCCGGCATCTTTACAACGACCCCGACGCCAGAGCTTACATAAGGAATTACCTGGAGCTGGTTATAAAGCAGACCCTTTTGAACGAGTTTGACGGCAGGATTCAAAGCCGGTATCGTTTTGACCTCGAGCACATGCGGACATCCGAGAGATATTACAAGCGTTCGATGAGTCTGCTGGCGGCGCTTCAGATGATAAACAGCAACAGCAGCACGGTTGATTTAATCGTTGAGCGCGGCCTTGATACGATGCCTTACGAGAAGTATGACCTTATAGATTATGTGAAATATGCGATAAAGGCGTCGGACAGCATATTTGACCGGCGGGTTGCGCGGTCGAATCTGGAGCGTATTCGTTATAATTTTCAGCCCGGGTTGATACCGCTGGGCGCGGAAATCGAGTTGAGCAATCAGGGTTCGTCGGCGGTGGAGCCGCAAAAGAGCAACAGGCCCAAAGCGGACCCTGTTTATGCGGGGTTCAGGTATTTTCATGATTTTCGTCTCGATGTTTTGTCGTGGAAGCTGGGTGGTTATATTGACGACCATACACCGGCGACGGACATGGATGGTCGCAGCGGTTTTCTGGAGTTCGCCCCGGGCAGGCTGAACATCGCGGGGGAATTGTCCAGGCCGGCGACGGCGGACCCCTGGCTTCTTAACCAGTTGATTCACGAGATACTGGTTTTTTACCGGGTTAAGCCTCACAGTCTTCATTTGAGTTTTCAGTTGCGAAAAGCCCAGGTGGGCAGACAAAAGCCCCTGCCTTTGAGTTTTGTCAAATGCCTTTTCGTTCTCGGCGGCGGGCTGGAATATACGGGCAAAGGCGGGCTTTGGGTGTCAAGGATGGGCGAGGATGAAATCACGCAGCACGACTACGGGGAGGAGCTGGTTTTTGCGAGGACGAGCAAGCGTAAATGGTATCTCGGTGACGACGAGCCGGCGAATAAGCCGCCCAGTCAGTCAATGGCGTACGTGCAGCAGTATAAGTTTGTCCGGCTTGACAG
>CAZGGE010000159.1:6352-6602 GCA_964524285.1 uncultured Pirellulales bacterium
CGGGCGAATTATGAGTCGTTGATTCTTTGTCTGAAGGGGTTGCAGTTGGCGCTCAATCCCGGCGATTATCTGACGTCGGAGCAGTTGGAGTCGAGCAGGCGTCTTCGGCGGGATTACGAGGAGCTGAAGCGGTGGGCCTCTGAGCCAACGGAGATAAGCAGTGGGACAATAAGCAGGTTCATTAACACCGTGAGAGAGGGTTTGATGAGCGAGATACACGGTAATCCGGCTCATAAATTACACTATATTG
>CAZGGE010000160.1:0-6571 GCA_964524285.1 uncultured Pirellulales bacterium
AGAACGTCGTCTGGAATCCAAACGGACCAGCTCCAAGTGGTACTGCCGCCGCCGGATGGAATGTAGAGACTATCGAAAGTCCGTGGGGCGAAGGCTATCTGGTGCAATGGTGGACCGAAGACTCCGCCAACTACATCAATACCACCTCCGATATAGGCGAATTCAGCTTCAGCGGTGTTGCATACTATGACGTTGATGAAAATGGCTATGACGAGGGAGACGTTGAGCTGCAAGTTGGTGACGAAGCCCGTATCTGGTTTGGTGCGGTTAACTGGACGGAAGAAGACGGTACTCAGGAATGGAGTGTCCATTTTGACGATCTGGGTTGGGGCACACGCTGCCCGAACGAAGGTGGTCCATGGGCAGCCGGTTTAGTTGGCTCTGATGGTTACGGTAGCGGATATGAAGGTGTACTGAACACAACTGCCGTTCCCGCTCCGGGTGCTGTACTGCTCGGTAGTATCGGCGTCGGCCTCGTCGGCTGGCTCAGAAAACGCAGAACTCTGTAAGTTTTTGAAAAGGAAAATTTTAACGGAACCCATTAAGGAGGGTTAAAATATGAAGATTAAATTAATAATAACAATGGCAGTTACATTACTGCTGGTAACACAGGCAGTCGCTGGACCTACTGTTAAGATTAACAGCATAACCGAAAACCCTGCTGTAAACACAACGGTTTGGTTTGGAAATCACCAGGGTGTCGGAGGTGTGCGAGCCGGTGTTTACAACTTTAACTTCGGCAGTGCAAAACCTGCAGGACTCGGCAATTGGGGCTTCTGCATCGAAGCTCAACCAACTGACGTACCTGCTTGGTACGATGTTAACGACCTCAAAGATGCACCAGTTAACCAAGGGCCAGGTACACCCTCTGATGTCATGGGTGCTTCAAAAGCCAATTATATCAAGGAACTCTGGACGGCACACATAGATAAAGTTACCAATAACAATTCAGCCGGAGCATTTCAGGCTGCTGTTTGGGAAATCGTTTATGAGTACAATCCTAACAAGTGGGATGTAAGTTCAAAAGATCCAGTGCAGAATGATTTCGACACCTTCATGATTTCCGGCGTAGATACTGTTCTAGCAAATAATTGGTTAACAGACATCCGTGATAATGATTATGACTTGGCGAACCTTGTTAGCCTTACCAACAAGGATACACAGGACTTTGTGACAACCATTCCTGCACCGGGCGCTGTTCTGCTCGGTGGAATTGGTGTAGCTCTGGTTGGCTGGCTCAGGAGACGCACAATGGTGTGACCTGCAAGGAATGAACGAAAGAAACTAAGTTTATTTGAAATCAGGAGGAGTTATGAAAGTAGGTCGAAAAACATTAGCAGTTATAGTGTTTTTGTTTGCGTTTTCCCTGGCCATACCGGCAGCAGCCGGTCCCACAGTACAGTTCAGGTCCGGCGGAGACGAAGAAGCCCTCGGCGGACTGGGACAAATTGGTGACGGTACGTGGTGGGGCGAACTCAAAGCTTTTGCTTCGGATATACCCGGCGTCCCCGACGGTGAATTCATGACCTTCTGTATTGAGAAGGACGAATTAATCGGATACGGAACATACGACGCGGTCGTTAACACGATGGCAATCGAAGGTGGAGAACCTTCCGGCTACGACCCCCTGGACCCGGCTACCGCCTATCTGTACAACGCTTATCTGGACGGCGACCTCGACATCGACACCCCCGAAAAAGCACTTGCGCTTCAGGAGGCCATCTACAAGATAGAAGGCGAAATCTCCTATAAACTACCTAAAGATGCAAATGATTTGTACACCGAAGCTCTTAATAGCGGCTGGACGGATATTGGCCCTGTCCGCGTGCTGAATCTGACAAAAACGAACCAGGCCGGAGAGATAACACTCTGCCAGGATGTATTAGTCAGAGTTCCGGCACCGGGAGCAGTTTTGCTCGGCAGCATTGGTGTCGGTCTGGTCGGCTGGCTTCGAAGGAGGAAAACGCTCGGATACTGAATTCTGTATCGACCTGGAAAGGCCGCGGGCATACATAATTGCGAAAGCCCGCGGCAATGCAGTTGAAAACAGTGGTTGCAAACCGGCCGGGCTTGAAACCCGCAGCCGGATGCAGCCGGTCAAGGAAGAATATGAAAGTTGACGTGCCGATGAGAAAATTTGCAAAAACACAATTGGTTTTATGCCTTGTATTTGTACTTGCGTGCCTTGCACTCATGCAGGCACCGGTACACGCGGGGCCGCGATATGCTTTCAACCACGTATCAGGCCTTCAACCCATAGGCTCGGACGACCTGACAGGCGAGACTCAACTGTTCGTTGAGCTTGAGCCTTTCGGGGCCAACCAGGTGCTTTTTGCCTTTAGAAACCTCGGGCCGCTCGACTGCTCGGTTACGGATGTATATTTCAGGGACGGCTCACTGCTGGGCATTGCCTCCATCATCGATGCGGAGCAATCCATACCGGAGTTCGCCGGCGATGCAGGGGTTAACTTCTCCGAAGGAGCCGACCCCGAACATCTGCCCGGAAACGAACGTCCCTGGAAAATCTCCGCGGGCTTCATCGTCGATACGGAAAATTCCCAAAACGCAGTCGACCCAGGCGAATGGCTCGGAATCGCCTTTGACCTTCGCCCGGGCGCCTCATTCGAGAACCTCATAGGTGAAATTGGAACAAGCACGGTACAGATAGGCATTCACGCACAGGGACTCGGACTCGAACAGGGACACGCAGACTTCATTAACGGAGCCGAACCTGTCTCATTTGAACCCGTTCCCGCACCCGGTGCAGTACTGCTCGGCGGAATCGGCGTAGGTCTGGTCGGATGGCTTCGGAGAAAAAGAACACTGTAAAAGTTTTGCTAATAAGCTAATAAATGATTATTGAAAGAAAAAAAAGGAGAAATGAAAATGAAACGGTTAGCAACAATTACTGTAATTGCCGCGCTAATGTTATCTGTCGTTGGAGTTGCTAAGGGATCTGAAAGTTTAACTTTCACAGCTCAGTCCGTAAAAAATATTATGGGCAATTATGGCGATTCACTTAGCGATAGCACCCATCAGTGGGGATTGTGGGCAGTACGCGCCAGGCCAGTGGTAACTGGAGGTGGTTACACAATTACAGGAGCAACCACGAGCCAAGCCGGCTGGGGAACGACAGCTCCCAGTTCCCATAGCTGGAGCACTTACGGAACCAATTGCGCATGGTTCTACGATGCTTCAGGTGCAGAGGCTGGTAATACCGCAGCCAACCCTCTATACATGATTATGGATGTATCAGATGATAACTGGTGGAGCAGTGCCTTCGATAAAAATGGTACGTGGGTTGATGACTGGGCGCCGGGCCCTGATGGCATACAAGGAACAACAGATGACCTCGGTACATTTTATGCTTCGGGCTATGACAGCGGTGCCGGCGGTACTAATGTAATAACCGCCGTTAACGACAACAGCACGTTCACCTTTAATTTTGACCTTGATGCTGGAGCGTCCTGGGATGGCACATGGCAATTTCTCGTAGATGGAAGCAAGTATAAATTGGGAACAGCTTCAAGCCCTGGAGGCCATGTCGAGAATTTCTTTGGTGATTACGGAACGGGTGGTGGACTCAGTGGTAATATGGGCTCCGGCTATACTATTCCCGCTCCCGGTGCAGTCCTTCTCGGCGGAATCGGCGTAGGTCTGGTCGGATGGCTTCGTAGAAAAAGAACACTATAGAAATGCAAAATTATTACTTTTTTGAAAGGAGGGTTTTATGAACAAATTTCTTTTATTACTGACAATTAGCTGCTTGCTGGTCGCGTCGGCCTTTGGAGCAGCAACCGTGCGTTTTGACGCAATGGGCTACAAGGGAACCTATGGCGGGTTTCCGGGCCCCACTGTCTACGCCGGCGAGATGAAGTTTACGCCCAGCGGAATACAAAACGGCCCCGACAGCCAGTTTATCACCTTTTGCGTTGAGGCCGACGAGCACGTAAACTTCGGCGTTACATACGATGCGGTACTTAACGATAGTGCCATCCAGGGTGGAATCGCAGGACAGGAGGACCCTTACAGCGATCCGCTTAATGACGCAACCGCATGGCTCTACAAATCTTACCTCGAGGATTATATCAATGGCAGCCAAACCAGAACAAATGCCATCGCAAAAGATTACCAGATGGCTATCTGGTATCTCGAGAATGAAATAACCGACATCTCAGAGCTTGGTACCGGCGCCCAAAACCTCGTAACCGATGCGGGCAATTCAACCTGGACCAATGACGGCACCATCATGGTGCTCAATCTGTACAAGCTTGGTACAGCGGACAACCCAGGCGATAGCGATTACGTGCAGGACTGCCTGGTACAGTTGTCTTCGCCCGTTCCGCCGGTTCCGGCACCCGGAGCTGTACTGCTCGGAGGTATCGGTGTAGGCCTGGTTGGATGGATTCGAAGGTCAAGATTGGCCGGATAAAAAATCCGGACTGTAACGCACGACAATAAGAAACGTAAAAGGCACTTGATTTAGCTGGCGTTTTCCTTCCCGGGTGGAAGGCCCGGGGAGGTGTCGTTGCGCGCAGCAAAACGGTTAACAAAGCCCTGCAGGAGGACATAGTAAGTACATACAGACCAGGCTGTTATCGGACTTGTCACTATGAAACTTTGACTGCAATTCACTTAACCAGACAAAGGCGAAATCGTACATGTGAAAATTCCCGTGATAAAACAACAAGACGTTTCAAATAAAAAACCATATGTTAAAACATTATGGTTTTTAACATGGCTGCTTATTAACTGCTTTCTTATCGCATTCGAATGTCCGGCCGCTCCTTTAAACGGACGCATTTTTCAACTTTCCCAGCCCGACGGCTCAAAAGTCCCCGTCCGCATATACGGCGACGAATATTATCAGCTCGTCGAATCACTTCAGGGTTATACACTCATCCGGGAACCAGACACTCACCGCATTTGTTATGCAAACCTTTCGGCAGATGGAAACGACTATATCTCCACCGGAATAACCCCTCAAGGCGACCCGCAAGGACTCGGAATTACTCCACACCTTAGAATCTCACCGCAGGCCCGAAAAAGAAAAATAAAGAGCGCACACTCAAAATCAAAGATTTTCACATCCTGGGAAGAAGGGAAACCGGCCGGCTCTTCGATTGAAACCAAATCTCCTTCCACCGGACAGGTAAAAGGAATCTGCCTGATTGTCGACTTCCCCGATGAACCCAACTCAATACCTCCCGCAGACATAAACGATTTCTGCAATAAACCCGGATTTAACGCATTCGCAAACAACGGCTCTGTGCATGACTATTTTTATGACGTCTCGGACGGTCTTTTTGAATATTTCAACTATGTCCCCTCATCGTATTACACAGCCAAACATGATAAAGACTACTATGACAATCCCGACGAGTCTGTCGGCCCCAAAGCCCGTGAACTTATTCTCGAAGCACTGAACAATCTTGATGCACAAGGCTTCGACTTCAGCAGATACGACGGCAACCACGATGGTCTTATCGACGCGATTAGCTGCCTATATACAGGTGCCACAAGCAGCGGATGGGCAAAAGGACTATGGCCGCACGCAGGATTTTTAGGAACAGGGGAATTCAACGCAGACGGCGTCTCCGCCTACAACTACCAGATAAACGAAATTGCGTCCGGACCAAAGCTCGGCCAGTTCTGCCATGAAACCGGACACATGCTCCTCGGCTGGCCGGATCTGTATGACACCGACTTCGACTCCTACGGCATCGGCAGGTATTGTCTGATGGCCTATGGTTGCTCCGGTTCAAATCCCGTCGAACCCTGCGCATATCTAAAATATATTTCCGGCTGGACACAAACCACACCGCTTTCCATACCCGAAACCACCAGTCAGAAATTCACCCTTCCCGCCGCTCAAAACCATATATGCAAATTCGAACGCAGTTCCGCCCAAAATGAGTATTTTTTACTCGAAAATCGGCTGAAGCAAAACAGAGATGCCTCTTTGCCCGATTCCGGACTGGCGTTCTGGCATATCGATACACAAGGCTGGAACAACAAACAGGACATGACACCCTGGGAACATTACAAGGTTACGCTCGTACAGGCCGACGGCAGATGGGACATGGAAAATCATGTTAACACCGGCGACGCCGGCGACCTATGGAAAGCACCCTCCTACACTTTTTGTGCACCCTATACCAACCCGGACACAAACTGGTGGGACCAGACAAAATCAAATTTCGGCTTCCTCGACGTAACCGAACCCGGCGACTGCATATCATTCATCCACGCTCTCGACCCACTGCATATCGAACCGAACGACCGTTTCTTCTCCGAGGGACCGCCCGGAGGACCATTTGACCCTCCCTCTCAAATCTATACACTTACTAATACCGGAGATGAAAGCCTGACCTATAACGTCAGCAAAACCGAGCCGTGGATTTGCTTGTCAGGCAGCACCGAAGGCACTCTCACCCAGGGAGCAATTGCACAGGTTGAGGTCTTTTTCGACTCCACAGTAGAACAATTTTCACAAGGTTATTACTTCGATGAGATTTTGTTCTCAAACCTCGATACCGGCGCCACCATGGCACGAAGCGTGGTGCTCGCC
>CAZGGE010000161.1:0-460 GCA_964524285.1 uncultured Pirellulales bacterium
CGAAATTACCGCCTTTTATTACTACTTCGACCATCTCGTCGCATTCGCCCGCCCCACTCGAATCGCAATCGGCCTCGTCCTAACCGCCCTGCCCGCTTTCTTCATGGGTATGCCCTTCCCCTCCGCACTATCCCGAATCTCAACCTCACCCGCTCCCCTTCTGCCCTGGGCATGGGCAATCAATGGCTTCGCATCCGTAACCGGCGCAGTCCTTGCAACTATGCTCACAATATCTTACGGCTTCAACGCACTCGCCCTCATCGCCCTCGCCGCCTACCTGCTCGCCGCCGCAATATCCTCCCGCGTCAGGCCCTAACAGGTAAGATGAAATCCACCGGCCGCCCTTTGCCCCTTGTCCCGCAGCTCGTTAAATCTCTCCACCGCATTACCCGTCCGAAAAACCTCCAAATCTATGCCTTGCCCCTTGACAAATTCACGCGTCTCTTCGCCCACCATCACC
>CAZGGE010000161.1:470-6289 GCA_964524285.1 uncultured Pirellulales bacterium
GATTATCAAAATCTCAGGCTTCCCCGCCACCAAATCATCCAAATCCCCGGGCCGAACCTCATGGCCCTTCTGCCGCCACCAATCCCCGCGCACCTCATCACCCACGATAATAACGTCATTGCGGTAACTCTTGCCGTCTATCACCATTTCACCGAACTGATAGGCATCAATATGCATCACTAACCGCCCTGAACGAATACTCACCTGAACCTGAATTACCCCATCGCCTCACACGTCATTTTACTTTACCCATCGGCCAAACTCATGCTATCATATCAACTGTCCGGAAAAAAACAAAATCTTAAACAACAGGCAGACTATGGCAGGAAAACACTACTTCAAACTCCAGCCCAGCGAAGCCGCAATCTTCCAGTCAGCCGCAAACATCTTCGCCGCATACGTACAGGCAGGAGTGGTAACAAAAGAAAACGAGGCCCAAATGCTCCGAAAAGCCGTAACCGTCAGCACCTCACTCGCAAGATACGTCGAGGACATCGTTCAAAGTGACGAAGAAACCGGCGGCACCCCCTGAACATCACCGGCACTACCGCGCCTCTGCCACAAAGCAGACATCACGGAAGCCGTAATGATACACCAGAACACAAAAAGCGCCGCAGGTATCGCCGCACGCTCTCCCAGATGACGCAACGCCAGAACCGTCCCCAATCCCGCATTCTGCATACCTATCTCTATCGACAGCGTCCGCCGACGCGCTGCCTCCATCCGGAAAACCCTGCCCACCCCGTATCCCGCCGCCATCCCGTATGCGTTCAACAACACCACCCCCCCGAATATTGCACCGGTCGCCGCAGGAAGATAATCACGATTCAACGCCACCACCAGCGAACAGATAAATATAATAAATGTAACCGAAATCGCCGCAAATACCCCCTCTATCCGCTTGACCCAACCCCGCAGATAATAACGCAAAACAAACCCAGCCCCCAGAGGCAGAACCACCATATAAACCAAATCCATCACCATATCAACAAAACCGACTTCCAGCCTTGCACCCGCAAGAGCAAACGTCAACGCCGGCGTCAGTATCGGACACAGCAGCGTCGACACCGTCGTCAACGACACCGAATACGCCGCATCCGCACCCGCGATATAGCTCATAACGTTGCTCGCCATCGCCCCGGGCGCAGAACCCGTCAATATCAACCCCGCCGCCGCCTCACCCGGCAAGCCCAGCAACCGACCAACCACAAATGCCCCCAATGGCATAAACGTATACTGACTGCAACAGCCAATCAATACTATTACAGGACGCGAAATTATTCGCTTAAAATCCTTAACCTCAAGAACCGCACCGATAGCGAACATCGTAAATGCAAAAAACCAAACCATACCCCCCTTCAACGCAATAAATGGCCCGGGCCGCCAATACGCCGCCAAACCAAATACAACCACCCATATCGCAAAATAACGGGTATATATTCCAAGACCTTTGCGCAACATAAGGCCGGAAATTATAACCTCCCCTCCCGGCTCACTCAACTACTCAATTTCCCGTCCATCAAACGCTCCCTCGATAAAGCTGTACAAACAAAACGCATTTCGTTAGAATACTAAAAACAAACACCGCTAATGTTGATGGTACTATGCTGACTTATAGAACATAATTTTTGCGTCAAACGGAGATAATCATGCCCTCAAAACAATTAACCAACAAACACCGAACACAAATAACTCGACGTCAATTCGTGGGCGGCTCTATCCTGCTCGGTCTGCTTGGCCGTTCCTCATTAACACCCGCCTCACAAAACACCAGCAGCAATGAAAAAAAACCACTGCCGTTTGTGCCCGGCTCATGGACTATCGTCATACTTCCAGACACTCAGGATTATGCCGAAAAATATCCGGGACTCTTCGACCTGCAAACACAATGGATAGTAGATAACAAGGATAACTATAACATCAAACAAGTACTCCACCTCGGGGACATAACCAACAGAGCCACCGACCTCGAATGGAGCCGGGCATCAAATGCAATGGCAAGACTCGACGGCATCATCCCCTATGCTATTGTACCCGGAAATCATGACATCGGACCCGGCGGAACCGCCAGGGACAGAACCACTCGCATGAACAAGTACTTCCCGCCGAAAAGATTCAAAAATCAGCCCACGTTCGCAGGAACAATGGGACCCGGAAGCATTGAAAACAACTATCATCTATTCACCGAAGGCGGACAAAATTTCCTCATCCTCGGCCTCGAATTCGCTCCCAGAGATAAAACCCTCCGGTGGGCAGATAAAATCATCTCCGCACATCCACACCGCAAAACCATAGTCATAACCCACGCATACCTTTATCACGACTCAACCCGTTATGACCACCAAAAATACGCGGATAAACAAAGCTACAATCCATATATCTACGGCATAAGCGACGACGTCAACGATGGTGAACAAATGTGGCAAAAACTCATCAGCAAACATGAAAACTCTTTAATGGTAATCAGCGGACACGTCCTCGGTGACGGATTAGGATTTCTAATCAGCGAGGCAAAACCCGGAAACGAAGTTTACCAGATGCTCGTAAACTTTCAGAACAAACCGCTCGGCGGAGAAAGCTGGCTGAGACTCATGGAATTTCTGCCCGACGGTAAAACCATACAGGTAAAAAACTATTGTCCCCTTTACGATAAATACAAAACCGGCCCCCAGGACCAGTTTATCATCAAAACCGGATGGGCAAACTCATCGCTTCAATGAAATAAAAAAACTCCTCAGAAATGCCGCAGCCTTAAAAATCTCGTCTATTTGCAGTTAGTTTATCGATATATACAGCTTTGCCGTCAACATCATAATGCGTGAATGTTATTGTTGGTATGCCTTTTTCACGGTCAATCTCTGCTGCAACAAAGCCCCCCTTGACCCGCAGGAAACGATGCTCCGGCCGCTTATCCGCGGGTTGCCAGCCGGCGGCATGCCGGTCACTTGCCGGCCCCTGGCTGTATTCCCTAAGGCCCGTCACCGGGTCTACCGAGACATATTGCCAGTGACGATCGCCGTTTATGACATACATGTTTTTCTGGCCGGCAAGAAATTCCCTCAGCCAATCGCCTTCGGTCTTGAATGCTTTATTGGCATGATTGTCCGCCTTTTTTTCACGGTCGGGACCTACTATCGGAGTTGGTGAAAAAAGCAGCTTAAAAGTCGCGTCTGATGAAGTAACGGTTTTGGTAAGCCATTCTTTCTGCTCATTGCCCAGAATGGTTTTTTTCGGTCCGTCCGGCATGTCGTTGTTTGACCTGTACTCCCTAACTTCCACAATCCATATTTGCAGGTCTTTACCCCACCGAAATGTGCGATAAGGCTTCGATTCAATCGGTGTCTGCTCATACCAGATTTTTACACCTTCTTTGAAACTTAGTTTGCCTAAAGGAGAAACTTGAGGATAACAGTCATTTTTCAGTGTATCATGGTCGTCCTTTATAAAGTACGATGGCACGTTATTGTAAAAATCCATAATAGAATTCAAACCGCACATCCGGTTCCACTTGTGGCGTGCAAGAGAAATGTTTGCCGCTAAAGGGCCGGTACGGTCATAATATACAAAATCTCCGGTATGTACAAAAAAATCAGGTTCTAATCGAAGCATGCTGTCGTAGACCTTGAAACCACGACGCCGGTCATCCCGGTCCCACCAGGACTGGCACGAAAGAGAAGTGCACAATATTGGCACTACCTCATTTGGGCCGGGGGCACTGCAAAAACCGCCCTCAACCTCATCAGTAACTTTCCCGAACATTGACGGGCTAACCTGCGCGGTAACCTCGTATCGGGTGCCTGATTCCAATCCGGAAATTTTAAACCCGCAGGTGAAATTCTTTTGCTCGTCTGCATTTTTCCATTCGGTAGCAGTCTTGTTGCCCTTGGTGTCCCTCAGAATGAGCCGAATTCGCCCGGTTGTGCCCGGAACCGCCCCTTCCATCTGTTCCAGTGAAGAACCTGCCGGCAGGGGATTAAAATTTGGGGATATATTTTTCGGGTTTTTATTGCGTTCAAATTTTGCCCCCTGCATATTCGGCTCTTTAACACCTGTTGCTCGAGACCAGATAATTACACTATTGGGCGTAACTTCACCAATCTTGATACCGTTTGCAAGATAAACATTTTGCCTGTCGGTTCGGCATGAAGAAGCTGCAACAACTAATACAACCAAACTCAAAAATTCCATTTTTCTCGTATACATCCTTATTGCCCTTTTTGCTAAAACGCGGTTCAAACTCTTGTTTACTTTTGCACATAACAATATCAAGGCTGGATGCCAAGCGCCTTTATTTTACGAAAGAGCGTGCTTTTGTGGATGCCGAGTTCTCTTGCTGCGGCGTTTTTGTTGCCTTTGTTTCTGCGGAGGGCTTCGCTTATGAGAATCTTCTCCATCCGGTTCATGGTCGTGGGTCCCGCCATACTGGCGAAATCGCCGGAATCCCTGTTCTGGAATGCGGGCGGCAGGTGTCTTTTCCCGATGAGTCCTGCCGGGCAGAGAACGAAGCAGTGTTCGATAACGTTTTCAAGCTCTCGTACGTTGCCGGGGTAATTGTGGCTCAACAGCGCAGCCAGAGCCTCATCGGTTATGCCATGTATATGCTTATTTTTCACGCGGTTAAAACGGTCGATGAAATGCCTGACCAGAAGTGGTATGTCCTCCTTACGATCGTGAAGAGGCGGCAGGTTCAGTTTTACAACGTTGATGCGGTAATAAAGGTCCTGCCTGAATTTGTTTTTTTGCATGAGCTTTTCGAGGTTGCTGTTTGTGGCTGCTACGATTCTGACGTCGGCTTTTACCGGTTCGACGCTGCCGAGCGGTTCATAGATACGCTCCTGCAGCACTCGCAGCAGTTTTACCTGAACGGCCGGCGGGATGTCGGCAATTTCGTCGAGGAAGAGTGTGCCTTTTTCCGCGACGGCGAACCGCCCGGGCTTGTCGGTTTTCGCGTCGGTGAAGGCACCGGCTTTGTAGCCGAACAGCTCGGATTCGAGGAGGGTTTCTGGCAGGGCGCCGCAGTTGACGGCTACGAAAGGATTTGCGTTGCGGGGGCTGAGGCTATGTACTGCCCGGGCGAAGAGTTCTTTGCCTGTGCCGCTTTCGCCTTCGATGAGTACGGTGCTCTGGCTGTGGGCGACGGCGGGGCAGATTTTGAATAGTTCGAGCATCCGGTGGTTCCGGCTGATGATGTCCTCGAAGGAGTATTTTTGTTCGATTTGCTTTCTGAGATTTTCAAGCGCCGTCATATCGAGAAAAGTTTCGACTCCACCGATGACTTTTGCGGCGTGGTCTTTAAGTAAGGCTGTGTTGATGGAGATAGCCTTACGGTTTCCTTCTGCGTCGATGATTTGTACTGGTCTGCTGATGATTGGCCTTTCGGTCTGTATGGTTTTTCTGAGTGCACAGTCTCGTTCGCAGATGTCGGCTCTGAGTATGTCTTTGCATTGCTGGCCGACGGCCATATCTGCGGGTATGCCGGTGATTTGCTGTGCTGCACGGTTGAATGATGTGATTTTGAAGTCGAGGTCGACGGTGAAGACACCTTCACTGATTGAGTCGAGTATGACGTCTTGTATTGTTTTTTCGTTTTTCTGTGCCATGTTTTTATTATAGCAGGGCCGGCGTTAAGTTGCAATATGCAACCAGTCGCAAAAAGCGAATCAAAATAAAATATTTTTTTGGTTTGGATTGGGTTTGAATTGGCTTTGTTTGTGAATTTTTGAGGCGTTAGAGGGGGTAAATTGGCTTTGTCTGGGTTTGGATTGGCGGTGTACCACGTGGGATACACCGCTCGATGGCTTTGTTTGGGTTTGAATTGG
>CAZGGE010000162.1:0-6261 GCA_964524285.1 uncultured Pirellulales bacterium
AACTTTCATATCTTGCCATCTTCTCCAGCCTTCTCATCTTACCCAGGTTGTCGCGGAAAATACAAATTATGCAAAACAAACCCAATTTCAAAACACACCCGACTAACGCAAATCCCTTAATTTCAAAGGTTTACGAAAACCGGACTTCCCAGCCCACCACAAAACAAACCCAATTCAAAGCCAATTCAAACCCAGACAAACCCAATTTGACCCCTCTAACAACTCAAAAATTCAAAAACAAACCCGATCCAAACCCGATTCAAACCCAATTAAGCGGTGCACCGGCCCTTGCTGCCGTTCCGCTGCTCTACCACCTACTATTCTCGTTTGCCTGCGAATGCGGCAAATGCGCGCCCATTTTTGCCTGTTTCCCACCAACCTTCCCCTCTCTGCAACACTGCCGGCCTGCTGGCAAAAAAGTTGACACCAAGCAACACCGCTGTTATTCTATGATTAAAGGTTATCAGTTCAGACATATAAACACCGATAAGTATGGAGCCAAAAAATGCAGCGTTCTATATTAAATTATGCCTTCGCAGCCGTCATTATCGCAACGGCTGGCCGGCTTGTCCTGAGCCGTCCGCAAACTAAAGCCGCTGAAAACCCTCCCGACGCCAACAACTCATTACCTTTTCCTTACGTGGCAGAGGCTACAGATCAGACACTGGACGTTTACGCAGGGCCCGGCACACAATACTACCGATGCGGAAAGCTAAAAAAAGGCGACAGAGTAACCGTCGTTTCAACAAGGTATACCTGGTGGTCTCAGATTGTGCCGCACATGGGAAGCTTTTCATGGATACCGGCTGAAGACGTGAGGGTGGATTCGAACAATCCCTTCGTGGGCGTGGTTTCCAACACCGACGTTCCGGTTTATGCCGGCAGCGATTATGTCAGGCCTATACATTCAGACAGACTACAGCGACGCCTAAGCACCGGCGACAAGGTCCGCCTTCTCGGCCAAAAGAAAGAGCAGTATTACAAAATAGCACCACCTGAAGGAGCATATCTTTGGGTAAGCTCGCGCGGCATCAAGCCTCTGGGACCGGTCGGCGAAGTCTCTCTTCTTGCCAAGCCTGAAGCAAAACCAAAACCTGAACACAAACCGAAAGAACCAAACGAGCCTCCCGAACTAAAAAAAGAAAAACCCGTCCTTGTACCTCCGAAAAAATCCATATCGGCAGAACAGCTTTCACGGTATAGAGACCTCGAAAAGAAAATTGAGGCTGAGAAGTCAAAACCCATCGGTGCTCAGGATTATAGCGCGATAAAAAAAGCCCTCAAAAAAATAGCGGCTGATAAGAATGCAGGCAAGGCTTCGCGATATGCCGAGCACAAACTCGA
The DNA here is from genome assembly GCA_964524285.1 of uncultured Pirellulales bacterium. Lineage (GTDB taxonomy): Bacteria > Planctomycetota > Phycisphaerae > Sedimentisphaerales > Anaerobacaceae > CAZGGE01. The sequence continues at coordinate 1,345 of CAZGGE010000162.1, forward strand.
AAGGATTAAGCGGTATGAAATGGCACTCGAAGTGGATAAGGCATTGAAGATGCAGGAACGCCAGCTTGCCGAAACCGAACAAAGAATAAGTCAGGCTCGGCGTAAAAGGCTGTCCGCCATTAAGAATTACGGCCGGTTTGCCGTTGTAGGTGTCTTTAAGGATTCAAAAGTTTACGGCCCCGAAAAGCTGATTAAACACTATCGCATAGTCGATGAAACCGGAAAAAATCTTTGCTACGCCGTACCTGAAAATCCCCTATTACACGGCAAACTGAAAAACTTTATAGGCCACAACGTCGGGCTGGTCGGCACTATTGAACCACATCAGCAAACCCAGGGAGCTTTGGTACGTTTCAGAAAAATAGAAAAACTCGACTAAACTTTCAGTGGGGGCTTATTTCCTTTTCAGTTGACATTCAGTCCATATGAAAGACTTCCTTCAGGGGGACGGCAACAGGAGTATTGTCGGGATTGTATTCCATAATATCCGACATGTAATCCCACCATTTCCTCACGACGGGATTTTCCGGCAGCAAGTCCGCCGTGTTGTCCTCGCTCAGCTTCTGAAAGGCAAAAAGCGTAAGCGTCTGCTCATCGAGATATATCGAGTAATCGGAAACACCGGCATCTTCGAGCACCTTTTCCATCTCCGGCCAAAGCTCGTCGTGCCGCTTTTCGTACTCTTCTTCAAAGCCGGGCTTCAGCTTCATCTTGAAAGCATTGCGTTTCATTATGCCATCCTTTCTTTACCATAAAGTAATCATGGATTTTAGTACGTTAATATCTTCCGAACTGCTTTGCCGCCGCTATCATTGTTTTGACGGTATCCGGCGTTACGTCGGCCTGCAGTATATGTGCGGGTGCGAGAAGGTAACCACCGCCCCTTCCCAGAACTTCGCAGCGATATTTGATTTCATCTTTTATCTTTTGCGTGTCGCCGCCCGGCAGCAATTGCTGCTGGTCGATTCCTCCAAAAAAGGCTATGGAATCGCCGTACTTGTGCTTGAGTTCTTCGGGGTCTGAGCCGGGAACGTTCGGCTGCACCGGATTATAAACGTGCACGCCCATCTCGATGAAATCATCCAGCAGCGGCGCCACCGCCCCGTCCGAGTGCATTATGATTATTATTTGCGGGTTTTGCTTTTTGATTTCATCGAACATTCTGAGGTATCGCGGCTTGAACATCCTTCGCCACATATCCGGTGATATCAGCGTTGAGGTCTGGGTGCCGAGGTCTTCTCCAAACCAGAGAGCATCCACACCGAGCTTGACCTGCTGTAATGCCAGATGTGTTGTCCAGTATTCGACTTTGTCGTTTAATTTTTCCAGCCATGTTTCCTGAGCTGCCATTGCAATCATGTATTTTTCCATTCCCGTCAGGTGCCACGCAAGCTCGAAAATGCTCAGTTCGCAGTCGCCGGTTACGAAGAACTCGTCGCCGTATTTTTCAATTTGGCCGGCGGCAATTTCAAAACGCCCGCCGGCATAAGGGTCGGGGAAATCGTAGTCTTCGATGTCATTCACGGAGTTCGCATTTTCGAGCGGGCATTTTACCACCTCGACATACAAAGAGGTAGGCTTCATGTGCATTCCGAACTCGTTAGTGGTAACGTTGTCGCCGACGGTTTGAGGCTCGAAATCCGAAGCGACGGTCCCGCCCACCACAACGACGTCGCTGCCAAGCTTCGTCCGGATGCCGTTGGCACTGATTCGGTAGGTAAGGTCCTCGTAGTAGGACAGCGCGTATTCGGGGTCCATATTCAGCTCACCGGAGAAATGTTCTATGAGAGACCGGCAAAGGTCAAATTCGACAGGAATCCTGTCGGGTACAGCTTTTCTTGTTAGGGCGTTTATTACTCTTTGTTTCGAGTTCATCAGAGTTTTTCCTTTCCATAACAACCCGGTTGTAATTTGATAATCCGGGTTTTGGTGAAGCTTTTCGGGACAAAAGATACTTTCCGGCACTAACGAGTATAACGGAGCCAATCAGGAGTAAAAGCCCGTAAATCATAAGTTTTTTTGCCTGAGAGCCTGCGGCCTTCCACTCACCGCTTAGCAGTCCCCATATGTTTCCGACCAGCACCGTCATGGACATAAGTATTATCCACGCGACGGTGGTTCCCAGATTTCCTACATAGCTTGCACCTATCCCGTAAATGACTATACAGCTTATCCACATAGCACCCATAAGAAAACTCCACACCCAGTATACTTTAGTGGTGGGCAGGGTATAATTTTTCCAGGAGCCTTTTTGAACGAGCAGATAGAGACAGTAGATGCAGTTCGGGATAAACGCTCCCGCCAGCACCAGCAACCAGACGGGGTTGTTCGAGCTGAAGGCCGACGCGGCTTCTCCCATATATTCGGCGGCCTGGGCGGCAATGGGCTTTCCAAAATCAAATGCCAGGTTCAGCATGGCGCTTAGTATTCCGGAGGCAATGCAGACGGTAAAGCCGAGTGTAAAGCTGTAAGAGCTTTTTTGTTCGGCGGCGTTCCGGTTAAGGGCTTTTTCTCTCCTTATACCCGCCATACCACAAAGTGCCACGCCGGCAACCGTTACGAGCATAGCCAGTATAATGAGCAGGCCGCCGAACGTTGCCAGGCTTGCGGGATTTCGAACGAGCATGGGTATCAGGGAGCCGGTAACGGATATAATCCCTACCATGATTGTAAATCCGAGGGACAGGCCGACCATGTGCAGCCCCAGGCCGAAAGTTACAGCGCCCAGGCCGTATCCTAATCCAAGTAAGAATGTCAAAAGCAGAACGCCGCCGGAAACCCGGCTGTATATATCGAAAATTCCGCTTACGGTAAAGGAAGTAACAATAACGGGAAAAATAATGAGCGCCCAAATCGCCCACATAAACCAGACGTTTTCCCACTGCCACTTTGTGGTTTTTTTCATGGGTGCGGCGAAGCTGCCGTTAAGCACACCCGAAATCACCGCCAGAATAATTCCCGTGAACGATTGCATTTTGATGTCCTGAAAAAATTGCCAATTTGTTCGGATTTTTTGTGATTCAGGCTTCGAGCAGGCAGGCTTCACGCTCTCTGAAATAATTTGCAGTTTTTTTTACCATGTTGTCGAGCAAGCCTGCGTCCGGTTTTCCGTGCATAGCAGGATACGGGTCTCCTCCCGGGCCCAGCGGCTCTGGCGTAACATAGCAGCCCTGACGATTATAGCCGATGACGTAAAGAGCCATAATGATAGAGTCCAAATCCAGTGCTCCGTCGCCGAGTGCACAGCGGTTACTGTCAGCCATGTGCAGATTTGCAAGCTGGGAGCCGGCGTCGAGGAGTGCGCTGCCGATATGATTTTCTTCGGATTGCATATGATACACGTCGCCGTTTATGTGCTGTACGCCGGGATGATTGACGGCCTGTATGTATCTTTTTGCATCTGCGACGGTATGGCAGAAGCTGACCTCGGCGGAGCGGATAGGCTCGACGGCCGCCTTTATTTCGTTTCGCACGAAGGCGTCCGCAACCAGCCGCAGCGATTCCGCCGACCTGTCGAATTCGGTATCATCACAGGGGTCCGGCCTTCCCACGGCGCCGGGTACAATAAGCATATAGCCGGCTCCAACTTCATATCCGAAGTCCACTTCCCGCCTTATGTAATCTATGGCGTTCTGGCGTACAATTCCGCTGTTGCCTGACAGGTCGTTTTGGGCCGAGAACATTCCGCATATTCCTGCAACTTTAATATCATGGTCGCGCAGGATTCTCAAAGTTTCTTTCGGCCGGTATCCCAAATCGTTTCCGTAATGATTTCCGTGCAGCTCGATATAGTTGATTCCGGCGTCGTCGAGGCGTTTTGCAGATGCCGACAGGGGTTCCATTCCGAAGCCCCAGTTGCTCCAGGAAAAATTCAGCCGGCGTTTAAGCTTTTCGGGTTTGTTCTTTTTCAAATCCTGAAATTGCTGCCGTATTTGTTCGTTTTTCTGTTCGAAATTTTGTGGTTTCATCTTAACACTCCGTCGAAATGCGGTTCTGAATATTTACCGTTATCGCCTGTAAATTACTGCAAATATCGTTTGTTCATTGCTGTCCGTAGTAAGCATTTTCTCCGTGCTTTCGAAGGTAATGCTTATCGAGGAGGACCTTTGGGATATCCTTTTGTTCTGGATTGATGAGGACGGTTCCCATTGCCATGGCTGATATTTCCTCAAGGATAACCGAGGCTTCGACGGCCTGTGCGGGGTCGCGGCCCCAGGTAAAAGGGCCGTGTCCTGCAACGAGTACCGCCGGCATCTGCAACGGATTCAAGTCGCGGAAACGTTCTACGATTATCCTGCCTGTATTAACCTCATAGTCTTTATTTATACTTTCGGGGGTCATTTTTTCGGTTACCGGAACGGGGCCGTAGAAATAATCCGCGTGTGTAGTACCGAAGCAGGGTACAGGCCGGCAGGCCTGGGCCCACATTGTAGCGTATCGCGAATGCGTATGACAAACACCGCCGATATCTTTGAAATGGCGATAAAGCTCAAGATGCGTGGGCGTGTCCGACGAAGGACGAAGATTGCCTTGTTTGACCCTCCCATCGAGTGTGAGTACGACCATCTTATCCAGTGTCAGGTCATCATATTCGACGCCGCTGGGCTTGATTACCACTATGCCGGCTTCTCTGTCTATTGCGCTTACGTTTCCCCAGCTATAAATGACCAGTTTTCGCCGCTGTAGTTCGATATTTGCCTGGCACACTGCTTCTTTTAGCTTTTTGCACACGGCGGCACCTTATACGCTGACGTTGTCTTTTATTTCGAGCAGGTCCTTCATGACGTTATAAAGGTTTGCTGAAAATCCCGTGGTTCCGAAGGCATCATGCAATTGTGAGTATAACGCGTACAGTTTCTGATATACGCGATGATTTTCGAGGTTTGGTTTGTACGATGTTTCTTTTATTCGGCACAT
>CAZGGE010000163.1:0-2974 GCA_964524285.1 uncultured Pirellulales bacterium
CGCCCCGCCGCTGCGTAGGCCGCCGCAAGAGTATCAAGGTACTTAACCTTACCATAACCGGAAAGCCAACACGCCCGCTCGGCATATTCCACCGCTTTCAAAATATCCGCATCGTTGGCATACTCCGAAGTTGCCAGTATCCATGCAATGTTGTTAAGTGAAGTCGCATTGTTCTCACTAACCTCCAGTGACCGCTCATAAAGAACAATACTGTTTCGCCAGTAACCAATCTGCCTGTACGTAAAAATACCCAGAACCGCCAGCACCACCCCGACCGACACACCCAGCACCTTTCGACGCTCACGTATCCCACCTAACAGTTCAGGCAAACCCCACGCAATAATTATGAATATCCCGATAAAAGGAACGTAAGCCCAACGGTCGGCAATCGCAGGCCAAAGACCCGTCTGAACCAGACCTATTACAGGAAAAAGTGTCCCTAAATACCATAACCAACCCACAAAAAAATAAGCCGCTCGTTTGTAAAAGCACACCGACGCCAGGATGGTTACTATTAGCAGTAACGCGGAACTGATACTTTGTCAATCTGCAACATCCTTCGGAAAAGGATAAAACACAGCTAAATTTGCCGGATAAATTAACTTATACAAATATGCCCAGTAGGAAACCAATGCGTTTTCTACGCGAATCTCCATCGGCCGGGCGGCGAATGATATCATGTCATGTCGGTGCGCCGCCGATGCGGATGACATATACACCGACACAAACGCAATTGCCAAAAGAGGCAATTTTTCAAGCACCAGCCGCCACAACACCGGCTTCTGTGATTTTGCGGATGATGATTTCTTGTGTTGCATCGAAGCCGGAACTTTCTGCCCCAGGCTTATACGACCCAGCGGCCAATAGTCCAGCAGCAACAAAACGAACGGCACCGTAACAAGCATGGGCTTGGACAAAAGACCCAGCACGAAAAACGCAAAAAACAAAATATACCTGAAGACGTTGGTTCGTCGGCAATAATATAAATATAACAACATAGTCAACATCCAGAAAAACGTACTAAGCACGTTCTTCCGCTCAGAAATCCACGCCACCGAGTCTACGTTAACAGGATGCAGAGCAAAAACCGCCGCAACGAAACCACTTTTCCACAACGCCCCCGTAGCAAGCCTGAGCACCAAAAACAGCAAAACCACATTCGCCGCGTGCAGAAGCACACTGCTGAAATGATGCATACTTGCATCAACCCCGTAAAGCTCGCAATCCAGCATGTGAGACAACCACGTCAAGGGGTGCCAGTACGTATATTCGTTGAAGCTGAAGGCCCAGACAATACCTTCCCATGTAACACCTTTTTGAACATGCTCGTTTTCGGTAACGTAGGCTTCGTCATCGAATGTAACAAAATTACACTCCAGTGCCCGAAGATACACCCCCAGCGTTACCGCCGCAAGCAGCAACGAGACCAGAAAAACTCTGTTTTTTCGACTCCTATACTCCATATAACACAGCCGTTTGCAATGTCAAATTTTACCAAGCCATTTAATTTTTCGAAAAGCCACCCAGCTCATCTTTGCGAGCATTATACCGTTGCGGAAACGGTTGATATTCGTCCTTCCATAAGTCCTTGCCGAATAAGGCACCGGCACCTCTATTATCTTAAGGTTGTGCTTCACCGCCCCGAAAATAAGGTCGAAATCACCAAAGGGGTCAAAATCCCCAAAATAGCTGCGATTGGCCGCTATCAACTCATAATCCCGCCTCCGAAGCATCTTTGTGCCGCATAATGTATCCCTGAAACGCTGACCCAGAAGCCAGGTAAAAAACAATCCGAACAGCTTGTTGCCAACCAGATTCAAAAAACGCATGGCCTCTTTCTCCATCGGATACACCAGTCTGCACCCGTTGACAAACTCCCCCTTGCCCTCTCTGATAACATTGAAGAACTTGACGAGGTTGAGATGCCTGAAGCCGGGCAATATTGACAAAATGTAGTTGCAAACTACAGTAAAAGGCGGCACACGCTTTGGCAGTATCAAAAATTTATCAGAGCGAATCACCTCGAAATCCGCCAGGTACAATAAATTCTCAATATCCGCCGGCGGCAGCCAGTTTTGATACGAAATCGGCCGGCGAAGACCAACAAGCGAGCCAAAACGCAAAATCCATTCCCATAAATAACTGTAATACGTTATTACAACACGCGTATCTTCATCGCACAAAGGCCGAAGGCTGCCGAGCACCTGCTGAATATCACGCCATTTACCTATCGAATTACAAACCAGAATATAATCGAACGTCTCCTCAAGACCATGTTCGTTCGGCTCAGTCGCGTAAAATCTCAAATCAGGAAATCGCCTCTTGGCCGCTTCAATATGATTTTCCTGCGTATCGATTCCCACCCCATACGGAGGCTTTACCGCGGCCAGCAAGTCTCCGCACTCGCAGCCGACATCCAGAACCCTCGCTCCCGGCCGTACCACAAACCGGTATATTCGCTCCAGCCAAAGGTAATAATACCGGTTTCGTCTGCGCCACTTCAGCAACTCTTTTTCTTCTGACCACCGTACCTTTTGTATCATTATTTTTGTCCCCGAGACAAAACCACCCTTTCAAACATAAGCCTTCACCACCCTGCCGTCCGTCCATTTGGCACATTAACGAACTTCTTAAACCTGCTTGCTCAAAGTGGCAGGCTGAATATAAACTCCTTCATAATAGAAATACATATTATAGCCCCGTCGACCTTTTCGTCCATAAGCGAGCTTGTATTTGCTGCACTAATCGGCTATGTTGAAACGGCTGATAAGTTTCGGTTGAAAAAGCAAAAACAAACAAGCATAAATAGTTAAGATTGACTACATACATGAACTCAAGAGAAAGAGTGCTGACAGCTCTGAACCACGAGCAACCGGATCGAACCCCTCGGTTGCTTTACGGTGAAATCGTCGGCTATGTACCCGCCATCAAAAAACTGCTCGAAGAGCATAGCGGCGGGCAACCCCCCCGCCGC
>CAZGGE010000163.1:2984-6228 GCA_964524285.1 uncultured Pirellulales bacterium
GCCGCTATTTCGAAATGGACATCACCGGCGTGGGGCCTGCACCGACTAAGCTTCACAGAACAAGGTTCAAAGGCTGGCAATCCGAAGAAGCCTTCAAGCCCGCTGAGTCAGCAAAAGGGTTTTCAAAAGCGATCGAACAACAGCCCGGACTTGCTGTCGACGAATGGGGCGTATGGGCCAAACCCGGCAGTAAACACCACTTCGTTAACCTTCAAGGTCCTCTCAAAAGAAGCTGGGATTTCGAGCAAATCAAAAAATACCCCTGGCCCGACCTCGACAAGGACTACCGTTACGCCCCCCTGCCGGGAAATATCAAGGCACTGCACGCAGAGGGTGTCGCCGTCGCGGGATTCTCCTGCTCGGTTTTTGAGCAAATCTGCTACGTAAGAGGATTCGAAAACATTATGCAGGATATGGTTCTTGCTCCACACGTTGCCGGCTACCTCTTCGAGAAAGCCGGCTATTTGCAGAAAAAAGGGGCAATAAACATGACAAAAGCCGGCATTGATATACTCCTGCTGGGAAGTGACGTGGCTTCACAGACCGGCCTTATGATGAGCCTCGACATGTGGAGACGTTTCCTGAAAAAACACCTTCAAAATACCATACAAGCCGCCAGAAACGTGCGCAAAGATATAAAAGTTTTCTATCATTCCGATGGTAACCTGACCGAATTGATACCGGATTTGATAGAAGCCGGCGTTGATATACTAAATCCCGTACAGCCGGATTGTATGAACCCGGCTGAGCTTAAGCAAAAATATGGAAATAATCTGAGTTTCTGGGGCGCTGTCAGTGTGCAGCATACAATGCCTTTCGGCTCGCCGGATGACGTTCGCAACGAAGTCCGGCAGCGAATAGAAACCGTCGGCAAAAACGGCGGTTACATACTCTGTCCCGCACACGTACTTGAGCCTGAGGTGCCATGGGAAAATATCGCAGTTTTCTTTGAAGCCGCCAATCTGCAATCTTGACAGTCCCACCACAGCAAATTAACATACCCCCTTTATCTTTGCCTCGATGCACTAAGGACTTTACCAATGGCACAAAACAGCAAGAACACCTGGCGTAATACTCTGAACCTGCCAAAAACTGGTTTTTCAATGAAGGCCAATCTGATTCAGCGCGAACCACAGTTACGTAAACATTGGGCCAAGCAGGACATATACGGAAAGATTAGACAGGCAGGCCGGGGAAAACCACTGTACGTTCTTCACGACGGACCGCCCTACCCTAACGGCAATATCCACATGGGCCACGTTATTAACAAAGTGCTTAAAGACTTTGTGGTAAAGTACAAAACGATGACCGGATTCGACGCACCTTATGTGCCGGGCTGGGATTGTCACGGCCTGCCCATCGAGTCAATGGTGGTTTCCGAACTCGGCGAAGAAGCCAGGCAGATGAGCAAGCCTGAAATCCGCAAGCGGTGCAGGAAGTACGCCGCAAAGTTCGTCAAGGTGCAAAGCAGACAATTTCAGGATTTGGGTGTCTTCGGCGACTTTGACAACCCTTACCTGACCGTCAAACCTCAATATGAAACTGGAATTTTGGAAGTCTTTGCCGAACTCGTTGCTAAGGGCCTGGTGTATAAACAGTTAAAGCCCATTCACTGGTCCGTGGGCTGCCAGACCGCTTTGGCCGAGGCGGAGCTTGAATACAAGGATATTTCCTCGCCAAGCATCTTTGTTAATTTTCCCGTCGCCCAGCAGAGCATTTCGAAGCTAACCGAACTGGGCCTGCTCGAAAAAAGCCAAAGCGAAAATGCCGGCGTCTGCCTTATGATTTGGACTACCACTCCCTGGACTCTGGCGGCTAATCTTGCAGTCGCCGTACATCCAAATCTCGAATACTCTGCTGTAAGCTATGAGCAGTCAGGGCGCAAATTCCTTTCAATTGTGGCGACAAAACGTATTGGAGCAATTCTCGAAGCGGGTGGGTTGCAGGAAAGCGACGTTACAATAGGCAAAAAAACCGCCGTTGGAGCCGACCTGGAAAACCTTAGATATTGTCACCCGTTTGTAGACAACAACCCCACCGATAAAGACGCCTTCAAGGTCATTTTGGCTGACTATGTTACCACCGAAGACGGCACCGGACTCGTGCACACTGCGCCGGGGCATGGCCTGGAAGACTATATTTCGGGACATCAGAACGATTTGGCAATCTATTCGCCGGTTATGGACGACGGCTGTTACGACGATACTGTGCCACAATGGCTGCGGGGCAGGAACGTGCTCGAAGTCGACCCGGACGTAAATAAGCATTTGCAGAATAAGGGATTGCTTTTTGCAAAAGGCGAAATAACACATAGCTATCCACACTGCTGGCGAAGCAGGATGCCGGTGATTTTCCGCGCCACCGAACAGTGGTTTGTTGGAGTTGACAAACAGATACCAGATGAGGGTGAAACATTGCGTAACCTTGCGTTGGAGCGGATTCCCAATGTTAAATGGATACCGAGGTGGGGTGAGAAACGTATTGCAGGAATGGTAGAATCCCGTCCGGACTGGTGTATAAGCCGGCAGCGCAGCTGGGGTTTGCCGCTTCCGGTTTTTGTCAACTCTAACGGAGAACCTCTGCTCACCAGAGAATCCGTACTTGCTGTTGCAAGGCACATCGAGCGGAAAGGCTCGGACTGCTGGTTTACCGATTCTCCAAAGGAAATCCTGGGCGAAGATTTCGAATTGCCGGAAGGTTTCAGCTTTGAAGATTTGGAAAAGGAAGAGAATATTTTTGATGTCTGGTTCGAATCGGGTTGCAGTTGGTACAGCGTGGCAAAGAAGGCAGGCTGGCCTGTGCCGGTGGATATGTATCTGGAGGGTTCGGACCAGCACCGTGGATGGTTTCAGCTTTCGCTGCTGCCGGCTATCGGTTTTATGGGTAGGGAGCCTTTCAAAAACGTGCTTACGCATGGCTTTACGGTCGACGAGAACGGAATGAAGCAATCGAAATCGCTGGGCAATTATGTAAATGCACAAGAAGAAGTGGGAAAATACGGTGCGGATATTTTGAGGTTATGGGTGGCGAGTGTGAATTATCAGGAGGATATTCGCTGTAATGATGAGCTGATTGGCAGAACGCAGGATGCGTACAGGAAGATAAGGAACACTCTGAGATTTCTGTTCGGCAATACGAGCGATTTTGAGCCTGGTAAGGATACAATAAAGTACGAAAAGATGCATGAAATTGACAGGTGGGCTTTGCAGCGGTTGCAGAAGTTAATTGCGGGGGTGAGGGAGAA
>CAZGGE010000164.1:0-6074 GCA_964524285.1 uncultured Pirellulales bacterium
AGCCTTAGCTTCCGCTGCTTAAACCTTTATAAAAAATGCGAAAGTTAACATAAAGAGTACATTGCAATATCCCCCGACAGGGGCACATTAATTCACGATGTAATAAGGAAATTCAACTATGAACATATTTATAAAAGCAGAAAAGCCGAAGAATATAAGAAGCAGGCAAGAAGAACGATAGAATTGCTTTTTGATAACCTATTAGATGAATTGAAAAAAAAGAACCGCTTCAAAACCTCAATCAGTCCTTATGACGGCGAAAATGAACCCAAAGTTTACAAAATATTTTATAGGTTTGTTTCTGTAGATATGAAGGATATATATAACGACGATACACCAGACGAATTAATTGTTTTGGATTACATTGCAGGTATGACTGACACTTTTCTGTTGCGATCATTTCAAGAACTGTTTATACCACAGGCGACGGTTTAGTGCGAAAATTGTAGCTTTTTTTCTTGCGTTTTATGCTTTTTCAGGTCCCCCTCTGTCCAAAGCTATCCCATTTATAGAGAAGTGAAACTTGGAGAGCCATTTTGACATTGCATGATTTTTTCAACAGCGCTCCGGGCAAACCTGTGTAAGATGAACACTGTGTGAAAGGATGCAATTCGGGTAACCTGCCATAAGCGGCGGGGTCGGGTGTATTGTGTATGTTTATGCAAGAGCAGGAAGGCCAGATATGAATCAGTTGCGGGCGTGTGGTTTGTGGTCGTTTGTGTTGTTGGTGGTGTGGTTTTTGGGTTGTACGTCGCCGGGCGGTGGTGAGGCTGGAAGAGGCGGTAAGAGGCTGGAATCGTTGCATGCGGATGCGAAGCGGTTTGTGCGACGGGTTATCAAGGACGGCAACGACGTTTTTCTTAGAGGGGATAATATGACGGCTTTGCTTTTAGCGGGTGGAGGAAGTATTGCAATGCACAACAGCGATGCGGACGACAATATCAACGAGAACTTCGAGGGTATCCGGACTTTCAAGGATTTTACGGACGAGAGTTTGAACGTGGTTGGTTCTGGGCTCTTTCACTTTGCCGGTGCGGGATTGTGGTACATATTTAGTGCGGATACAGGCGATGAGGTTAACAAGGAGCGTGCGTTGACAATGCTGAGGGCGCTGTCGCTTACGAATCTTTCGACCCTTGCTTTTAAGGGTTTGCGGGATAATGAAACGCCGAACGGCAAAGACTGGGCGTGGCCGAGCGGTCATACTTCAAGCTCTTTTTGTGTAGCATCGGTGCTGGATGAGTATTACGGACCGTGGGTGGGGATACCGGCTTATGGGGGTGCATCGGTGGTTGCATGGCGGATGATGGATACGGGGGACCACTGGGCGAGCGACGTTTTGTTTGGTGCGACGCTGGGTTGGGTTGTGGGGCATACGGTAGGTGGCAAAGGCAAGGATATGGAAATTGCCGGTTTCAAGGTGGTTCCTTATATGGGGGAAAGCGGTGGAGGTGTTGCTTTTATGCGAAGATTTTAAGTGATGATGCCCAGTTTTCTGTCCTGCTGTTAAGAAGCTGTGGTGTGTAAAACGCGTGGCACGTTATAAAGAAATCCGTTAGACTATGGGGTGTGGTTTTTGATTTTAGCGTTTGCAATATTTTTTGGAGTAATAAGGAATGAAACGGACAGGATGGTATGTGGTTTTGTTTTTGTTTACAGCCTTGTTCGTGGGCGAGGTATCAGGCGGGGGATATTTGCGTGTTACGGATTTGCAGTGCGAGTATCTGAGCAATGCGATTGGAATCGACGTGGACAAGCCGAGGTTGAGCTGGGTTATTGAGTCGCATTTGCGTGGTAAGAAGCAGAGCGCTTATCAGATACTGGTTGCCGGCAGTGAGGAAAAACTGCGGAAAGACGTGGGGGACATGTGGGACAGTGCTAAGGTGGAATCAGACAAGAGCGTTCACGTAGTTTACGGCGGTAAGGCTTTGGAGTCGCGGATGCGGTGTTACTGGAAGGTTCGGGTGTGGGACGAGAAAGGTGAGGTAAGCAATTACAGTGATTGCGGCTACTGGGAGATGGGTTTGCTGGAGAAGAAAGATTGGCAGGCAAAATGGATACGGACAACACTCCCACACGAGGATAGCAATAAGGTGGAGGGGAGTCCGTATTTTCGCAATGAATTCGAGCTGAAAAAGCCTGTTGCGAGCGCTCGTGCTTATATCTGCGGTCTGGGATATTACAATCTTTATCTTAACGGTGAGAAGGTTGGCGACCATGTGCTTGACCCTGCGGTTACGCGTTATGACAAGCGGGTACTTTATGTTACCCATGATGTTACGGATTTGGTGGGTGAGGGTAAGAATGCGGCAGGTGTGGTTCTGGGCAACGGATTTTACAATATTGCTGTCAGGGCGGCGTGGGATTTCAGGGAATCGCCGTGGCGTGACAGGCCCACGGTGATTTGCCAGATTGAGGTGCGTCATCCGGACGGCAGTAAAAGCACCATATTAACGGATTCGAGCTGGAAGGTAAACAGTGGGCCGATTGTTTATAACAGCATTCGCAACGGGGTTGTTTATGACGCGAGGCTGGAGATGGCGGGTTGGAAAAAAGTTGGTTATGACGACGGCGGCTGGCGTCAGGCTAAAATAGTTGCGGGGCCGAAGGGTAAATTCAAAGCCCAGATGATGCCGCCTATGAAGGTTATCGAGACCCTGAATCCGGTTAAGGTTACGGAGGTTAAGCCAGGTGTGTTTGTATATGATATTGGTCAGAATATGTCGGGGCGGGCGCAATTGCGAGTTTCGGGGCCTGCCGGCACGAAGGTTACACTGAAGTACGGGGAAAGACTGCACGAGGACGGTACGGTAAGCCAGAAGGGGATAGACCAGCACGTCAAGCAGGGTGATTTTCAGACGGATACTTACATAATGAAGGGCGAAGGCGTGGAGGTTTGGGAGCCTTGTTTTGTATATCACGGCTTCCGATATGTAGAGGTTCGGGGTTTTCCGGGCGAGGCTTCGCTGGAGAATCTTCTTGCGCGGGTGATACATACGTCGTTCGATAAGTGCGGATTTTTTGAGTGCTCGAATGAGCAGTTCAACACGATACAAAAGATGACGCGGTGGTCTTACCGGAGTAATTTTCACGGTTATCCGACGGACTGTCCGAGTCGTGAGAAGCTTGGGTGGACCGGCGATGCTCATCTGGCGGCGGAGCAGGCGATGTACAACTGGTGTAATGCTGCGTCTTATACGAAATGGATGGACGATTTCAAGGATGAGCAGCGCCCGACGGGTGCGCTTCCGGGCATAGTTCCTACGTCGGGTTGGGGCTACAGGTGGGGTAACGGGCCTGCGTGGGACAGTGCGTATATACTTATACCGTGGTATCTTTACGAGTACAAGGGGGACGAGCGTATTCTTGCGGAGCATTACGAGGGACATAAGCGTTACGTGGATTATATGACGAGCATATCTGCCGGTCATATAGTTGATTACGGGCTTGGTGACTGGGTACCGGCAGACACGAAGACGCCGGAAGCAGTTACGAGTACGGGTTATTATTACGCGGACACGGTGATTTTGGCGCGGTCGGCGGAGCTTCTTGGCAAGAAGGAAGATGCGAAAAGGTACGGTGAACTTGCCAAGGAGATACGGAGGCGATTTAACGAAACTTTTTACAAGGGGGACGGTATTTACGCAAACGGGAGCCAGACGGCTTTGAGTTGTGCGATATATCAGGGACTGGTGCTTGAGGCGGAAAAGATAAAGGTGGTTGAGAAGCTGGTGGAGGCCATCAGGAAGCGGAACCGGCATATTGATACGGGCATACTGGGTGCGAAGTATCTGTTTCGTGCGCTTTCGAACAACGGTCGTATAGACGTGGCATACAAGGTGGCGACGAGAGAGACCTGGCCCGGCTATATATACTGGATAGAACAGGGGGCGACGACACTGTGGGAATCGTGGAAAGATACGGCGTCGATGAATCACATAATGTTCGGGGACATCAGTGCGTGGTTTTACAAGTATCTGGCGGGCATCGGTTTTGATTCGAATGAGCCGGGCTTCAAGCGTATAGTTATCCGTCCTCGGCCGGTGGGTGATTTGAAGTGGGTGGAGGCTGAGCACGAGTGTATGTACGGCACCATCAGGAGTTGCTGGTGGCTGAGCGGTGAGGATTTTTTCCTTGAGCTTAGTGTGCCTTTTAATACAACGGCGACGGTTTATCTTCCCACGGTGGATGCGGAGAGTGTAAGCGAGCAAGGCAGGAATGTGGAGGAGTTGGAGGGAGTAAGTTTTTTTGGTGAGCAGGAAGGCCGAGCGGTTTACGAAGTCGGCTCAGGGGAGTACGTTTTCAGTTGTAAATACAAAAAGGAATCGAATGAGCCGTGATAAGAATGAGTGCGGTTCCTTAATATGTTCTAATTTCAGATTCGGCAGAACCATTAATCGGTGTAGTAAGTTTCAGATGTTATGAGGAAAATGAAATTGAAAGAAATGATTTGTATTGATTTTCGATTTTGTCGCGGGGCAATTTTATTTGCTTTTTTTTTCGGATTACTTTTAAGCGGTTGTGCCGGTATTGGTAACGTGAGCAAATATCCCGACTGCAGGCCTTCGGCAGAGTTGAGGCTGGAGGCCGAGGATTACGGGGTGGTGCTGGCGCATGGCGGCGGCCCCAATGATTGTGATATATACGGGGCGCGGGACGTTTGGGTTTTTGATCATGAGGGCGTTTATTACATGCATTATGATGCGGCGGGGCCGAAGGGGTGGCTTGCAGCACTTGCGACGAGTGAGGATCTGGTTCACTGGCAAAAGCATGGGACGGTGCTGGAATTGGGTGCAGCGGGTACGTCGGACAGTGCGACGGCGAGTTACGGGAGCACGTTCTTTGACGGGGACGTCTGGCATATGTTTTATCTGGGTTCGCCTAATGCGTCGGCTGCACCTGCGCGAGTTCCGAGATTTCCGTATTATACTTTGAAGGCGATGAGCATTTCTCCCGAGGGTCCGTGGATAAAGCAGCGTGAGGTGGTTCCCTTCAGGCCGAAGCCGGGGACGTATTATTCGCTGACGGCGAGTCCGGGAGCGATTGTCGAAGTCGAGGGGGAGTACCTTCAGTTCTTCAGCGGTTCCACCATAAGAAACGGTGTAAAACGGACAATCGGAATTGCGCGAACACAAGACCTTAACGCCGGCTGGGAGCCGGACGCGAAGCCGATTGTTCCGCCGCAGGAGCAGATTGAAAATTCTTCGCTTTATTACGAAAAGACCAGCGGCACGTGGTTTCTTTTTACCAATCACGCAGGCCTTGACAAGTGTGAGTACACCGATGCGATATGGGTTTACTGGAGCAGGAATTTGGAAAATTGGGACGCGGAGAACAAGGCGGTTGTTCTTGACGGGGGGAACTGCAACTGGTCGAAGCGCATTATAGGTTTGCCGTCGGTGATAAAAGTGGGGGACAGGCTGGCGTTGTTTTACGACGGATTGAAAGGTGATTATGTTCCTGCAGGGACGGCGGGGCACATGAACCGTGATATTGGTCTGGCGTGGCTTTCGCTTCCTCTGGAGGTTCCGGTTCGTATTACAGCGGAACAATTGCTTTGTGAGTACAAGGAGAATCCGCTGGGTCTGGATGTTTTGAAGCCGACGCTAAGCTGGGTGCTGCGTTCCGGTATGCGGGGTCAGAAACAGAGGGCATACCAGGTTCTGGTGTCGAGTTCGCGTGAATTGCTGGCGGAGAACAAGGGTGATATGTGGAACAGCGGCAAGGTAAACTCGGGCAACAATACGCGGGTGATATACGATGGGCGGGAACCTGAATCTGGGATGCGGTGTTACTGGAAAGTTCGAGTGTGGGATAAGCAGGGGAAGGTCAGTGATTACAGCGAGGCGGCGTGGTGGGAGATGGGTTTGCCGGCTGAGGAGGACTGGAAGGCGAAATGGATTTCGAGGCAGAAGACGGAATCGGAGCAGGCGTTTGTTTACCGGCGGGGATTTGAGGTTAAAGGTGAAGTTAAGCTGGCGAGAGCATATATTTGCGGGTTGGGGTATTACGAATTGTATGTCAACGGGCGAAAGGTGGGAGACCATGTTCTGGACCCGGCGCAGACGGATTAC
>CAZGGE010000165.1:0-6071 GCA_964524285.1 uncultured Pirellulales bacterium
TCGAACTGAATAACAGTAAGAAACCCAAGACCTCCCGCGCCTGCCATTTGGATTACGGCAAGCGGGTTAATCACTCGTTCTTTCATGTTCACTAAGCTACTCTTCAGCGGCGCGGCTTGTCAACATCCTGTCAAAAAATTTAGCTGGAAGATTCCTCTCCCTCAACAGGGCTCTCAGATACCTCAAAATCAATTGAGTACGTAACGTCTTTGCCGCCTTTACCTTTCTCATCTATCAGCGTGAAGTAGGAAACCCTTCGATTCATCGGCAGCGGCCTCTTGCTGTTGAACAAGTAGGAATTGACAGACCTTCTGAATCCGGGAATATGTTCAGACTCTGGACGCTCCTGCAGGTATTCTCTCTCTGTCTCTTTGTCAACACCCTCCTTTTTCATAAAGCTGGTAAGCATGACATTGAACCAATGATAAGCCTTATCAGTTTGAGGTTCTAAGGGCTTCGTGCGATAAATGAAATATATCCCAACTGTGTTTGATGGTTTTTCCAAAGTCACAGTTCGTGATTTGATGGTTTCTCCTTCCATCTTCGCAGAGAAATGCGCCGCTATGTAGACGGGGTTATCGTATACCATTCTTACATTGAAATGCCTGATTCCCAGCTCATCCGCCAGCATCTTTCCGTAATCGGTCATGTCCTCGAGGGTGCCAAGGTGCTGCTCTCTCATATAGCAACCCGCAACATAGAGTTCGTTCTTATTGTCTGCGTAATTTCTGAGGAATTCTGCGTTGATAATGGGAACAGTAATGAACCATCTGTCGTCTTCTTCTACTATGAACCGGCTGATTGTGGTCGCTGAACTTTTACCGGTACTGAACTCAACGTCAAACCGGTGTGTTGGCTTCACCGGCCAGTCAGCGACTTTGCCGAAGGGAAGAACTGACTTTTCCCACTGGTCCTTGTAGACATTGATATTGTGTTTCTTGGGTATCTTTGTGCGAAAATCTCGTTTCAATGAGGCATCCATGAATTTCCTGCCCATACCGGACAGTCCCTTGACGCAACTCGGATGCAACAGTTCACATTGTCCCTCGATATCCCTGGCGTTCACGTTAGCAATAAACTGCTTTGCGAGCTTCTCCGGCGTGTTGGAATCCATAGCCCAGACAAAAGCCGGCATCGCCACGGCAATGAGAATCAACATTGCTCTCTTCATTTTTTTCTCCTTCGGTAATAGGAATTAAAGGTGTCAGGTATTTTTTTGATTTCAAACACGATAATCATACACAGATATTCTAAAAAACATTGCCGTCCGCGCTATATGAATAATCATACAAAACTTCCTTTAAATCCTCAACAATTATCCCCGTTTTACAGTTCACGGATTCCCCTCCGCCAAAGCCGACCCCTGTGTCAAGTCCTGATTAAAAGTTGTCACATTTCTACTTCTTACTTCTAACCTCTAACTTCTAACTTCTAACCTCTAATTTCTGACTTCTAACCTCTAATTTCTGACTACTGACATCTAAAATCTGACATCTGATTTCTGAACTCTGACATCTGACCTCTGATTTCTGAATTCTGAACAATTTTTTCCTTTACATTTAACTTCAAATTTAGTATAATACTCACTTAACATAACATGCTCTTTGAATTACAACATACTTGGAACTTAACAAATCGGGGGGGGAAAATACAAATGACCATCATAAAATCACCGTCGGCCAAAGGCCGAACTCATTCTGAGCTACCAAATCTAAAATTTCAAATATGGTTTCTTTTCCTCTTTGGGCGAGCTTTCGCTCCCCACAAAGTTAAGTTAGGTAAATTACCCACTTATTTTGCAAAACAAACCCAATTTCAAAACCCGCCGGTTAACACAAACCCTTGCTTTGCAGGAAGTTATAAAAACCAGACTCCAAACCGCACCTCAAAACAAACCCAAACAAAGCCGTCAGGCGGTGCATCCAACGTGGTGCACCGCAATACAAACCCAATCAAAGCCAATTTACCCCCTCTAACGCCTCAAAAATCACAAACAAACCCAATCAAACCCAAACCAGACCCAATTTCAAACTCGTCAAGCAGTGCACCCAACGTGGTACAACGCCCGATTTCACCTCTCATCAACAATACACATACTAAGAAACCATCAGCCTTTGGCCGATATACAAAACTGAAGCAACTAAATATTTTGAGAAAGGCAAAAAAATGCGAAAAAATATAAAAAACAAATCTGTCGCAATCGCTTGTATAATAACCACTTGCGTAGCCTTAATGTTATGCTCCAACGCCATACAAGGCAGCCAGAAAACATACGAGGTCCAACCCGAAATAACAATCCCCGAATACCGAAGCGACACCGCACGAGCCATTTATGCCTATGAACGCCTCATGAACCGCTTCATCAGCATAACTGAACGCAATCTCCTGAATGTCGAAGAGAGTGTCGACCAGGTCTCAAGCAAGCTCGATTCCATAAACCTCGAATTGACAAGACTTTCCGAAAGAGTCGCCCGAATCGAATTAGCCCTCGGAATCGAACCCATCAAACCAACAAAGCCAAACCTTGAAAACACACAAAACGAAAAACAAAACAAACAAACCGAAACCGAACAATAATGGATGCCGGCAGCAAAACCACCCTGATTAACCGCCCACGTTGCTCTTGCCAGGGCCCCGCAAAACCTCTATCCAAACGGCTCGAGAATATATCTGATAATATCTCGACGGCTGATTATCCCCACCAGCTTGCCCTCACAGGTAATAGGCACTCGACGGAAAGCGTTCTTGATAAGACACTCACAAACTGCCAGAAGGTCAGAGCGTTCATCAAAGCTCACCACCTTATCGGTCATAAAGTCCTCTATCCTGGCTTGGCTTTCTTCAAGTTCACTCGAAAGCATCAGCGTCTCAAGGTCAGAAAGAAGCTTCAGTACGTCTTTTTCCGTAACTATCCCCGCAAGGGTCATATCTTCATTTACCACCGGAAGCCCGGTGAAATCATTTTCCGCCAACAGCTTGATAGTATCATAAATCGTGGCATCTTTTCTAATCGACACCGGATTGGTCGTCATTACCTTCCTTGCTTCGAACATAACTTTCTTCCTCACATGAACTTACAGCACCCATTACTTTTACCGTTACATCCCCGCCTGGCTGCGTAAATTGCTGAAAAAGCCGGACAAAGGCTCAGCCACCTTCGGTTTCCTTATGACGAAGCTTCAAAATATACTTGATTATGTCCTTGCGGCTTACAATACCAACCAGCCTGCCGTCCGAAACTATCGGAACCCTGCGAAAGTGGTTCTTTATCAGACACTCGGTTATGTCTATAAGGCTGTCTTCCTCCTTGAAAGCCACCACACCTTTGGTCATAAAGTCCTCAACCTTGCCCGGCTTGTCCTCGATGTTGTACAGCAGCTTAAGCATGTCCTTTTCGGTAATGACGCCTGCGATAGTGCCGCCATCATCAACCACGGGAAGTCCGGTAATGTTATTTTCCACCAGCGTTCTTATGGCATCATATATCGGCGTCTCCTTCTTCACGGTAATCGGGTCAGTTGTCATAACTGTTTTTGCTTTGAACATAATGCTTTCTCCTGATTTGTACTGCCGCCTGGTCGCTCCGCTCTGCGCCGCAAACGACCTTTACGAACCAAAACTAACTTGTTCATTCAACCTGGATTCAGCTTTCCACAAGCATATCCTTGTAATCGGCACAGAATTGCTTTCTTTTACACTTTCTACAGTATGCCCCCATCCAAATATTATCAAACTTTTCCATGATTTGGCACACAATTTCCTGGACGTCGGTAATTATTCCCGCCTCAAAATTTCTCCTGTCCGCACTTTTTGCTCCCATGCCCGCACCGGTCAGATTGGCACTGCCTGCGTAAGCCTTTTCTGCATCAACGATGACCGTTTTCATGTGAACCCGCGGGCAAAGAATTCGCTCCATTTTGCTTATCAGACTGGGATAACGGTCAAAATCTCTGCGAAATACCGGTCCCGGCTCTTTGCTGTGCAACATACGCAATTCCACATTAAGAGCTGCCAGATTGCTGAGCACCTCAAGAAATGGCACTTTTCTGCCGGCCTTGTCAACGTACAGGTCTTTTAAATCAGCGGTCGCAATCCAGACAAACGTCCGTGCCTTGCAGACCATGTCCATTATAACCTGTTGGTAAATTTGTTTGTCAGTAACTAATTTGACCATATTGCCCCGCTTATATTGGCCCGCTAAGCGTGCTGATTGCCTTATACCGCAGTATTTCAATTATCGGCTTGTTTGCCCTGTTGTGCATACTTTTGTTTGCTGCGTCTTTTCCTTCGCTGTTTTTGTTTTTGGACCTTTTGCTGTCTTACTGCTCGAGGACTTAAATCCCCCAATTGTCTTTGTTCAATGAGATCGCACAGTTGCTTACGGGCGTAGTATCGATTAAGTTTTTGTGTGCGGGTTCGTTGGCATTTGACTTCAAGGCCGGTCGGTTTGTGCTTAAGCCGAACGCAGCTTGAAGCGGTGTTCACTTTCTGCCCGCCCGGTCCGCCGCCTCTGACGAACGATTCTTCAAGGTCCTGCTCGTCGATTCCGCATCTGGCCATTCTGGCCAGTAGTGCATCCTGTTTGGCGGTCGTTACACCGAAATTTGGTGTATCTTGAGCGATTGCCGGTCTCCCGTTATAAGGTTACAGGTCATCATAGCAGGATTTGCATACGTACCTGCTGATAAACTTATTTGTAAAAATCGTAACTACCAGCCCGAAAATTGCAAATTAGAAATTGAGCCATTTGCGTTGTAAACATTTTCACCCGTACCTGCTCGACGGTGTGCAAATTACCCGGGCGGACCAGGTATGGTCGGCAGATATAAAGTATATTCGTATGTACCGCGGATGGGTGACAACGTGTATAATCGGTTTCGATGACTTGTCGCGGTTTACCAATGATGCGTTCGATGATATGGATACCCAAAAAAGGGCTGCTTTGGATATTCCTCCGGGTTTTCAGAACATCGAAATCGGACGTGCTTTTTTAGTTGTCGGTACATTCTGGTTGATGGCAGTTTTGTTCTTCCGGGCATTTGTTATTTCAAACCGGCTACGGCCTGCCTTTACCTCAGAGGCGGCATAGGTATAAGAATATAATTTTGGAAAACCAGAAAGGTTGTTTTTTGAAGACCATACGTTATCGACCAATCGGAATAATTCATTCGCCTTTCAAGGAAGGCACCGGTATTCCCCGGCAGGCGGCAGGGGCCTCAGATGTAAAGGGGACAATAGAAATATTTGATGATTTTTGTGAGGGCCTCAAGGACCTTGATGGTTTCAGCCATGTTATGGTAATTTTTCATATGCACCTGGCTGAAACTTCAAGCCTTAAAGCATGTCCTCCGTGGGAAGGCAAAGAACATGGTGTTTTTTCCACAAGAAGCCCCTACAGGCCGAACCCTGTTGGTGTGTCGGTGGTGGGTCTTGAAAGGCTGGATAAGAACATTTTGCATATATTCGGTGTTGACATGGCCGACGGCAGTCCGGTTTTGGATATAAAGCCTTATATTCCGGAGCTGAATCCGACAAAAGGCATTAGAATCGGCTGGCTGACCGACAATGTTCAAGGTATGAATAAAAGCAAATCCGGAGACCGCTGATTTACCGGAAATTGTGAGTTTTCAATGGCGTGTAAATGGTATAACGTTTGTCCGTTGAGAAGATTTGAAAAGCAGCAGAAGCTGGGCAACACATGGGCAAAGGATTATTGCAAATCAAAAAATAACTGGCAGAACTGCAGGAGGTACCAGTTGGAGGAAAAGGGCATTTACCATCCAGACAATATGCTGCCCAACGGAGAAATTGACGAAGCTCTCAAATAAGATTATGAAAAGATGATGACGGGTCTGTGTGTCCTGATTTGGCGCATAATTAGTGCAACGTTGAATTGCCGGCAGGAAAGTTATACCAATTGTATTTAATGATTGCGTTTGGCGAAATGTTAATTTGTTACGGATCGCATATTATCCTGTAGCTTTCGCTTTAGGGGAGTCGGGTCGGAACGCAAAGGCTAACCCGTATTTCTCACAGGCTCTGATTTGAGTCGTTTTTTGCGATAAGTGGAG
>CAZGGE010000166.1:0-4396 GCA_964524285.1 uncultured Pirellulales bacterium
GCTATACGCCGTTGCATCATCTGCTTTTCGGGGAGGGACTGGAAGTTCTTGTAATGACCAGCGGGAATATTTCGGACGAGCCTCTGGTTTATGAGAATGCGCAGGCTGTTGAGAGGCTGAGCGATATTGCGGACTTTTTTCTGATGCATAACAGGAAGATATACCGGCCTGTGGACGATTCGATAGTGCAGATTATTGACGGAGAGCCGGCATTGTTGAGGCGGGCGAGGGGTTACGTTCCGACGCCGATTATCAGCAACAAGAGCAGCGAGGCCAAAGTTCTGGCGGCAGGTTCGGATATGAAAAACACTTTTTGTTTTGTCAGGGGCGATGAGTTTATATGCAGTGAGCATATCGGCGACCTGGAGGATGGAGGGGTTTACCGGCGTTATGTCAGTTCGATTGATGGTTTGGGGCGTCTGGTTGAGGTCAGGCCCGACTTGGTGGTCTGTGATTTGCATCCCGGTTACGTTTCGGCCGGTTATGCAAAGACACTTGAAGGTGTAAGGCTGATACAGGTGCAGCATCATTGGGCACATATCGCGTCGGTTCTGGCAGAGCATGGCGTGAGGGGGCCGGCCATAGGATTAGAGTGTGACGGAACGGGGTTGGGTACCGACGGGGCGATTTGGGGTTGTGAGTGCCTCATTGCGGATTTCGATGGTTTTGAGCGTTTCGGGCATCTTTGTTATTATCCGCTGGCGGGCGGCGATAAGGCGAGCAGAGAAGCGATAAGGTCTGCGCTTGGACTTTTGCGGGCTACTTACGGGGAGGAATTCGAGCTTGAAAATTTTGCCTGGCTTTTGGACCGAATAGAACAGGACCAGCGCAAACAAAGGGTGATACTGGAGCAAATAGATAAGGGGGTCAATAGGGTTGAGACGTCGAGTTTGGGCAGGCTTTTTGATGCGGTGGCGGCGTTGGCGGGTGTTGGCAGCTATAATCATTTTGAGGCGGAGTTGCCTATGGGTCTGGAGGCGGCGGTCGAGAGTGGCGTAGAGCATGGTTACGACTATTCGCTGGAGGCCGGTCGTGGTGAACCGCTGAAGGTGAATTATCGTATAATTATCAGGCAGATAGTTGAAGATGTGAAAAAAGGTGTGAGAACAGGGCTTATATCCGCTCGATTCCATAACTGTATTTGTAATGCGCTGCTTGAGATGGCCGGGCGTGCGAGGGAATCTCGAAAGATAAATATAGTGGCGTTGAGCGGGGGCGTGTTCTGTAACCGTTATTTTTCAAATCGTCTTATCAGACTCTTGAAGCGGGATGATTTTGAGGTATTATTTAACCGGCGTGTTCCCTGCAACGACGGCGGTATCTCTTTTGGTCAGGCGGCGATTGGTTCGTTTGGCAGGAGCGGCGGTAATTAAGATGTCCGCTGATTTAGCGGCGGGCAAGGCAGGTTTCTAATGTGTCTGGCAGTACCGGCGAGAATAGTTGAGCTTGAGGACGACAGGGCCGTCGTTGACGCTATGGGTAATCGATGGAAGGCGCGAACGACGCTGCTGGAAGGTGCCGGCATCGGGGACCTTGTGCTGGTGCATGCGGGTTTTGCTATTTCGTTTGTCGACGAACAGGAAGCGAGCAAGACGTGGCAGTACCTGGCTGAGGTCGGGAATGGTTCAAACAGTTAGTGTGAAATATGAGGAGTGGTTTTCGGAAATGCTTGAGAGAATTTACAAAGCTCAAAGGATGATGGCTTCAGCATGTGCGAAGCTGGGCGGGCAAATCAATATAATGGAGGTTTGCGGGACGCATACGGTGTCGATTTTCCGCAATGGTATTCGAACGACACTGCCGGCGGGCCTGAAGCTGTTGTCGGGACCGGGTTGTCCGGTTTGCGTTACCGACCAGAACTACATCGATACCCTGCTCAAGATTGCGGAGGACGAAAATTGTATAATTGCTACCTACGGGGACATGGTTCGTGTACCCGGCAGGGACGGTTCGCTGGAGACCAGGCAGGCTGGGGCGAATATAAAGGTAGTGCTCAGCAGTGCCGATGCGCTGGAGCTGGCAAAGAGAAACCCAGATAATGTGGTGGTATTTGTAGCGGTGGGCTTCGAGACGACGGCTCCGTCGAGCGCGGTTGCCGTCAGGCAGGCATACGAAGAGGGTTTGCATAATTTTTGTATATTGAGCGGGCATAAATTGATTGTGCCTGCTATGCGGGCGCTGTTGTCTGGTGGTAGCGATTATATTAACGGTTTTTTATGTCCGGGGCACGTTAGCGCGATTACGGGCTACGGGATTTTCGGTGAGGTGGTAAGGGATTTCGGTAGGCCTTGTGTGGTTGCGGGTTTTGAGCCTATGCAGATAATCGAGGGTATTGCAGAAATCTGCCGGCAGCTTGCACAGGGAAAGCCCGAGCTGAAATCCATATATGAGGCGGTTGTTACCGAAAGGGGCAATACGAAGGCACAGGAGATTATCGAAGAGTGTTTCGAAGCTGCGGACGAGAGCTGGCGCGGGCTTGGGATGATAGGGCAGAGCGGGTTGAAGCTTCGGGATAAATATGCGAGTTTTGATGCGTCCAAGAGGTTCGAGCCTACCGAGGCGAAGGTAGCGAGCGGGAACGGCTGTCGTTGTGGTGAGGTGCTTCGGGGGTTGATTGAGCCGAAGGATTGTGAGTTGTTCGATAATCAGTGCAGTCCGGAGAATCCGCTGGGTCCGTGTATGGTTAGTTCTGAAGGTGCGTGTGCGGCATGGTTCAAGTTCGGCCGTGGAGGCAGGCGCAATTGATGAAAGTAAACGAGCACGATAAGGTTTTACTTGCACACGGGGGCGGGGGCCAGCTAAGCGATGAGTTGATTCGCAATACCATTTTGCCTCTTTTAAGCGTGGGGCAAAGCGGGCAGCTCGGCGACGCGGGGAAAGTGGATGTAGGTGCCGATGGTATTTATTTAACTACGGACAGCTATGTGGTTAAGCCTTTGTTTTTCAGAGGAGGGGATATCGGGAAACTGGCGGTGTGCGGAACGATAAATGATTTGGCGGTTGCGGGTGCCAGGCCGGCGGCGATTTCCTTGTCGCTGATTGTGGAGACGGGGCTGGATATGGAGGTTCTGGAGCGAGTAATCGCGAGTGCGGGCATTGCTGCAAAAGAAAATAATGTCGCAATCGTAACGGGGGATACGAAGACCGTGGAAAAGGGAGCGGCGGACCAGTTATTTATTAATACGGCGGGTGTTGGTGTGCGTGCAGGAGCGAGGGAATTGGGTTTTGAACGGATAGAGGCGGGCGACAAGGTTCTTTTGAGCGGAAGTATCGGGGACCACGGTTTGACGATAATTTGTCAGCGTGAGGGTATGGATTTTCAATCGCAGTTGTGCAGTGATTGTGCTTCGGTGAGCGATTTGACGTGCAGTCTGCTGGAGGGGACGGATGGGGTGAAGTTCATGCGAGACCCGACACGCGGAGGTCTGGCGGCTACGCTTAACGAGATAAGCAGGGCGACGGGTCTGAGTATGGAGATAGACGAGAGTAAGCTGGTGGTGAATCCGACGGTGTGGGCGGCAGCGGATATGCTGGGCATGGACGTTTTGAATATCGCCAATGAAGGCAAGTTCGCGGCAATAGTGGCTGCGGAGTGTGCTCAACGATGTCTGGAGATTTGCAGGGAGCATAGGCTTGGCGGGCAGGCGGAGCTAATCGGCGAAGTGGTTGATACAAGCGGGGCGCCGATGGTGGAGATGTTGACAAGAATTGGCGGGCGTCGGATTATTCAGATGCCTTATGGTCGGGACCTTCCGAGGATTTGCTGATGCACGAGGGTTCGATTGCACAGGCTTTGCTTGCGACGATAATTGCGGAGGCGGAGAAGCAAAAGGCCCGGCCGGTAGAGGCGAAGGTGATTTGCGGTGTTCTCAGCGCGGTAAACGAGCAGTTGCTGCGTGAGGCTTTTGAGGCTATATCTAAAGGAACGGTTTGTGAGGCGGTGAAACTGGAGGTAGAGCAGAAGCCTTTACAGGGCAGGTGTAAGGATTGCGGAGAGCCGTTTGATGTGGAAATTAACAGGCCGAGATGTCCGCAATGCGGCGGCGATAAATTCGAATTGCTCAGCGATACGCCCCTTACGCTGGAGACCATAGAGTTCGAGACGGAGTAGGCAGATGGGAAAGCGAGTAAGGGTCGGCAAGAAGATATTGAGCACGAACGAGCAGTGGGCACAACAGAACAGCAGGCTTTTTCGTGAGCACAGGTTGTTGTGTTTGAATATGATATCGTCGCCGGGTTCGGGCAAGACCACTATTATCACCCGGACGATTGAGGAGCTGGGCGGGGAATTACGCATTGGTGTGATAGAGGGTGACGTTCAGACCGAGCTTGATGCCCGGCGAATACGTGCGACTGGGGCGCCCGTGGTTCAGATAGAGACCGGCGGTGCGTGTCA
>CAZGGE010000166.1:4406-6012 GCA_964524285.1 uncultured Pirellulales bacterium
GCGGCACAGGTCAACAATGCTCTGGGAACACTTCCATTGAATGAACTGGATTTGATTTTTATCGAGAACGTGGGCAATCTTGTTTGTCCGTCGGCGTTCGAGCTTGGTGAGACATGGAAGCTGGCGGTGCTTTCGGTTGCTGAGGGCGACGACAAGCCGGCAAAGTATCCGGCCATTTTCGTCAAGTCCGCGGCAATGTTGATAAACAAGATTGACATTTTAAGTGCGATAGACCCCGAAGATTTCGATATCGACAGAGCGAAGGCTGATGCCCGGAGGCTGAACGGGAGGATAGCAATTTTCGAAATTTCGGCAAAAAGCGGCAAGGGATTAGATGGTTGGAAAAAGTGGCTGAAGGAGCGGGTTGATAAGGCAAAAACAGGTCCTGATTGTTAGTTATATCTGCAAAAGAGGAGACTCACCGTAAATCCCCGGGTTGAACTTAAGTCAGGTTGTGAAAATTCTTTTAACTTCCGAGCGCCTCGAGTGTTTCGGTTACTACGGGTATATGTGTATATGCCGGTCCACCGCCCATCATAACCGCGACGGTAGCGGCTTCGAGAATCTGCTCTTTGGTGGCTCCGGCGGCAAGACTTTTCTGGACGTGCAGTCTTATACACGGCCTGCATCGCTGAGCCACGCCTATGCCTAAGGCTATCAACTCCTTTTCTTTGGTCGAGAGTGCACCGTCTTTCATAATTTTGGAGAACATTCCGGAAAAGCCACTAACCGCATCCGGAACTAATTCTTTCATTTTACCATGGTCGTTCTTGAACTGTTCGAAGTACTGCTTCGGGTCATCAGTCATAAAAACATCCTTTCGATTGATTTTATCTGATTTTCATAAATGCATCGCAAAGTGATTGCACAATATCCGCGGCCGTTACGCTAGTTTGCCCGAGTTTTTTCGCCGCCAGGTCTCCCGCCAGTCCGTGCACATGGACTCCGAGAACCGCTGCGTCGAAATTGCTCAGTCCCTGGCCGATGAGGGCGGTGATGACTCCGGTAAGTACATCACCGGCGCCGGCCGTTGCCATGCCCGGATTACCCGTGCCGTTGACATAAACCCGTTTTCCGTCCGTTACCACCGTCCCCGCACCTTTCAATACAACGACGGAGTTGCTTTTGCGGGCCAGGTTGAGGGCCTGTTGTTTTCTGTCGTCGGGCATTTTTTCTCTGAACAATCCCGACCACAATCTTTTCATTTCGCCCGGATGAGGGGTTAGGACCACGCTTGCTTTTAACATATCGGGCCAGTGTTTAATTTTGCTGAGGTTGTTGAGTCCGTCTCCGTCTATGACTATTCGGAGGTCGTGCACTGTGAGCAAGGTTTGTACAACCTGTCTCAGGCCTCTGCTTATCCCCATTCCCGGCCCGAGTGCGAGGGCGTCGTTTTCCTTCGTGGCTTTAAGTATTGCATTGGTAGCCTTTGCGGACACACGGCCGGCGGTGTCTTCCGCAAGGGCGATGGTGGTATAGGACGGTTCAATGGCGGCTACCATGGGCAGGGCGGTTTTAGCGGTTGCAATCCTTACAAGTCCAGCGCCGGCCCGTAGTGCGGCTTTGCCTGCAAGGGCGGCGGCGCCGGTCATTCCAACGCTGCCGG
>CAZGGE010000167.1:0-6008 GCA_964524285.1 uncultured Pirellulales bacterium
CCAGACTGGATTGTCCAGCTTGCCCACATCAGCTTTCTTGGCGCTGCTCATTTTGTATCACCAATCTAATCGGTTCATTTTCTTTTGAAGTCAGTTTTTCGGCGTCCCTAATTGTACGTGCCTGGTTCTGTTTTTTCTTTGCATAGTTGCGTGCTCGATTTGCAACACAGGTTTTCAGGAAACCTGCCAGACTGCGTCTTAACTCAAACTTTTCAACGATTGACAAAAACGAGATGAAAACATCGTGAACAATATCTTCAGCTGATGCTTTGTCATCCAAAAGATTAGCAGCAAGTGTCCGCAAGTCACCTTCATATTTTTTATAAATACGTTTGAAGGCTGTTCGGCTGCCATGTTTGCACCTCAATATAAGGAGCGTATCTTTAATCATATATGCTTCTCTTATCTTGTATCAGAACAATCGATTGTCTAATAGCAGGACAAATCAGTAGTATGTTTTTTACCTACGAATTTTGAAAAAAGACAATTTTTTTCGGTAGAGCCGGTAATATGGACGAGGTCGAAGCGGAGTTCGAGGGCTTTTTGTTTTAGGGATGTGGTTAGTTTCATGCCGTCATGATTATAGCGAATTCGTGTTGTCCGGGACAGTGATTGGAAACGGGGGAAATCTTCGAGTGGGAAAAGTAATAAACGTCAAAAGGTGGGAAATGTTACAAAGTGGTAGTCCCGATGGGTCGAGACTTTGGTGCAGGATAAATTTTATGTTGGGGGGTAAGGTTGTCAGATGTTGAATGGTGGTTCGGTGGAGATGTTTTTAAGGATTTTTTGAGCGTTTTTCAGTTGTTGTGGATTTCCATCGATTGCAAGCCAGACTGCACCTTCGGCGCCGGCGACTCCTCCGGCAGCAGTTAGGAAGGCGTCGGCCCCGGTGAGGATTTTCAGGGCATCAATTTCGGTTAGTATCGGGCCCGGCAGGGGCAGGAGAGAAGGTCCTTCGGTGCCTGGGGCGTTGAGCATTTTGGCGATTGTGTTGAGATTTGTGTTTACTCGTTTTTCGAGTCCCACGGGTATTATGAGTCTGGTTTTTCTTCCTGTGACGGCCTGTAGAGCGGCGATGATTGTTCCACCTTTGGGATGGCCGATGAGGACGCCAGCCTGTCTGTTCCGGATGTCGAGTGCGTTTGCACCTTTTATTATGACATCATGATGGTTGAGCTTGTCGACGACATCGAAGATGGTTTTGCCGGTGCGGCATTTGCCTTTTTCGATAATTATGTCGCCGGGGAATTTTTTGCTGTCGGTCAGTCTGCCGTGTTTTGTTGTGGGTTTTGATGGTGGTATTGTTATGCCGCGGATGAATTGTTTTTTGTCGTAAGGGAATTTCTGTTTGATTTTTTTGAGTATTTCCTCGGCGACGTATGCGTTAGTAGTGCCGGCTATGATGACGACGGTTCCGGCATTGAGTGCGCCGGTTACAGCAGTGAGTTGTGCGGCGGCCTTTGCAATGAGGCGTTTACCGGCGGCGGGGGTGATAACGAATTGCTTCATTTTTCTTTTTTCCCGGTATTGATAACAAATGTCTGTTTTGAAATTTCAGAGTATTTTGGATTTATCGATTACAAATTTTAAGTTAGATTTTCAAGGAAAAATTTTGAAAAGAGTTAATCCCGACAGGCCTGAACATCTCGTTTTACCCGCTTTGGTCCGATTTGGCGTTCTACTGGCGGTTTGACGAAACGAACGTCAGCATTTCTTATGACAGTGTCGGTGATAATGATGCGGAGCTTTTTAATGGAATGGTATGGACCGAAGGCAAGGCAGGCTGGGGTGTGATGGATGATGTGCGAATTTATGAAAAGTGTCTGAATCAGTCGGAAATTGAAGTGATTTATCAGCCCGGTTTGGATTAGTGATTGTAACAAAGTGGCTTAAGGTCGTCTGTAGTGTCCGTTATGCGTCGCAGTGAGCCGGCAAAGTTCGATGTTTATGCCGGTCTGATATTTTTAGAGGCGATATCGAGGTAATAATCAGGGGATTTTTTTCAAGATGGCGCCGGTGTGCATTGCGAGGAAGATGAGATAATCGAGGTCGCCGAGCATATAATGTTCGTGGACCATGGCGTTGTCGGCATATATTACGCCGAAGCAGCCGGTTTTTCGGGTAATTGGGGCCATTATAGCAGAGCGGACCCTGTCTTTTTCTTCCATCTGTGCAGAGACCCTGGGCAGTACAATTGACTGGCTTTTTTCGATGACCTGTTGAATTTTTTCGCGAAGCTGCAAATCATCGAGAGTTATCTTTCTGCCGTCACGTCTTTTTCCGGCCTGGTATGTCATTGGGCCGTTAGGCTGCTCGCGCAGGGCACAGAAGACGTGAAATGCACTGAATTGTCGCATCACAATATCTATCACAATTACGAGAAGATTATTTAGGCTTTCGGCATCGCAGAGTGCCTGTGCCGCCTGTGCAAAATCGGTGAGCCTTTTTGCGTGCAGTCGCATTGCGGGTGCGTGATGAGCGCCGGGTTTTCTTACAATGGTTTCATGTTTTGGTGTAGCAAGTGATGCTTCCACGTGAAGTGTATCTTCGTCCTGTGCAGGTTGTTTTTTTTTTTTCGTGGTCATCGAGAAAATCCTCGATGCTGTATTTGCCTATGCCTATGAGGTCGCCGGTTTTGAGAGCAGCTTTTTTGACAGCTATTTTGTTGAGGTATGTTTCATTGGCAGAATCATGGTCCCGGAGGTACCATTTGCCGTCGTGTTTTATTGATATTGATGCGTGGCGTCTTGAGATGACTTTTTCTGGAAGGCAGAGGTCGCAGCCATCGAGCCTGCCGATGTAGATGCAATCCTTGTCGATTTGTAGTTCGCGTATTATTTGATTTGCCTTTTGTACCACAAGGCGCATTTTACAATCCCCTCAGAAAGATTGCGTTGAAGGGATGTCGTACAAGGGGTTAGTTCGATAATCCTGCTGTTTTATGCCGATATTCGCTCGCGCGGGCTAATATTATACCGGATTATGGTTTATGCGGCAAGCAGGAATATATTTTTTCAAGAGGGTATCCGAATGTCGGCTTCTGAGTTAACTATTTTTAATTCACGGTTGTCTGAAGTAATTATTTTGACGGTGCAATGGGGGAGGCTTATACTGTCGGTTTGCAGGAGGGGTGAGGGTTGGTTTGATTTACGGAGACGAAAATGGTCAAAAGCAAGATAGTTGCGGACGGTATAACTTTTGATGACGTTCTTCTGCTTCCGGCAAAGAGTGAAATAGTGCCGACCCAGGCTCAGACGAGTACGCGTTTGACCAACAATATAAGTATCAATATACCGATATTGTCTGCGGCGATGGATACTGTTACGGAGTCTGCGCTGGCGATAGCACTTGCTCAGGAGGGAGGGATAGGTGTAATCCATAAAAATCTTACCGTGGAGCAGCAGAAACGTGAGGTTGCAAAGGTTAAGCGATCGGAGAACGGGGTGATACTTGACCCAGTAACTCTGTCTCCGTACGAACCTGTAAGGCGGGCGAGAGATTTGATGAATGAACAGAACGTCTCTGGGATTCCAATTGTGGAGGGCGGCAGAAAGCTGGTGGGGATATTGACGCAGCGTGATTTGAAGTTTCTCAAGGATTACGAGGTTAAAATCAGTACGGTAATGACAAAGGAGAATCTTGCGACCGGCCCTGCGGGTACGACTCTGGAGCAGGCTAAGGAGATACTTCAACGGCATAAAGTGGAAAAGCTGTTGCTGGTGAACGACAATGGTGAGCTGGCGGGATTGATAACGATGCGAGATATCGACCGGGTGCAACAGTATCCTATTTCAGCGAGGGATGAGCGGGGGCGTCTGCGCGTGGGGGCGGCGGTTGGTGTAAAGGATTTCGAGCGAATCGAGGCGCTGATATCTGCGGACGTGGACGTTCTGGTGGTTGACAGTGCACACGGTCATTCGCAAAACGTTCTTGATACGGTCAAGGAAATAAAGAAACAATACGAAATTGATGTGATAGCGGGTAACGTTGCAACGGGCGAGGGAGCGACGGCACTGTTGAAGGCGGGCGCTAATGCTGTCAAGGTAGGCATAGGGCCTGGTGCGATTTGTACGACTCGGGTAATCTCGGGAGTTGGTGTTCCGCAGGTGTCAGCAATAATGAACTGTGTGGAGGCGGCGGACAAGCAGGGTGTGCCGGTCATTGCGGACGGGGGTGTTCGGCATTCGGGCGACATTTCGAAGGCGCTATCGGCGGGGGCATCGAGCGTGATGCTTGGTTCTCTTTTTGCGGGCTTGAAGGAAAGCCCGGGTCAGTTGGTGATTTACCGTGGCAGGCAGTTCAAGGAATATCGAGGTATGGGTTCGCTGGGTGCGATGATTCAGGGTTCTGCTGAGCGATACGGCCAGGGCGGTCCCGAAGGACAGGAAAAGCTCGTGCCGGAAGGAGTGGAAGGACGCGTACCTTATCGGGGAACCTTGAGTGATTTTGTATATCAACTGGTTGGCGGATTGCGTGCGGGTATGGGTTATTGCGGTGCGAAGGATATCGACCAGATGCGTAAGAAGACGCGTTTCGTCCGAGTCAGTTCGGCGGCGGTGGGAGAATCACATCCGCACGATATCCAGATAACGAAAGAGGCGCCGAATTACACGGAGCCGGAGCCTATCGAGGATTGATTTTTTGAAGTGGGGTTAATTTTTTTCGGCGGACGTTGATGTCTCATGAAGTGATAGCAATTCTGGATTTCGGCAGCCAGT
This sequence comes from uncultured Pirellulales bacterium, assembly GCA_964524285.1. Lineage (GTDB taxonomy): Bacteria > Planctomycetota > Phycisphaerae > Sedimentisphaerales > Anaerobacaceae > CAZGGE01. Next base: position 4,719 of record CAZGGE010000167.1, read on the forward strand.
ATTGTCAGCTTATAGCGAGACGAGTTCGGGAATATAACGTTTATTCGGTGATATGCGGCAGTGGGACGCGGGCGATGGAACTCGCTGATATGGGTGTAAAGGGGATAGTGCTTTCCGGAGGGCCAGCGAGTGTTTACGGAGAAAGTGCGCCCTGCTGTGATGAGAAGATATTCAATCTCGGAGTTCCGATACTGGGGATATGTTACGGGATGCAGTTGGGGTGCAAGATGCTTGGAGCGGAGATTAAGGAGGCTAAAAAGCGGGAATATGGCAGGACGACAGTCAAGATTCTGGACGGCGATGATTTGTTGAGTAACTTAGGTGAGGAAATAACGGCGTGGTCGAGTCACGGAGACCAGATTTGTCATTTGGGTGAGGATTTTGAAAAGCTGGCGAGCACTGCGACCTGTCCTTATGGGGCGGTGAGGCACAGGGAGAAGAAGTTTTTCGGTGTTCAGTTTCATCCGGAGGTTTCGCATACGCCTCAGGGCGGGGTGATAGTGGAGAATTTTCTTTATGATATATGCGGCTGCCGGGGAGACTGGACGATGAGTGATTTTGTAGAGGAGTCGGTGAATGGGATAAGGCGGCAGGTCGGAGAATCGAAGGTGATATGCGGATTAAGCGGTGGGGTTGATTCTTCGGTGGTTGCAACGCTTTTACATCGTGCGGTACCAGAGCAGCTTGTGGGGATATTCGTGGACAACGGCCTGCTTCGAAAGAACGAGCGTGGGCACGTGGTGAATACCTTTCGGGAGCATTTTCAGATTGAGCTTCGTGTTGTGGATTGGAGTGAACGGTTTCTGGAGGCTCTAAGTGGAGTTACATCTCCCGAGGAGAAGCGTCGAATAATCGGGCGAGAATTTATTGAGGCGTTCAAATCCGAGGCGGTCAAACTGGCGGGTGCACATTTTCTGGCGCAGGGTACGTTGTATCCTGACGTTATCGAGTCGGGCAGCAGGGAGGGTAATGCGGCGGCGAATATCAAGGTTCATCATAATGTGGGAGGATTGCCGGCGCAGTTGGGTTTCGAGCTTATAGAGCCTTTGCGGTATTTGTTCAAGGATGAGGTTCGTGTGTTGGGAGATTATCTTGGATTGCCGAAGGATATTGTGTGGCGTCATCCGTTTCCCGGGCCGGGCCTGGCGGTTCGGATAATCGGTGAGGTTACGCGGGAGCGGCTTTCGATTTTGCGGGCGGCGGATGAGATAATGCTGGAGGAGATAAAATCGGCGGGTCTTTACCGGAAGGTGTCGCAGGCGCTGACGGTGCTGCTGCCGGTATCGACGG
>CAZGGE010000168.1:0-5993 GCA_964524285.1 uncultured Pirellulales bacterium
TTGGTGTGATACAAACCTTCTTTAAGCCCGCCGCGGTTTATGGTATTTTCGGGCACCGCCGGGGCATATTGGCTCGATGCGGTAACCTTTATGTCATTGGACGAAATCGTTCCGTCATGGCCGGTTTTATCCACGGTGGTAAAGCTCCAGATGTGTCCTTTGGTTTTGCCCACTTTATTGTTTTCGTCGACCCGCCAGTAATATGTAGTTTTATAATCCAGTTTTGGCGGATTGTAAATCGTTTGGTTAAACTTTCCTTTGAAAGTCATTGAGGTTTTATCTGCGTCGGCAACGAGTTTTTTGTTTGTGCCGAGGTAAAGCTCGTGAGATTCCGCCGCCGATGCTGCCGCCCATTCCAGACAATCATCGCACCTGGCTCTGTAACAGCCGTCGACGGGAACGGGTCCGGCGGCGCGGAGCGGCTTGCCCAGCGTGGTGAAGCTCCATACAGATCCCTTGAAGGTTTCACCTGATTTGTCAGTTTCATCAACCCGCCAGAAATAAGTTTTATTGTAATCGAGAGCATTGTCGGCTTGTTTTTGTGTTAAGTCTTTCCTGTATGGTCCATTGATAAAAGGAGCACCGGTATTGAATTTGAACAGGTCGGCTGTTCCGCCGGGAAGCGTAATAGCGAGAGAGTATTTTGAGCCGGCTGTATGCTTTAGAGGGACGGTCTCGACCCGGCCGGTGTCCCTGCTGAGCCGCTGCAAAGATTTGATGACGCTGTCCCCGAAGTCGAAATCAATATCAATGGCTTCCTGTGTTTCGACGCAGGTTCCCGTTCTGCTCGATTTGGCGTTCATAATCATAAAGTATATTTCATTGTTGTACTCGGGGCCGTCAAAGGATTCGTGCAAAGGTTTGAAGTAACCGACAAAGACATCTGCATCGTCGGCACCTTTAACATCTATGTTTGTGATATACGGGTCGGCTGAGCTGTCCCAGGCGTCTATGTTGTTCGGCTTTTTGGTAACGTTTGGAATCATACGAACATCGGTGCTTATCAGGCGGACCAGGGCATTTCCGAGGTTGGAGCTTTGTCGGTTGGTTTCGGCGATGGAATGAAAGCTGGCAAGCGGCTTGTTATCACCGAGGTCGCTGAAGAACGCAGACATGATTGCTTTGTCGGGATTGCTCGAATGCGCGTTGTATATGAAGGCGGTAATTCCTTTATACCCAAACGTCCAGGCGATGAACCAGTTCCATCTCATTTGCGATTCCGACGGCATATGGCCTGTCATTTGGGGGTCTTTGTTGATGTTGCGAATGTGCATGAAGCTCTGGGTGAACAGGTGGTACGGTATGGGTGTTTTGCCGGTGCCGTCATTGCCTTCGAGCGCGAGCTTGCGGAATTGTGCCAGACCGTCATATACATAAGCACAGTGTGATTCGAAAGCATAGGGAGGTTTGCTGCCGTTGTAGAAGGCATACCTGTCGAACGAAAGAATGTCGGGCCTGGCCTCCTTCATGTACAATCTCATTGCGGTATTGCTGCTTCCTGTGCCGCACTGGTTGGTAAAGCTCAGGGCGTGAGGATACTTCTCTCGCCAGTGCTTTAGTGTTTGAGCGGCCTCGGCTCTGTTGGATTCAATGCTCATGTCCTGCTCATCGCCGTACTGAAGGGTTAGCAGGTTTTGTTCATAGGGTTGTTCGCTGCTGTTTAACGTATAGTCCTTGCTTACATATACCCTGCCCCAGGGCAGACCGGGCGGGGGGCCAAGATATTTGTTCATACCGCCGCGGTCCCACAGGTTTACCTGGTTAAAATTCGATTCTTCCCATCGTTCGAGGTCGAAGCTGGAAGTTGTGCCCGGAAAAACTATCGCTCCAAGCAAAAGGCCGTGTTCGAGCAGGATTCGATGACCCCTGTCAAGCCCGGATGATGGTGCCTGTTTTGCTTTATTGACACGCTCGAAATTCGCTTTGCTGCAAAAGAGGTCCTGTATGTTGAAGCTGTTGCATGAGGGAGATAGACCGGTTTTTGCCGGCTCAGTGCTTGATTTAACCTGCTGGTAGTTTGTGCCGAAATACAGGTTTTGTGTTTTTGCTCCTTCGGCAGGCTTCCATCTTAGAGTAACATTCTTGTCCAGTTTCCTCGCATAATTTGAAGGAGCCGGTTTGGTTGCAAAACGAGGTTTACAAGGGCCGTTGATAAAAGGTGCACCGGTGTCGAATTTGAACAAATCCCCCGTGCCGCCGTCCAGAATTAATTCCAGCTTATAAACCGAATCATGCAGATGTTCAAGCGGTACGCTTTCCACGTTGCCGCTGTCCCTGCTTAATCTTTGCAACTGCTTTATTTTGGTGTTGGCAAAATCAAATGTCAGCGTAATCTGTTGTCGCGTTTGGCTCGCCCGTGCATCAACCCCGGTCAGGCCGTTAACAACCATAAAGTATTGCTGGTTCTGCCATTCGTCACCGTCAAAGGATTCGTGTAAAGGCTTAAAGTAGCCTATCAGCACGTCGGCGGGTTTGCCGTCGTTTTCCGTGCTAAGGTTGGTTATTTCCACGTTTGTTATATAGGGGTCGGCGTTTGGTTCCCAGTGGGGGATATTTTCCGGCCTTTTGTTGTGCGCGGCAATCATTCGCACGTCCGTACTGATTAGTCGTACCAGCGCCGGGCCGAGGTTTCTGCTCTGGCGGTTGGTCTCGGCTATGTAGTCGAATTGGGGCAGCGGGGCACTGTCGCCGTCGTCCCGGAAAAGCCCGCCTCTGACTCCATAGCCCACCACGGTGTTATACACGAACGCACTTGCGAACTTGCTGCCGAATACCCAGGCGGCAAACTCACCCAGGCGAAGCTCCGACTCGGAGGGAATATGGCCCATCCGTTTATAGGTCTGCATGTAATATGCAAATGGTATGGGGGTCATACCCGTGCCGTCGTTTCCGTCGAGGCTGAGTTGTCGATATTTTTCCAGCCGCGTGTACATTGCGGCCATATTCGGCTTGGTGCCGTTATAAACGTATATGCCAAGCATAAGCATATCGGGTTTGGCGCGCCGCATATAACGATGCATAACTTCTGTCGGTGGCGAACTCATTCTCTGGTTTGTGTGGCAAATTACGCCGGGGAATGTCTTTCGAAGTTGTTCAAGAGCATTGGCGGCTCTTCGTATCAGGTCCGTACCGTGTTCGGGGTGGCCGTACTTTTCCTCGTCGCCGAACTGAAGCCTTACCAGATTGTCCCTGTAAGGATTTTCCTCCGGCCTGAGCGTTCGCTGGTATGTAGCCATTCGAGACCACGGCAGACCCGGCGGCGTACCCAGAACTTCCATTCGGCCGTAACCCTGCCAGAAGTTCGCTGTGGTGAAGTTCGATTCGTACCAGCGGTCGAGGTCGAAACCGCCTGCCGTGGCGGGAAATACCAGTGCCTCGATTTGCAGACCCCGCTCCAGAAGGATTCGGTGCCCGCGGTCCAAACCGGGCGTAAAACTCCAGACATCACCTTTGTGGACGCCGGTATTCGAAAATTCATCCACTCGCCAGTAATAAGTTTTGTCGAGTTCAAGTGCCGGGGGTTTGAAGCTCGTCCGGCTTTGATGGCCCCTGCAGGTTCCCGACCACGGGCTTGCCTTTGATACCAGCTCCCGGGCGGTTCCAAAATAAACGATGTGCTTTCTTGCATCGGCGCCTGCGTTCCATTGCAAAGTTATATCGGTGGGCGTATTCTTTGAACCATCCGGGGGGTTGGGCCTCCAGGCTTCAGGCTCAAGGGCCTCGAAGCTTGTCAGGGCGGGATTTTTATAGAGGATATTTATCTGGTTTTGGTCGAGCGCACCGTCCCATACGGTAAACTCGTCGATTATTCCCGGCCAGTGGGTGGTATAGCGTCCTTCGTTCCATCCCAGCCAGACCTCTGAGGTAGTGTTCGAGAGTGTGGCACCGGGCTTTGAGCCTATTAGCTTTGTGTTTTTGTATATTTTGCAGGTTCCACGAACCGGGTCTGATTTATCCTGTTCATACACTGCGGTTATCATCTGCCATTTGCCGACGTCGAATTGGCTGTTTGTGCTGATGTCGGTGACGGCGTGGCCTGTGCTCAGATAAATCTCATTACTTCTTGCAAGAATAAAGCGTCCGGCGTGAACAGTGCTGGATCCGAATCCTCCTGCGCAGGTAAAATCTGTGCCGACAGGTTCTTCCAGATATATCCAGATATTTACCGTCCAGGAAGGTGAACGTCTCGCGTCGCCTTCCCACTGGATGGGCATGCCCATTGCATCGGGATTTATTACTTTGTCGTCCCTGCCGTCGAATTTTAATGCCATGCCGGCAATTCCGGGCACAAATTCCGGGTCGCCGATTACCTTTCCGTGATTTGCATTTGCGGAGCTGTCTTTTACGTCGCCGTCAAGTTTCCATGCGACGGCGGCTTTGGGTTCGGCCTGTGTAGTTGCGCACGCGGCAGCAACGATGGCTGTGATTAACAGCAGAAAAGAATGCCTGTACATTTTGGTCCTTTCAGAGCTGCGGCTTTTTTTCGGGGAAAAGAGGTGGTTTTTCAGCCTGGAAGTAGCCGGGTTTGAGGAACAGGTAATATAGTTTTCCTTCCTTGTATGTGTGTCCTGCGAGGCTGCCGGCTTGTTTGCCGACGCCCATATAGACATCGCATTTTCCCGCCGCCCGGATGGCCCCGCCGGTGTCCTGGTCGAGGACGAAGCCCTGGTAAGGGTCGATGTAGACTTTTTCTGCGATGATGCGGGGCAGATTAGTGGACAGGTATGCCAGGCAAGCTCTTGGGTAGACGGATTTGTCGGTAGCGATGGTTCTCATTGGGGTAACCGGCTCGTTGATGCTGCCGCGTGGCGGGCCTTTGGACTTGCGGAAGAAAACGAAGCGTGGGTTATATTGTAAGTACTGCGAGAGGAGGTTTGGGTTTTCGTCGAAGAAGTTTATCATAGCTTCGAGGCTTAACCGGCTTTTTGGAATTCTGCCTTCGGCGACGAGTTTTTTTGCAACACTTCGGTATTCTTGTCCGTTGCTTGCGGCGTATCCGACGGTAATCATTTTTCCGTCCGGCAGTTTTATTTTTGCGGAGCCTTGTACGTGTGCGACGTATGCTTCGAACGGGTCCTGGAGCCAGAGTAGTTCGTTTCCTTTGAGTATATTGGAGTTTTCGAGTTCTGCGCGTGTGGGATATGCGGTGATTTGTCCGGAGGGTGTTCTTCTGCCGATTATTTGTCCGGTTTCGGTTTTTTCGAGGTCGTCGGGTTTGCTGTAAAGGGGGTGTTTGAAGCGTTCGTTTTTTTTCAGGCTGCCGTTTAAGATGGGTGTGTAGTAGCCGGTGAACAGGACGGTTCCCATGTTGTCGCAGCCGACGGATTCGTAAACGTCGAATTTTTCGATTATAGCGTCGTTCAGTTGCGGACCCCTCAGGCCGGAAGAGATGAGGTCCTGGAAGGCTTCGAGGCTGTCGACGGCGCGGGCGTGGTTGATGTTTCCGTAGGGGAAAAATTGTTTGCTTGAGGGCTTTCGAAGATAGTTGAGGCTGTGATTTATTGCGGTTTGCATTTTTGCGAGGTTGTAGCATGCGGTTGTGAGGTCGGGAATTTGTTCGGGATTTTTGATTTTTCTCAGAGCGAGTTGGCCGGGGGGCAGGGGTTTTGTGTAATCTTTTGTTTCTGGTGCTGATTTGCAGCCGGGGAGGAGGTACAGGGCTGTCAGGGCTATGTAGAGGCAGATGCGTTTTTTCATAGTTATTTACGAAAAGTGGTTTATTTGAGTAATAGTGAAGTCCTTTGATTTTGTTCGCATAGTTTAATGTGGTTTTGAGGAATTTGCAAATGTGCAGGTTTGGTATTTGCTTTTGGGAGACACCTGGCAAGCTGGGTACTTTTTGCGGATTACAGGGGTAGGTTGGTTTTGGTGTGTCGCATAGGGTCGGTGTACCACGTGGGGTGCACTGCTTGACGGGTTCGAATCGGGTTTGATTGCAGTGTACCACGTGGGATACACCGCTCGATGGCTTTGTTTGGGTTTGAATTGCGGTG
>CAZGGE010000169.1:0-5979 GCA_964524285.1 uncultured Pirellulales bacterium
TTAGCTTTGATTCATCATAAACACCCATTCTCCACCCATAACTGACCGGTTACAAAAAACGGATAGGACACATGGCAAAAGGAGCTGATTTGGGGAAATACAAATGGGTCGGATGATCTCAGACAACGTTGTGGTTCTTCTCAGGCTTTTGTTTGGTTAAGAGCATAGCGAAACTGTCAAGTCAGCTTAAAAAAATGTGGCAAATGTGTCGAAGAAAGGTAGAATGAAGGCTCGATTTAGCGTAAAAGCGGGTAGTGAATTGCTCAGCGGCGGTTAAATTCAGGTGAGTGAAGAGATGGCTATATTCAAGATTATAAGTCAATATTTCTGGGTGGTGGGTATTGCGGTAATGTGTCTTAATACTTTAATATGAGCAACATGGGCAAAGCCGAAAGTAAAGAATAATGAGGGAATGCGAGAAGGTCGCAACAGGTTTCTTCTTGGATATTTATTCTGGATGAATCTGCCGTGGGTGGTGATGGGGATTGGATGCACAATCGGCGGAGTGCCGACGGTGTTTCATTATTTTCGGCCTCGCGACGGTAATACGTTTGTACTGGCGTGGTGGGGGGCGGTTCTGGTTCTTTATATTGTAAGTATTTACTGGGTGTTTTTCTGTGGAGGGGTTGAGAAACTTGGCAACTATCAGTTTTTTTATTATCGATATATCGGCAGCAGCGTACCAATTTCGAGTCCGAATGCAATTAAGCTTTTATTTGCTTTGTGTCTTGCGGGAGGGATTATTGCGGCTGTTTTTATGTGGACGGTAGACATGCCGTTGCCAGAATTTCTGATGTGAGAGTGAGAGGTTTGATATTCATCAAGCAGCAAGATAGTTGTGCTGCAGATTTGGTTAAGATGAGCGGTCAGGTAGAGATAGGGGTGGGAGATAATTTTGTTAAAAAGAGGTGCTGTATTTGAGGAGGGAAAGGTTTTCGCGGTGGGCGGGTTTTCGGAAGACGAAGAGGTGTTCGTGCATAATGAGGTAGAATTTATCTTTCCGGGCTTTGGCGGTCCAGCGTGGGCTTGAGTTGCAGTTATGCTGGATTTTTATTATGTCCTCTTTGAGTACAAAGCCAACGTTCAAGAATCGCTGCATAACGTTGTGGGCAAGGGGGACGAAGTGTTTGGCTTTGCGTGTGTCGCCGATGAGAATGGCGCAATATTTATTTTTTTTCAGCACTCGGAATAATTCTTTTGCGACAATTTCTATCTGGTCGCAGAATTTAGGCAAGCTTGATATATTGGAAAGGTCCTGTGGGATTCGGCCATTTGAGTATTTGATGATATTCATATAGGGCGGGTGTGTAAGGACGAGGTCAAAAGAGTTGTCTTTCAGGAAGGATAGGTCACAGGCATCCGCAACCCTAACGTCCTGTTTGCTCGGCGGGTAATGCTTGAATCGCAGTGATTGTTTTGCGAGTTGGACGACATCGGGATTTATATCAAGACCGATCGCATGTCGAACGAGTAATTTAGCCTCAACGAGAGTAGTTCCCGCGCCGACCATAGGATCAAGGACGGATTCGCCTTTTTGGGTGTACATTTCGATGACGTTGCGGGCTATCTGTGGTGCGAAGTTTCCGCGATAGTTCGGATTGTGCGTAGCCCATTTGCCTCTCTGAGGGAATGACCATATTGTGGTGGATTCAGGCAGATAGTTTATAACAATCGGATTTACTTTCATGATGATGAAGCCATGATTTGAGGTAAAAGATCATGCAGGAGTTTATAATTGATAAGTCCGAATTCTTTTCTAAAAAACCTACTCTTAAGATTATTGTATCTATCTTCTCCCCCTGGGGTTAGCCAGTAATTACCGTCTGTGACCCAAATGAACTTCAGGTCTAATTTTTGTTTCTCATTAATTTTTTGTATATCTTCTAACAAGTCGACATATTCACCTTGGTTAATACCAATTTTGGTTCCGGATGTGGAATAGAAGTTTGTTTCTATAAGCACCTTTGGCGTTCTATTGTGAAGAAGGACGTAATCAAACACTTTGGGTTTGCCGTCTTTGCGTTTGTCGATACCTTTGACAGACATTTCCTTGGTATATACCCAAGCTGGAGGGCAGGATTGCAATGGGGTTGTCAGATTGATTGGTGACCTCACGAGAGAAGTAACATTTTGTAGGCCTGCATCATCAAGGATTCTTTGGATCTTAATGCTACCAAAGTTTCCATGAAGACCCTTTGTATCCTTTGGGTGTCGCTTTTGGATTAGAAAAACGGACAATTTTACAGCTTTTAGAAGACGATCAACGTTTAGTTGCTCAATGACGTAACGAGAAATACGTAAACGAGTACCTATTGAATTATGAATGTGGGAATACAAGATTTTACGTTTTCTTATTATCAATTCTATGTACTTGACTATGGCTCGTTTAGTATAGAAGAGCTTTTTAGTGTTGTTGGGGGATGTGTTCTTGCAAAGTTTACGATAAATTACAAGAAAGCTTTCGTTAGGTTTGCCATTCTCGTAGTTCATTATGGCCTTGTTGATGTAATTAATGACGACCGATTCCTCAGAATTGTTGAGCGTTTGTACGTCGAAGCAAAAGTTAATATACTGAGTATTGGTAAAACGTTTAAGCTGAAGCAATTCTTCAAGAACGTCAATAATACGAGGACGCTTATGCAAGCTATTAGTTAGCTGCTCAATATTAACATCCTTGGAAAGTAGTTCTATTTCATCAGAATATTGTTCTATATCAATATGCGGTGGCTTAAACTCATCTTGAAGAAGTTCATAGAAACTGATTTTCGAAGCAAACTGGATGTAGGAAGTTGCGTCAACCATAATTTATTATAATTAGTTCATTTATTTGTCCTCTGCCAGAGGCTTTGCAGTTGATGGCCCGAGAGGCTTTTACCGTCTCGATTGAGAATTGCGTATAGTGTCTTTCAAAGAAGTGATTTTCAGGATCTTCGTTATGCGGGTCGGAGTTGCTAAGTAAGAACAGAGCATCTCGGTCGTCTATTACTTGACAGAATTCGGCGAGCCGCACCTGTTCTTTTTTCGGAAAACCGCCTTTTGCATACGATGTAAAGTTTGCGGTGTTGTTTAGAGGTAAATATGGCGGATCGAAATAAACAAAGGTTTGTTTATCGACAAATCGAGAGCTTTTTTCGAAGTCTCCGTGTATGATTTGGGCGTGCCGGAGAAAGTCGGATGCCGCCCTTAGATTTGGTTCATTGCAGATAGTGGGGTTTTTGTAGTCTCCGAAAGGAACGTTGAACAGGCCTTTTCGGTTGACGCGATAAAGGCCATTAAAGCAAGTTTTGTTGAGGAAGATTAGCTTAGCGGGGTTTCGATGCTTGTTGAATTGTTCACGGATTTCGTAATAGAAAAGTTTTCTTTCGGTTTGGTCTTTGGCCAGAAACTGCGTTTCGAGTTTCCTTAGCTGACTAATCAATTTCTCACAGTCATTTTTTACCATCTGGTAGCAAGCGATGAGGTCCTCGTTAATATCGAACAAGCAGTATTCCTTAATGTACTGGCCATAGTGTTGTGCGATGTGAAAGAAGACGGCTCCGCCACCGACGAAGGGTTCGACATATCGAGTAATGCGTTGGGATTGAATGTCTTGTTTTGGCAGTCGTTTGTCGATTTCATCGATTAACTGGGATTTTCCGCCGGCCCATTTGAGGAAAGGTTTTGCGCTGGTGTAAAGAAGCATTTTTTGCATCAGATGAGTTCGCCGGGCTTTACGCCCAACGCCTTTGCAATCCTTTGAATGTTCAGCAAACTGACATTGCGTTCGTGTCGCTCAATACTGCCTATGTATGTCCTATGCAGTTCCGCACGACGGGCCAATTCCTGCTGGCTCCAGCCTTTACTTTTGCGTAGGGTTTTAACATTCCGCGCAAACGTTTTGAGAATTCGAGAGTTTTTCATAAGCTTGATTATTGATCGATTTGATACGTTGAGTCTACGATACTATAAGTAGCAATTTCGCCGAATTAGCGGTAACTTAAGAAACAGAGGTAGATGATGCGTGATCAGTTAGAGGGATGTTTAGAGAGATAATGTTATACTGTCTGGGCGGGTTTTTACGGCGAATTGGTGGGAGTTTGGGTTATTAGCCGTCGGTGAGCCATTGTTGTGCGAAGAGTGCGAAGTCTTTATAGTCGACTGAGCAGTCGTTGTCGAGGTCGGCGGTGAGTTCTTCGGAGCAGTATTTAATGGAGAAGTTCTGGTTACTGGTGTCGGATACGCCTGGGTCGAAGGCGTCGGCGATTCTCAGCAGGCATTCGGCAGAGTTTACGTCGGGTACGGTCCATTCGTAGAAGAGTGCGTTCGAAACGGTGTCGATGTTCTGCCAATTATCGCCGTCGTCGGAGGAATATTGTATGTTGATGTCGTTGATGTTTTCTGTGGCTTCCCAGAGGATGGGTTGTATCTGTCCGGCGTTGAACTGCTGCGGGCCGTTGGGGTCGAGTATTCGCAGGTGGCTTCCGATGAGGTGTCCGCAACGGCAATAATAGGGGCTGACGGCATCTGCGGGTGTGGTGAATTCGGCTTCGTTGACATCGACAAATGTGAACTGGCATTGTGCGGGTATGGTGTGAGCCTCGAATGAGAGGCTGCACATTGTGGTGGGGCTGTTCTGGTCGCCTATGGTTACGTAATGTCCGGGTGCGGCGGAGGCCTGGACGGTTACAATACCGTCGTAATTGTTGATGTTGTATTCAAGGTTGTGATTGAATGGGTCAACGGCGGCGACGTCGGTGCAGGAAAGCAGGCCCGGGTCGAAGTTGAAAGTTGTCTCGCAACCGTTTGTTTCGATTTGTGTTCCGCCGGCATCGATGCGGGCGTTTGCGCTGGTGTCGATGCTGCTGCCCGGCTCGGCAAACTGTACGGGTTCGAGGTTGAATGAGAGGTCTGTGTTTATGAGCATGACGGGCTTGACGTAGACGTCGACGTTATTGGTGAGGTCGTCGTATTTGGCTTTTACGGTGGTGCTTCCTTTCCATTCGAGGACGCCCATATTGCGCTTTGCAGCGGTTATGGTAATGTTTTTTCCGGAACAATCGTTTTTGACATATAGAGTACCACTGTATGCGCCCTGGAGGTCTGATGAGATGGGTTTTGCATATCCGTTTGAGCATGTTATATTTACGGAAGCGTTTGCGACGGGTGCGGGTGAGGGGATGGTTTGTGTGTAGACGTTGCCAGCGACGGGACAATGACAGTAATCGATTCTCAACTCGGCATCGCCTCCGGTGGATTCATCGCTCGCGAAGACGCACCAATAATTCGGATTGCTCTCTACTGAGACGGCTATCATGAGGCTGAGTTTTCCACCATTACTGTGAGCGTCTCTTGCGGCCTGTGTAACGTTGAAATCATAATAATCGTAAGTACCTCCGGTATTACCAATTGCCTGGTAGTCGTTTCTGGTGCCGGTGGTGGGGCGGTTGTTCCATGTGATAGTTGATTCGTCCCAGTTTTTTCCGGCCGGGAAGATTTCGACGGTTGGTATTGTGCTTGAGCGGCTGTGTGCCCAGAGGGTGGTCTTTGCGTAGTTGATACGGTCGCAATAGAGACCTGCGAGGTTGAATTTGAAGTAGCTTCTGCAGATAGAGCCTTTCCAGTGGTCGCCGAGTCTGAGGTAGTTTCCTTCGGGTTTCGAGTTGTAGTTTGTGTTAGCCGCGCCGTTGTCGACGTATGCATCGTGTGTTACGTTTGCGAGGTAGATGTCGTCGGAGTTATAGATGTCGCCTTCATCGGCGGCGGCCGGAGAGGTGCAGAAAGTCAGGGTGAGCAGGAGCACAGAAACCAGACCTAACGAGACGTATTTCCGGGAGTTCATTTTTATTCCTCCGCATAGAAAAAGAGTGGTTTTTTCGACAATAATCAGGAGACCGTAGATGCAGGCATCATTTGAAAATCCAGATATTTTATTATAACAAGTTTAGTAGTTAACTTTCGCACTTTTTTAAGCGACAGATTTTAATGGTTTATAAACAAAAA
>CAZGGE010000170.1:0-5865 GCA_964524285.1 uncultured Pirellulales bacterium
CCGATTCAGCGGGAGAAAAGTCCACATCGTCTGAACATCGATGCCGCCAATTTGTTGATAACTCTGAAGGGATGGCCTTGTACCATCCCTTTTTCATATTTGAACTTGAAAGGTTCGTGCCGCCATGTTTGTTGACGAAGCCAGAATTTATGTAAAAGCCGGCGACGGAGGAAACGGGTGTGTAAGTTTCCGAAGGGAAAAATTCGTGCCAAAAGGAGGACCTGACGGCGGGGACGGAGGAAAAGGCGGGGACGTTTTTTTCGAGGATGTAAACAACGTTGACACTCTGGCGGACTTCTCCGGAAAGCATCACTGGAGAGCAGGCAACGGAAAAAGCGGCAGCGGAAGCAACAAACAAGGCGCAGCAGGCAGGGACTTGATAATAAAAGTGCCGCCAGGTACTTTGATTTACGACGAAGACTACAATTTGCTTCTCGCTGACCTCAACAAGCCGGGTTTGAAAGTCATGGTTTGCAGGGGCGGCAAGGGGGGTACGGGAAACAAGGCATTCGCAACTTCAACAAACCAGACCCCCGCAATTGCAACGCCCGGCAAAGAGGGACAGCAAAGAAATATTCGACTGGAGCTGAAGCTAATCGCTGATGTTGGGCTTGTGGGAATGCCAAATGCCGGAAAGAGCACCCTTATAGCTCGATGCTCAGCCGCCAGGCCTAAAATTGCCGATTATCCGTTCACAACTCTCGAACCTGTGCTCGGGATTGTCGAATTGACAGGGTTCAGACGTTTTGTCATGGCCGACATACCTGGCTTGATTCAGGGGGCACACAGTGGTGCTGGACTGGGATTCGAGTTTCTCAGGCATATCGAAAGAACCAGGACAATTTTACACGTTTTGGATATAATGCCCGCAGACGGCTCGGACCCCCTCGATAATTACCTGGCACTGAGAAAAGAACTGCGCGATTATAGCCCCGCTCTAAGAGAAAAACCGGAGATTGTCGCGGTAAATAAAATTGACCTTGACCCGGATAACTCTAAATTACGTCAAATTGAAAAAGCACTTAACCAAAAAACGTTTGCAATATCAGCAGTAACAGGAGCGGGAATTAAAGATTTAACCGAACGCTTGTGGGTAATGATAAAAGGTAAAGAGCAGGCCGTTGAACGGGGTAAAAAATGAATCTTATTGCTATAGATATTGGAAATACCAATGTCGACGTTGGTTTATACATCAAAGGCGAGGAAAAATCCGTCGAGACTGTTTCAGGGACACGCCGAGCCAGACTGAAAAGCTGTCTCAAGTCTGCGTGGAATAAAATTCCGCCTGCACCGGCTTCGAAGCAGGGTAAACTCGACGGCGTAATTGTAGCAAGCAGCGTTGTCCCCGAACAAACTGATTTCGTTCGCAGGGTTGCCGAGGAAAATTTGGGTGAGAAAATGCTGATTGTCGGAGAAGATATTGCCTACCCAATGAATTTATCGGTCAAAGAATCTTATAAGGTCGGTTCCGACAGGGTTCTGGCTGCCGCCGCCGCTTACGCTGTGGTCGAAAAGGCTGTAGTAGTCGCAGACTTTGGAAGCGCGGTTACCATTGACCTCGTCGATGACAGGGGAGTTTTCTGTGGCGGTGTGATTTTTCCCGGCTTCGAGATGAGCGCAAGAGCACTTCAGATGGAAACCGCCTGCCTGCCGAAAATCAAACTCAGCAAACCAAAGCTGCCTTTTGGGAAAACTACGACAGAGGCAATCAATTGCGGGATTTATTACTCGGCAATCAGTACATTGCAGGAGGTAATCCGCCGATATGCTGAAAAAATCGGCACCTGGCCGGAGACTGTCATTACCGGCTCCGCCGCAAAATTTATAATTGATGATTGCAACTTCATAGATTCGTATGTCCCGAATCTGGTAACAAAAGGCATTGCACTGGCATACAGAAAACATATTGAATCGCAGATGGGGTAGGGCGGTTGTTATGAGCATTTTGGCAGCAGTAACCACCGGTAAAGCAACTGGGGCCATATCGACAATCGAAGTCTTCACGGAAAAAGCGGAATCTCTCTTAAACCGAATACTCAAACACGCTTCAAAAAGCAAAATTAAATTCGAAGTGGGGAAAGTTCTTCTCGGCACGATTCACGATGGCAGGGACATTCTCGACCAGGTTATAATAGGTTGCGAGGGGCCGAACCATTTTGCAATAAACTGCCACGGCAATCCGCTTATTGTCGAATCGATTATGAAACTGCTCGAAAAAAACGGTGCCAAGCTTGTTACGCCGCAGCAATTGCTCTGTCGGATACTGTCTGCTGCCGGCAACTCGAATGCGATTGCCATAGAAGCAAAAATGATGCTTGCAAAAGCTAAGACATTGAAAGGTACCAAAATCATAGTCAACCAGGTAAAAGACGGTCTTTGTGCAGCAGCGAATCTATTGCTTAAAGAATCAGGCAGAATGCCGGCGGATAAAATCGCTGGGCGGGTTAATCAAATATTAATAGATAGCCAAAAGGCGGATTTAATAATAAATGGTTGCAAAATAATAATCACCGGCCCACCGAATACCGGTAAAAGCACACTGTTGAATAGGCTGGCCGGCAGTGATAAAGCCGTTGTTACCGGAAAGCCGGGGACAACACGCGATTGGATAAGCTGCGAATGCATTATAGGTTCGCTGCTTGCCGAGGTAGTAGACACGGCCGGACTGGACGAGGAGCCGGCCAACGGAATAGAACAGCAATCGCAACAAAGAGCAATCAAACTGCTCGAAAAAGCCGACCTTGTGTTGTTGGTGCTGGACGCCGGCAGAAGGGCCCAACAGGTTAGTAAACAAATGATTGAAAGAATAAGGGGCAGAAAAGTACTCGCCATTTTTAATAAATCTGATTTGCCTGCCAGGCTTAAAGCTCACGAGCTTCCGGGAAAACTGAAAAAAGGTGTGAATCTTTGTGCAAAGACAGGGGAAAATGTGAGGGAGCTGGTCGAGAGAATACAGCAGGAACTAAAAGTGGCCGGCTTCGATGACAGCTCGGCTATATGCTTTACCGACCGCCAGCGAGAACTGCTGGTCAGATTGCAAAATGCAGGCAGCGAAGAAGAGATTCGCAGCCTAATAACGCGGTTGTTAAACGAGCCTTTGTGTGTATAATCAGCGTTATGAGCACACAAAACGAGAAACTTACACCCGCAATGAAGCAGTTTCATCGCTTCAAGAAGAAGTATCCGGACGCGATTTTATTCTTTCGTATGGGCGATTTTTACGAGACCTTTTACGAAGATGCGAGCACTTGTTCGCGTGTTTGCGGCCTTACGTTGACCAGCCGGAGCAAAGGTGATAATCCTATACCACTTGCCGGTGTGCCTTACCACGCCGTGGAGGGATATCTTAAGAAGATGCTGCAGGCGGGTTATAAGGTTGCGGTTTGTGAACAGGTGGAAGACCCCAGGACGGCCAGGGGTGTGGTGGACCGTGATGTGGTAAGGATTGTAACGCCCGGGACGCTCACGGACGATGAAATGCTTAACTCGAAAGAGGAAAATTTCCTTTGTGCTGTAAGCCTGGGTAAGAATTCGAGTGCTGCATTGAGCTGGGTTGATATATCCACGGGACATTTTTTTGCTCAGAGTCTGACTGAGGATAAGCTGCTCGATGAACTGCTTCGTCTCTCGCCTGCCGAGTGTCTGCTGGCTGACAGGCGGGGTGAATTGTTCGAGGGTGAAATCAAAAAACTTTCGCAGCAGATAAGCCGGCTGACAGGCGCGATAATTACCGAGCGCCCAGGCTGGTATTTCGACCCATATCATAGCAGGCAACGTTTGCTTAAGCATTTCGGAGCGTCTACGCTCGAGGGATTCGGGATATCGGATGATGAGCAGTTGATAGCACCTGCGGGTGCTGTTCTGGAATATCTCGGCGAGACACAGAAAACAACGCTCAGTCATATCCGCAGTCTGCAAAAAGTGGACCGTGCTGATTATCTTCAGATTGACCAGGCGAGCCTGGCCGGGCTGGAAGTTTTGCAAACCATTCGCACGGGTAGTCCCAAAGGCTCGCTGGTAGATTGCCTTGATGATACGCAGACGGGCATGGGTGCGCGAATGTTTCGAAGCTGGTTGTGTATGCCGTTGAGACGGCTTGTGGACATACAGTTGCGCCAGGATTTTATCGAGGAGCTTGTGGAATCGGAAGAAACGATAAGCGAGCTTCGCAAGCTTTTTTCGGATATTTGTGATATTGAACGCATAGCGGGTCGCATTGGGACCAGGCGTGCTGGGCCGAGGGATTTGCTCGGCCTGAGTGGAACACTGAGGAAAGTGCCGGTGCTACGGCGGATTCTCGAAGAAATGGAGTCTGACCTTTGTGGCAATCTTGCCGGCCGGTGCGATAGTATGGATGAGCTGGCTGATTTGCTGGAAGCTGCTATCGAGGAAGATTCGCCAAATCATCTCAGGGACGGCGGAGTCATAAAGGCGGGATTCAATGAGGAACTCGATAAGCTTCGGTCGATTGCAAAGGGAGGGCAGGACTGGCTGCGGAATTTTCAAAAAAAGCAGATAGACCGCACGGGGATAAGCAAGCTTAAAGTTGGTTATAACAAGGTTTTTGGATATTACATTGAGGTCAGTCATGCCAACAGCGAGAAGGTTCCTGCTGATTATGTGCGAAAGCAGACGCTGAAAAATGCTGAGCGCTATATCACCGAGGAGTTGAAGGAATACGAGACGCGGGTGCTGGAGTCTTCGGAAAAGTCGCTGGAACTGGAGGTGAGAATTTTTCAGGATGTTTGCGAGCAGGCGGGAGAGTACGTGGGCAGGTTGCAGGAATTGGGTGAAACGATTGCGGTGTGTGATTGTCTGGTTAGTATGGCTTATACGGCAAGGCGGCGCAATTACGTCAGGCCGGTAGTTACGGGGGAACGGGAACTGCATATTAGCAATGGTAAGCATCCGGTACTTGCGGAGTCGCTCGGGCAGGAGTTTGTGCCAAATGATGTGGAGCTGGGCGGTGAGCAGGGAGATTTGCTGGTAATTACCGGGCCGAATATGAGCGGCAAGAGTACTTATATCAGGCAGGTGGCGATTCTGGTTTTGATGGCGCATGCGGGGTCTTTTATTCCTGCGACGGAGGCGAAGATAGGGCTGGTGGACAGGATTTTTACAAGAGTGGGGGCGTCGGATGAGCTTTTGCGGGGGCAGTCGACGTTTATGGTGGAGATGGTGGAGACGGCTAATATTATGAATAATGCTACGGATAAGTCGCTGGTTATACTGGATGAGGTAGGTCGGGGTACGAGTACTTATGACGGTCTGGCACTGGCGTGGGCGGTTACTGAGCATATCGCGACGAGGACGAAGTGCAGGACACTTTTCGCGACACATTATCACGAGCTTACGGAGCTGGCGGAGCTTTTTGAGAACGTGAAGAATTGTAACGTGGCTGTTCGAGAGTGGATGGATGAGGTTATATTTTTGCATCGGATTTTGCCTGGCGGTACGGATAAGAGCTATGGAATACACGTGGCGAAGCTGGCTGGAGTGCCGACTGAGGTTCTGGAGCGTAGTAAGGAGATTCTTGGAGATCTGGAGAGTACGTTTTCGAAGGAGGCGACGGGTGAGAAGCTGGGCAGGCATAAGACAAAGGAGGGGGTTACGGAGCAGCTTTTTGCGGCGAAGCAGAAGGGGGTGCTGGAGAAGCTGGGGTCCGTGGAGGTGGAAAAGCTAACGCCGATAGAGGCGATGAACCTGCTGAATGAGATAAAAGGACAGTTGCAGGAAGGATAGGTCAGGGTCGGTGCACCACGTTGGATGCACCGCTTAATTGGCGGTGCACCACGTGGGGTGCACTGCTTATTGGCGGTGCACCACGTGGGGTGCACTGCTTATTGGCGGTGCACCACGTGGGGT
>CAZGGE010000171.1:0-5844 GCA_964524285.1 uncultured Pirellulales bacterium
AATCGGGGTGGAGCCGACAAGTTACAACATCACTTAAATGCACCGGGCCGTTGTGATAAAGTTTTATAACCCGTGAAGTAAAGAAAACGCTCGTAATTGAACATCGGGACCCAGAGCAGTTCCGCCGTTTCTTTTACCCGGCGATAACGCTCAAGCCTTGCAACCGAACGTTCGTACTTTTCCTGTGCAAGAGGGTCCACCTCAAGTTCCTCATAGCTCGGCTTGCCCAGAACGCGAGGCTTTTCACCAAGGATAACAAAGTCCGTATTTATCGACACTTCGTCCGCAACCTTACCTCCCCATTTCTCGATTAGCCGTTCTACTTTTGCAGTACCATCCTCGTTTCGATGGCCGTCACCTTCCAAATCAAAGGAACCTGCAACAACAAATTCATTCGTCTGGTCGCTGTGCCATAATAAATTCGCTATAATGTCATCTTCAATGATAGGTCGGTTCATCTCAGACTGCACGATGCGAGCTACCGAAACGTTCTTTTCCACACTGTAAACTTTAATTTCCGCTTTCCCCTTGCCTCCGCGTGGAATTACACCGGCCTTATCGTATACCGCAAATGTCAAGCCTGGGTAAACCTGGTCGTCCCTTCCTATGTTGATGTGTGCTATATCTGCACCCTGGTCTACGAGTATCACTTTGCCGTCAGGCTCAAAAGCCTCAATCTCAATATCCGGTGGAGCATGTATCAATTCTATTTGTTCTTTTATCTGCTTCAGCTTGTCCTGAGTTGTTGTCAGCTTAGCTTCAGTCTGGAGCCATTTGTCTTTAAGCTCTTTACTTTGCAGCTGTTCCTGCTCGAGGTCCTGCATTAGCTTTTGTACCCGCTCCTCGGAACTTTTCTTCAAAAGCGATTTTAATTTTTCGTATCCCGCTTCCACCTCTTGCAGATGTTCTTTCATGTCTCGTTTTTCTGCCAGGAGCTTTTCTTCTTTTTCAAAGCTCACCATCATGCTGTTATTGTACCGCTCTTCCAGGTCTTCGTAACGCTGCTGCTGATTTTCCAAAGACTCACTGAGACTGTCCAGCTTGTTTCCCAAAAGCTCCACAACACGAACCAGGCCTGTCAGGTTGGGGTCAATTTGTTCATAGCCGATATATTCCGGCATAACAAATCCGAGGGCTTCTTCTGTTTGCCGCATAACTCTTTCAACCTTTACCTCAGCCGAAGTATCTTCAAGCGGCCCGCCTATAACAGTCCTAACCGTTTGGTCAAGGTGATTCACCATAGTACCTATCCAGCTTTTGTCGCGAGGTTTTTCACCTACTATACTACCTATATTGTTTAATTCACCGTTTTTGGCCAGCTCTTCGGTTTGCTCCTGCTTGGTTTGAGCGATTTTCAATTGCTCCTCGTACTTGACATAGAAAATAACCGCCACCGCCGCTGCAATGATAAACAGCCCGACGAACGTTACCGCAGCATAAAGCCAACCCTCACCTTGCCCTCTTTTACCTGCCGGCATAACCTGAACTCCTCATTAACTTTTTATGGGACTAAACAAAACCTTATTATGTGTTCTAATCACTTTCAGGTCAACAAAAAACCGCCTTCGTACTCCACTAACAATCACATATACTGCCCATATCGGCTCAAAAGCAACAATCAAAACACAATTCTTACATACCTGTCGATGAACATAGCTCATAAACTACTTCGATTATTGCTTTGTCCCTTTAACGATTCAGCCCGATATGCCTCTTTGTCTTGTCTTTGCCCCCACGTCCTTCAGCAGGTTGGGAAGCTCTTTTATGTTATGAATCACAAAATCGGCTTTTGAATAAGGCTCATCAGATACACCGCTGTGAACTCGCGCTGGTCTAACCAACTGTATCGTTAAGAATCCGAGCCGGTTAGGCCCGATAAAGTCCTTTTCTGCATTGTCTCCAACATAAACGGCCTCATTCGCCTCAATATTGAGCTGCTCCAGAACGTACTCAAAACCGGCTGTGCAGGGCTTCCAGTATTCACGACCTAATTGCTCCGTGTAAACAAGAACTTCAAAAAAATCTGCTATACCCAGAGACTCAACCTTTAATCGCTGTGCAGGCAAATATCCATCGGTAAGCAATGCCAGCCTGTAACGCTCTTTCATCTGTTCGAGCATAGACCGGCTTTCAGCGGGAAGGATTATCTGAGGCCTGTGACAACGATAAATCTCTACAAGCCTGGAAATCAGTTTTTCATCAGATTCGCCCCCTATATTCAGCTTTTCAACTATTGCGTTGAACACCTGTCTTCGGTTGCCGGACGTAAATTCTTTCCAGAGGGCGTTAAAAAGCCGCTGTGGGCCGGGTGCGCCATCGAAACTTGAAATGTACTGCGAAACCGCTCGATAACCGCTTTTGCAGTAATCAACTTCGTCGTACAGGGTATCATCAAGGTCGAAAACAACGGCCTTAATCATCAGAAAATCCTTAATTCGCCAACAAGTATGTCCATAGTGCAGTATATAATCTTACGGCCCAAACGCCAAAATGTCGATACTTGCTCATAGAAACATAACAGGCAATCATAAACCCAGAAGCCCTCGAAAGGTACGAAAATGAACTTTATCAGGCTCATGCGGCCGTCTCACTGGATAAAGAACTCGTTCATTTTCGCAGCCCTTATATTCGGCAGAAAGCTCACAGGCCCAACCGGCCAGGTTTTACTCGCTGTCTCCAGCGCTTTAGCAGGTTTTTTATGCTTCTGCCTGGCTTCATCTGCCGTCTACATACTAAACGACATTGTCGACAGAAATGCTGACCGTCTTCATCCTCAAAAAGCAAAAAGGCCTATCGCCGCAGGCCGGGTGCCTGTGGACGTGGCCGCCCTTTTCGCCGCCGCACTCGCTGCCGTTGCTGTCTGTTCGGCTTACATGCTCGCCACTCGATTTGCCGCAGTGATTATCACGTACATAACCATAATGATTTTTTACTCGCTGGCTCTTAAAAAAGTCATGGTACTGGACTGCATCATCATATCGGTCGGATTCTGTTTAAGAGCCGTCGCCGGCGCTATTGTCGTTCAGGTCTTCATCTCTCCCTGGCTCGTTATCTGTACTTTTGCTTTATGCCTTTTCCTCGCATTCGGTAAAAGAAGAAGCGAAATCCGGCAGCTCGGCTCCAACAGCACCGGATTTAGAAAGACCCTCGCAGGTTACACGCCTGAACTGCTCTCTCACATGCTGGATGTTACCAGTGCACTTGCCGTCGTGTCTTTCCTGTGCTATGCAATGGATCAAAGAACACGCGACCTGTTCGGCACAAGCAACCTCGTCTACACCACGCCGTTCGTTCTATATTGCATCTTCAGATTCAGCGCCCTGATACAAAAAGGAAAATACGCCAGTCCGGTTCAATTTATTCTCAGGGACATTCCCTTTCAGATAGGATTTGTACTGTGGGTGCTCGCCTCTATAGCCATTATTTATACACGTGGCAGTTTTGGCAATTTCTGGGCATATTAAAGCCCTTAATACAATTGTTGCGAATCACCGGCAAGATACGTTAAACTTGTTTCATGCCTCAGCAAAGACTACAGAAAATACTGGCCGCCGCCGGCATCGCCTCCAGAAGGAAATCGGAACAGCTCATACTCGACGGCGCAGTTCAAGTAAACGGCAAAACCGTCAACTCGCTGCCCGCTTTCGCCGACCCGGATACCGATACGATTTCAGTTAACGGAAAGAAAATCAAACGTGAGCCAAAGGTATATTTCCTGCTCAATAAACCCAAAGGCGTCGTTTGCACCAACTCGGACCCATACGGACGCACAAAGGCCGTCGACCTCGTACCATCGCCCTACCGCATCTTCTGTGCCGGCAGACTCGATGCCGACACCTCCGGCCTTATCATTCTCACCAACGACAATCAACTTACCAACAGACTCACACACCCCAGATACAAACTCCCCAAAACCTACCTCGCTGCAATAAAGGGCAAAGTTTCACCAGCCGCCGTCGAAAATCTCAAAAAGGGTATCTGGCTTGCTGAGGGTAAAACCCGACCTGCAAGGGTCAAAATTATACAGAGAGGCCACAACCGCTCAATGCTCGAGATAACCATCACCCAGGGAATCAACAGACAAATTCGAAGAATGCTCGCAAAAGTAAACCTCCCTGTAAAATCACTCAAGAGAACACAAATTAGCAGCATTACCGACAAAGGCCTCGGCATCGGAAAATTCAGACCCCTCACAAAAAAAGAGATAACCCACCTCAGAAAAAAAAACCAACCCGAAACCCTGACACCCCGAAATTCCTTCCCTTTTTAACATGATTTCTGTATTATTAATACCATATGCTGAAATAATAAATATAATAAACCAGCCAAATCATGCAGTACTGATACGCCGCTAAGATCTTGGCAGAATTTTATGGAAAAATTTCTTGACGACTAATATTGTTTTAAGTATAAAGTTTGTGGATTTGCTATACTTAACAACAATCCATTATAATAATACTAGTCTAAAAGGAGACAGCAGATGAATTATGGTATGAATAAATTTAGAATGTTTTCCAATTTGGCCACCACGAGCATAATAAATACAATGTTTGTCATCGTCATTCTTATAGCCACATTTGGTTGTCGCTCTGATGAGTCCGATAAAGCATTATCAAAGACTAGGTCGATGTTTAATGAAGTCCTTACTGAATTTAATGCTCAAAAAGAGCAAGTAAGACAAGAATTTACGGAAGGAAGAAAAGCTCTTTTAACTTTTAAGGAGGCTATTAAAACTGCTAAAGATAAAGATGTCGAATTTGCAAGGGTACATTCCAAGTGGAAACGAGTCGAGACAGAAGTAAAGAAAATCCATGAAAAATTCGCTAAATTGGTAAGAGGCGCAGACGAACTTTATGCAGAAATGACGAACAAGGCCAATTCAATAACAGATAAACAGCTCAGGGAAAAAACGTTAAAATCTCTCAATGAGAGCAAAGAAAATTATACAATACGACTAAAACAAAGTAGAAACGGTATTGATAAGTTAGATGAGGTAAATACTAAGGTATGCGATATGATGAAAGCGCTGGAAATAAATTATACTATTGATGTATTGGAAGAAAAACTGACGAAAACATTCCAAGAAATCGATACAATGATTGAATCTGTCATGAAAGAATTAGAGGAACTCTCAAAGGAAAGCAAGTCTTTGCTAAACAAGCGATTCGGATAAAAAAGATATGCGTGGAGATTGTGGAATAATTATCGTTATTGGCATCGCCTTTTTTGTAATTTTATTACTTTTGGACAGAGGTTGCGAAGAAAGAGAAAATAGTGAGTATCATCATACATACCAACTTAAGAAACAGTTAGAAGAATTAAAGTCTGAAAATGAAAAGCTTAAAGAAGAACACCTTGAGTTACAACAAAAATATGAAAAATTGAAGAACATATATAACATTCAAGATGATATTTTGAAAAGCCAAAAAGATAAAAAATCCAGCGGTATTTATGATGAGGTTTTTCAGTAGAGCTCTGATCAGCTCATTATGCTTTTTGCTTTATTTCCATCTTATCCATTTTGTGCACAATTGTAACATCATCAATAATAATGGTGTGTGGGCAAAATAATATTTTTCAGCTTAATTCCTCTCAATATACTAAAATAATATTTGTCGTAATAAAAAAAAGTTCCTTTGTTCTGTCCCCCGAAAACTGTACCATTGTTGATTAGAGATTATCCGATAAAATCTGATAGTTTTTATGTAAAGGATACTCTCAAGAATTTAAAAAATAACTTTATTCGCGAATGCAATTTAACGAACAAATAAGAAGGCACTGATAAGCCAATGAAAAAAATAACTCATGCCACGACAAATCACATTAAATCCTGACACTGTTAAC
>CAZGGE010000172.1:0-5815 GCA_964524285.1 uncultured Pirellulales bacterium
ATCAATTTCTTCATCACATTCTCCTTCCAAGAGAAGAAAATAATAAATTGTTTTTGTCGTTAATTTACACTCGCTTTTTAGAATGGACAGCCGACATTGTAGTAATCTCCCGGATCACCATTGGTTTGAAGCTCAGTTGTCAGCTTACTCCAGTCACCAAAGTCAACTCTACCATCCGGTGGTCCCGTTGTTGAAGTATCACATAGATCTATACATTCATAACCTGCAGGTAATCCGATATTGTAGTAGTCTCCCGGGTCACCATTGGTTTGCAGCTCGGTTGTCAGCTTACTCCAGTCACCAAAGTCAACTCTACCATCCGGCGGCCCAGTTGTTGCCGTATCACAGATGTCGCCAAGACATTCGCAACCCGGAACTGTCGCACAACAACCGACAAAGTTCACATCCACGATTTCACATGGGTCTTCCATAATCACGTCGCCACCGCGGATTACATTGCCTGTGATGCTGATGCAGCAATCCTCGTCAACACTGAAAGTAATCAGCGTGCCGCTGTCTGCCGGCGCATTAGGCTCACCTTCGTAAAGGCTGCCCATTTCAATGGTCATCTCTGAGCCCGGAGGGCCTACGAGCGTGCCATTGTAAGCCGGCGTACCTGATGCGAAATCCGACTGAAGCGATACCGGTGTACCGTAATCATCCACTGTACCATTCGAGTTAATGTCGATGGTCGTAGGATAAATGTAGTAATCAGTGTCATTCCAGTCCAGAACCGCAATATTCGCGTCATTCGTGCACGAAATGTCCAGTGCAAAAGCGCGAATATGGTTCGGCTCATTGCTTTCATAGCTGACTGTTACCACATTGGCATCACAGGTAGCAGTTATATCCACCCGTGCCATTGCAGGCACCGCCAGCATGACAATTGCCAAACTAAAGGCTAACTTCTTCATAATACTACCTCCATTCTTTTCTTCTTCTCGCAGAGCTACACACTCTGCATGTCCTGGTTTCGATATAAATAAAAATCTTAATCATTTCCTGTCAAAAAATCCATTTTACGTGCTACATTTATGCCATCTGTTACGACATAAACTTTACACGTACCGGTCGACAGGAAGACCGGAACATAAGCTTATTGTATGCCCGTTTCCCACCTCCTTTCTCGCTCTTGGGCGAAAATACGTGCATAACAGCTTATGCACTAAGTTGTTACTCCTGGCGAAAGTTAATCTCATAATATCACTCAACCTCATATAAGTCAAGTAAAAATCTCAATTTTTTTGTACCTGCAGCAGAATTTTTCAATTTTTAACAAAAATAAACTGATTTCAAAAATTAAACTAATTCCGGCGCAGAGCCAAAAAACTACTGGTGAATTCTCTCATTCGCCCCCAAGGCGATAATATAATTAAATCACAAATCGTTGCCATTGTCAAGCTTTTTTTCAATTTTTTTAAATTATCTTTACAAAAAGCAACCACCATTACACGAAAACACCATTGAAAAGTACGAAAAGGGCTGTTTCGAAGATTCTTGATTCTCAGAGAAAAAAGAAAATTTTTGAAAAAAGATTTTCCCTTATGTGCATTCGCAGCCGATTTTTGTTATTTTTACTTCATGCTTAACGTTTTGAAAGGCCGTTTACTAACCGTAAGGCTGCTATTGGCAGCCTCCATGCTCACGCTCATTGCAATTGGAATTCTAACAATATATTCAATTGGCAACACCGAAAATCCTCAAAATTCAGGCCAAAATGCACTTTTAAACGAATTGTGGCAAAAGCAAGCCCAATTCGCGGCTGTGGGAATTCTTGCCTTCGCAGCAGTAAACGCCGTTAACTATCGCCGCCTCGGACGCTTCAGCTACTGGATTTACGCCGGCATCATCGCAATGCTCACCGTTCTGCTGCTCGGTAAATTCATAAATATCCCATTCGTCCCGGAAATCAACGGCACACATCGCTGGATAAGATTCTCCATAGCCGGCAAAAATCTTCCCGCAATACAACCATCTGAATTGTGCAAGCTGGGATATGTCATAGCACTCGCATGGTATCTACGCTATAGAAGCAACTATCGAAGATTCTCCGCACTCATAGGACCATTTTTGCTCACTTTGCTTCCCATGATTATGATACTTCTCGAACCCGACCTCGGCACTGTCATGCTCATGATGCCGGTGCTTTTCGTAATGTTGTTTATAGCCGGAGCAAAGGTAAAACATCTAACAATCATCGTGCTGCTTGCAATCATCGTCAGCCCGCTTCTCTGGCAGCAGATGAACAGTTACCAGCGAATCCGCATAAGCAGTGTACTGCTGCAAAGCCAAAAATTCAGAAACGCAGCTCGTCGTAATCACCGGCTCGCAAAAATTCTTTTCCCACGCATACAAAATCCCTCGAACATCGAAAAAAAATGGCAAAACGACTGGGGATTTCACCTCATACGCTCGAAATACGCCCTTGCTTCCGGTGGCCTGACCGGGCAGGGATTCAGAAAAGGTCCTTTCGTAAAATACGACTTCCTGCCGGAAAGGCATAACGACTTTATCTTCGCAATTATAGCACACCAGTGGGGATTCATCGGCTGCCTCGTAGTTTTAGCACTATACGCCGTGATAGTAACCTGCGGTCTCGAAATCGCTGCAAACAATACAGACCCATTCGCAAGACTGCTCGCTCTCGGTATCGTCGCCGTATTTACCGTCGAAGTCATCGTAAACGTTAGTATGACAATGGGTCTCATGCCCATAACAGGCCTGACCCTCCCATTCATCAGCTACGGCGGCTCAAGCCTCGTCGTAAGCATGACCGCCGTCGGATTACTTAACAACATCGGGAGACGACGACCGTTCACGCTCTCAAGAAAACCATTCGAGTAAGCTCACACAATTTTGTTTACATTTCGATAAATTCGCCGAATACTCATATCGTGATAAAAGGTTTTAGACAAATTGCCGGCCTCACTACACTGAGCAGAATCTTCGGCTTCATCCGCGATATATGCTACAGTCACTTCTTTGGTGCCGGAATCCTTCTCGACGCATGGGTTGTAGCATTCACCATACCAAACCTTGCAAGGAGGTTATTCGGTGAAGGTGCCGCCTCCGCCTCGTTCATACCAGTATACAGTCAACTTCTGAAAAAAAACCCAGAACAGGCAACACAATTTGTAAATACCGTAATCACCTTAATTTTCGTCGTACTTGCAGTTATAGTCCTCGCCGGCCAAGCTTTCATCTGGGGGTACTGGTCAATATTTGACCATACACAAGAAACAAGAACGATACTCGCGCTTACCGCAATAATGCTTCCGTATATGTTGCTTATATGCCTCGTAGCAATCTTTGCCGGCGTCCTCAACGTACACCGCCATTTCGCCGCACCCGCCGCAGCACCAATCATACTCAACATCTTCATCATTTCAGCCATCCTCATTGCCGCATGGCTCATCGGCCTGCACCCGCGACAGCAAATATTCTTCGCCGCCGTCACCGTCATAATTGCAGGATTCGCACAGATAGCCATCCAGCTTATACCTCTCCGCAAAACCGAAATATCGATAAGACCCGCCTGGAGTACACAATCACAGGCATTCAAAAAAATGCTTATGCTTATGGGACCGATGATAATAGGCCTGACGGTAACGCAGATGAACACACTTGCCGACCGACTCATCGCATGGTGGCTTTCCGCTTCCCCCGAGAAAGGAAACACTTTCACACTCCTCGCTCAACAAATCCGGTTCCCCCTCGAGCGCGGCTCAGTTTCACATCTTTATTTCGCGCAACGACTTTACCAGCTCCCCCTCGGAGTATTCGGCATATCTCTGGCAATCGCGATATTCCCCGTCATGAGTGCACACGCCGCTGCAAAAGACATGCACCAGCTCGCTCGCTCAATATCGCTGGCACTGCGCTCAACGGTCTTCATCGCTATACCCGCAACCGCAGGTCTCATACTCATAGCAGGCCCACTCATATTTGTTGCTTTCCAGCACGGAAGATTCCAGGCCTCCGACACAAAACTCACCACTTTCACACTGCTCTTTTACGCAATCGGACTGACCGGCTTTTTCGCACAGCAGATACTCACCCGCGCTTTCTATTCCCTTCAGGAATCGAAAACACCAATGAAAACCGCAATTATCGCCGTCCTTATAAATCTTTTCCTGAACCTCACACTCATCTGGCCGCTGGGTACCGGCGGTCTGGCGGCTTCAACTGCTGTTTGTGCATACATACAGGTTGTATTCCTTGCCATTGCTCTCCACCGAAGATTACCGCTTCCTGTTTACGATAACCTGACTCGAACTATCGCAAAAACCATTTTCGCCACCGCGTTAATGCTTCTAATATCAATCACGGTCCTTCACCTGATGAAACCATTAACTCAAACCTTCTGGAATAACATCTTGCGACTTCTTACCGTTGTCCCCGCAGCAGCAGCAGTATATATCATCGCAGCAAAATTACTCCGCATAGAAGTGCTAAGCCTTCTCACCGGCAAACAAAAAATCGGCCCACAGCAAAAAATACGACAGTAACACATTGCTTGTCCATTCGGCCCACAAATGATAAGCTCAAAATCAATAACCGAAACATTTTCAAAAAAAAAGGCGGAGCCTGACACCATGCACAAAAGTAAATTGATCCTGTTCTTCGTTATCATCCTCACACCTGCCCTGTTAAACGCGGAAAAGATTCCGGAATGGGTTACATATCCGGAGAAACACTGGAAATACCTTTCTCCAGAACAAGCCGGCTTCAACGTCGAAAAACTCGACCAAGTCATAAAAAAAGCAGATATAGGACCGGCAACATGGGGCGGCGTCGAAATCGAACCCAATGACTGGGGCGCAGTCCTGACACGCGGAGGTTACATCGTAAAAACCTGGGGAAACCCACACTACAAATGTCAGTCCGCATCGCTCGGAAAAAATTTTACCTGGCTGCTCGTCGGACTCGCCGTCGACGACGGACTTATAAAACTCGATGAACCTATCCATAAAACGTGGGCCGGGCGCGGACAACTATCACATCCGCACAAATACCTCGACCACGGCAATCATAAATCACTCACCTGGAGACATATACTCGAACATAAAAGCGGATTCATCCTCGAAAGCGGATACCACTGGCGAAGAAAAATAACATTTCATAAAAACATCCCCGAATGGGCAACATGGACCGGAGATCCACTATATGACAACTACGCCCACACAAAACCCGGCATAATAAGAAATTACAGCAGCGGCGCATTCTGGCGTCTCGGTCAGGCACTCACCGCTCTATACGAACAAGACATCAAAGACGTACTCGACAAAAGAGTGTTTAATCACATGGAAATACCGCCCGAACGCTGGCAATGGCTTTCAGGAAAAACCGTCCACGATACAAAAGACTTTTACCCCGCTTATCCCGGCTACGGCGAATACATCGGCCCACCATACGAAATCAAAGGACATATCGTACGCGGCGGTCCAGGCTGGGTAATAATGTCACCAAAGGACCTCGCACGGTTCGGTCTGCTAATAGCAACAAAAGGAATATGGAAGGGAAAAAGAATTGCAAATCCGGATTTTCTACCAAACCTCCAGTACGGCGTATACATCCACGCCTTCGCCGGAGACCCTGATACTATGGTTGCTTACGCAAAACTAAACACAAAAAATTTCCCCTTCGGCGCAATAGAACACTTTTCATTCCCCCCTGAACTCATCACCGACCCCGTAAATCCGCCAAATCCATAAAGTCCGGCAATATAAAGACAAAAACCAGAAAGCTCTTTGATCACAATTAGCCTGCATTTCTCACAGGCCTATTGAAAAAAGCTCCATGTTTTGGTATAACC
>CAZGGE010000173.1:0-5806 GCA_964524285.1 uncultured Pirellulales bacterium
AGAGCGCTTGCATGGCATGCAAGAGGTCGTGGGTTCGAATCCCATTGGCTCCATTTTGCAGGCCCTTACGAAATATACGAAATAAGGGTTTACGTTTTTTCGGTAGCTCGATTCCCGCCGGCACGAAAAATCGATGCTTCAACCATCGTGTTCCGGCAAAGAAAAACCCGGGAAAGGCACAATTCATCTCAAAGAAAACCATTACTGATGGAGGGTCAAACTGTCCGGTGAGTCGAGATATCGACATATTTTCCCTCAAGCCAGAAAAGTATATTTTCGCTACAAAATAAACAATTGTGTGATTAAGCTTCGAGGTCATAAATGGTTTGCATGAGGGTTGGTGGATGGTTAGTATGTGGGGGCGTTGTTTTTGAGCGGGACAGCGGTTTTTCAGGGAAGGGATATTATGCGAAACTGGTTAGCGGCGGGGGTGCTGGCGGTTGTGGTCCTGTGCGGGATTGGCAGGGGGGACAAACTTTACGAGGGATTTTTGAGGCCCGATGCGGAGGCGAAGCCTTTTGTGCGGTGGTGGTGGAACGGCAATTGTGTGAGCAGGGAGGAGATTGCCCGCGAGCTTGATTTGTTGAAGGAAGCGGGAATCGGGGGCGTGGAGATAAACCCGATAGCGATGCGTGAAGAGGCAGCGGATACGGGAGCGGAGGGGCTTTTAATGCTCAGCCCGCAGTGGTGCAGGATGGTTCGTTTTGCGTGTGAGCAGGCGAAGGAACGGGGGATGATTGCGGATTTGATAGTTGGCACAGGCTGGCCTTTCGGCGGGCCGTTCGTAAAGCCGGGACATCAGATTCAAAAGGTAGAAGTGGGTATCAAGAAGCTCGACGGCGGGGGTATGTTCGATGGAAACGTTAACGACTTGATGGCGGAGTGCTGCGGAGAGTTTTTGAGCAAACCCGGTTCGAAACCCCGGCTGGTTTTTTTGCGGCTGGTAAACAACGATATGGACGATTTCAGCTCCGGTCTGGAGTTGAAAGGAGCGGTGAGCAAGGACGGCGGCGTGCGGTTTCGGATTCCGCCCGGCGAGAATTCGCTTTATGTTGGAGTGTGGAAGGAGGGGTACCGGGAAATTGCCCCCACGGCGCCGGGGGGTGCGGGACCGACGGTGGACCACTATAATGAGGAAGCAGTGAGGGCGTTTCTGGAGCATATTTCAGCTAAATTGAATCCGTATCTGGACGACAAACCGGGTAAATATTTACGTGCGTTGTTCTGTGACAGCCTGGAACTTGCCGGAGCGAACTGGACCAGTGATTTTCCGGAGGAATTCGAGGAGCGCCGAGGTTATTCGATAGAGCCTTATCTGCCTTTTATATTGAGCGAGGAAGATTACAACGATAATTTTGCAGAGACTGTGGAGCGGGCGCGTTACGACTTTGAAAAAACGATTAAGGAGCTTTTCAGCGAGAATTTTGTAGAGGTTTATGATGATTGGTGCCGGCGTCAGGGGGTTTTGAGCAGGGTTCAGAGTCTGGGTTTTGGTCATCAGCACTGGATGGACCGCAGTCTTATGGTGGATATACCGGAGGGCGAGACATGGGTAGTAAGGTGGGATTCATACATACTTTTAGACCAGATACGGTGTCCGGATTTGTGCAATAAGGTGGCATCGTCGGCGGCACATCTGGCGGGCAGGCGACTGGTTGGCTGTGAGGCGTTTACGAATACGCGAGGAGTTTTTCGGGTGTCTCCTGAGTATGTTAAGCAGGCGGGTGATTTGAGTTTTATGATGGGGGTAAATCACCTGATACTGCACGGGTTTAACTATTCACCGCCGGAAGCGGGATTTCCGGGTTGGGTAAGATACGGGACATATTTCAGTGAGCTGAATCCATGGTGGGAGTATTTTCATTGCTGGGCGGAATATGCGGCGAGGTTGTCGTGGGTTCTTCAGGAAAGTAAGCCTTGCGGTAACATTGCGATACTCGGGCGGATGTGGCAGGCGCTTAACAAGAACGGTTATTCGGTGGATTATGTTACCGAGGATGTCATAAAGGGGATGAGTTGCGAGGGTGGTGAGCTTCGATACGGGCCGATGAGTTACAAGGCTTTGATTATCGCCGACAGGAAAGCTGTAGAAGTAGAAACGGCCAAAGCACTGGGCGCACTGGCGAAGGATGGGGCACGTATTATTTTTGCAGGCGGGGCGCCGTCGCATTCGCCCGGTTTGAAAAATACAGAGGAAAACGACCGGATAGTAAGAGATTCTATAAGGGCAGCACTGGAATCCGACCCTGACAAGGTAGCGGTTGTGGAAGGATGGCGGGGGAAAGATTTGAAGGAGTGGGTGCCGGAAACTCTCGGTCGGTTCGGAGTTGAGCCTGCGGTGGAAATCTCGCCGACGGATGAGCGATTATTTCAGGTGCATCGTGTTTCGGACGGACGGGATATATTTTTATTTGCGAACATGTATCGAGACAAGGAGCTTTGTTTCAGGGCGAAGTTCGATACCAGTAACAAGACGGCGTGGCGGTGGGATGCCCAGACTGGTCGGCGGGGTGTTTATCCATGTTCGGGAAAGAAAAACGAACTTGAGATAAAGCTTTCGCCTCTGGAGAGTTTGCTTTTGGTTTTTGAGGATAAAAGCGGGAAGGTATTCGAGCGCGAACGGTTGGGGGATTGTGAGCAATGGGTGGATGTTAAGGGGCCCTGGATGGTGAAGATGAAGCCTGTGGAGGGGAGTGAGGAAACGGTGCAGTTGATTGAACTGAGGGATTTATCGCGAGACCCGCGTTATTACGGTTTCGGTGGGAAGCTGAAATACCGGACGGATTTTTATGTTGATGAGCCGATTTATGATGTGCTGGACGTCGGGGAGGTTCATGAGACGGCAGAGGTATTAATAAACGGCAAGAATGTGGGCCTAAAATGGTGGGGTGGGCGGATTTTTGACATTGAGGGAGTTATAAGGCCGGGCAAAAATGTTATCGAGATTAAGGTTGTAACAACGTTGTATAATTACTGTGCGACGAGAAAGGAAAATGCGATAGCGCGGATGTGGACGCTGGACAGGCCGCGTGTTCTAAATTTCATGCCGACGGGACTTGTGGGGCCTGTGCGGGTTGGAAAGTCGAGAGGGCAATGAGAGGTTTCGAAGCTCATATTTGGTCCGTGCTGGTATTATATGCGAATTTATTGCTTGAGCAAAGGTAAGCAAGCTGCCGATAAAAAGCTAAAACAGGGCGAAAAATTATGGCAGGAGAATTTGTCGGAATAATCGGGGGTACGGGGCTGGGGCAGGAACTGTCGCGGTTTCTGGAAGATATAGACTTGCGTTCTGTGGAGACGCCGTTTGGTTTGCCGAGCGGTGAAATAATGGTCGGACGTGTTGCGGACAGAAGGGTGGCGTTTTTGAACCGTCACGGAGATGGGCACCGGTTTGCACCCGGAGTAATACCTTATGCGGCGAACGTTTTTGCACTTAAGATGCTTGGTGTTCACGTTTTGCTGGGCACAGGGGCGGTAGGTTCACTCAATGAAAGCGTCGGCCCCGGAGAACTGGTAGTGGTAGACCAGTTTGTTGACAAGACATACATGCGCGAGAATAGTTTTTTTAATGGATACGGTGCGGTTCACTGCGAGATGGCTGAGCCGGTATGCGGGAGGCTTGCCTGCAGGATTGTCGAAGCTGCGGAACGGGCGAAGGTTAAAACGCACAACGGCGGCTGCTACGTTTGCATGCAGGGACCGCAGTTTTCAACGCGGGCCGAATCGCTGATGCACAGGCAATGGGGCGGAGATTTGATAGGGATGACGGCGATGCCGGAAGCAAAGCTGGCCAGAGAAGCACAGATGTGCTATGGGTTGATAGCCATGGTCAGTGACTTTGACTGCTGGCGTGAGCAGGAAAATGAAAAGGATAAGCAGACACTTCTGGAGGAAATAACGGGCAATATCAAGACGGCGGCGGATAACTGCCTGCAGCTCGTGGAGCAAATTTTGCGAACCAAAGAGCCGCTGGTGGACGAGAAATGCGGCTGCAGGCGGAGTCTGGAAATGGCCGTGTGGACAGACAAGGAGCAGATTGAGGACTCGGAGCAGGAAAAAATGCAGATTCTTTTTGAGTAAAGGAAGCCTTGACAGGCTATGATTGGTATGTTGATAATTGTCGTGGTTAACGTTGATTTATTTTTCATAAAGGGCATAAAAAGATGAGCAGGCCGATGATAAAACTGATGGGATGGGCTTTCGGTATATTGTTTCTGGCAGTGATTTTAGGTTGTCAGGAGCAGCAGGTGGTCGGAGATAAAAAAGGCAAGCTCCTGCTGGCCGAGAATATTGAGTTGAACAAGAAAGTGAAACAGCTTGAGGGTGAAGTTGCGGAGCTGGAGGAAAAGCTCGATAAGTGCAAAGCACGTAACGAACAACTCGGGGAGCAGGTGCGCAAGGGAGCAGAAGAGTTGTTTGAGAAAACATTTGAAACTTTCGGCAAGGAAAACCGCAAGCTCCGTGAGGAAAATGAGAAACTCAAGGCTAAGATTGAAGAGCTGCAAAAGAAGTGAAAAGACTCGGGACGGCCGGGGGTTCAGGGGGTGTTTGCATCAACATTACCTGAGGGACGTTCAGGAAGCTGGTGCAAAGTAAAGTATCTTACACCATCGGGCGGGAGGGTTAATTCAAGTACATCATTGTCGGATTTAAGCTTGCCCGTTAGTTCGCTGATTTCGTATCGACGGCGCAGGTTTATTTCGAAGCTTTTGGTCTCGGAGCTGTGGTTTATTGCAAAAAGGATGTCGAATTTGTCGCCTGTTGTTTTGACCACTTCGATATTTTCGGCGGCCGGTGCTACCTCGACGGAGGAGTTTAGATAGCCGGCTTCCACGAGACCTTCTATCACGGTTTTTGCGGTTTTGTCCGTAAGGAAGGTGGGTATGTATATTGCTTTTCCTTTTCCGTAATTGTTTACGGTAACTGCCGGCCTGCCGTCGGTCCAGGAGCCTGAGTGCCGTGCAATAATAATTGCGGTGTTTGCCTCCGGAATTTCAAGCCAGCCTTGTGCTTTTATGGTGCCTTTTGGGAGGAAAGGTGAGTCCGGGTCAAAGTTAATTTTACGGTCTTCTTTTTCAGCAATAAGGTCGAACTCTTTTATGTGCATGCCGAAGAGGTCGTTTAGTCCCCCGGGAAGTGATTCGGTGAAGACCCTGCTGAAGCGGTCTTTTACGGCCAGTCTGGCGGTGGCGATGAGAATGCCTCCGTTTTCGACATAGTCTGTGAGTTTTCGGGCGAGTTGGGTGTCCACGAGAAATCCGTAGGGGACAAAGATAACTTCATAGTTCACAAAACCGTGTTGTGGACTGATTATGTCGACGGGGACGTAATTCAGCCAGAGACCTTTATACGTATTGTAGATTTGTGCGGTATATTTTGCATTAAAATACTGTTCGTACTCGGAGGCCCATCTGCTGTCGAAAGAATAGAGTATGGCGGCATGTGGACGGAGGTGAGTTTGCATTATTTCAGGAGCGTGTTCAGAAAGTTCTTTTCCGATGGTACAAAGCTCGGTGTATTTGCGGTTCATTTGGTTGTCCTGGTTGAAGATGCCCTTGCAGAATTGTTCGTGTCCCGCCGGTGTTGCCCGCCAGCGGAAGTACAGGATTGCCTTTAGTCCTCTTGCGAGTGCCTGGTATGTGAATTTTCTGATTTCGCCGGGCCGGGGTGTTTTTCCTTTGTGCATGGGAGCACATTGTGCTTCCATCCACCAGAATTTTCTCTGCTTGGCCATGCTTCTGCAGGCGTCGTGTATGAGGGCGGACCTGGCGGGGTCGGCTTCAGTTTGTGACCACCGGGGATAAAG
>CAZGGE010000174.1:0-5730 GCA_964524285.1 uncultured Pirellulales bacterium
CAAAAGCGTGATAAACACTATAAGATTTTTTTTGAGTTTTGATGCAACCATGAAGTGTCCTTTACCAATACCAGATACCGGTGCGCCTATCGGCATAAAATGGTGGTGACAAAAGTAATATGGTCGAAATTCATTAAGAGGGTTGATTTGGGGGTGCAGGAAGCCTTTGATTCGTGCCAGTAGAACGTTTTATAAAATTTTGAGTTTGGGTTTGGTAGAAATGAGAGCAACGTGTGCGGAATTATGGGACGAAGAATTTAACGAGGTTTTATTTTTCTGATAATTTATTTGAGTTGTTTGAATTCGAAGTAGAAGCCTTCGGGCCGGCTGAGGGCGAAACAGGTTGTTGTGGTGAAGTATTTTTTTACTTTTTCGAATTCGGGCAGTAGAGAGCAATCGATGAATTCGGCCTGTGCGAAGGGGAAGAAATGGTGTTGATTTTTGTTTTTGGCGAGGGTGTTTTGTTGTTTTTGGGATTCTTTTAGCATCCACCATGTATGCTCGACAGAAGAGGCGTTGTTTGTAAGTGAGGCGAAACCTACGACGGATGGCAGTTCAGGTTTTGCGGAATTGAACCATTGTTTCGAGGAGAGGTTGTGTGCGGAATCAGAAACCAAAGTTCGAATGGCTTTTTCGACTGGATTTTCCTGTCCGAAGATAAGGTGTGTATCGGTGAGGGAAAAGGCGAATTTTGGCATTTTTTGGGACCGGGATTGCTGTTGCATTGGAGTTCTTTGCTCTGGAGTGTGCAAGAAAGGTATTAAGCCAGCGAGGTTGACGGTGTAGATGTTATAGCCGAGCAGTTCTCTTTTTGCATCGGGATTTTTGTGAGCGAAGTATTGTTGGTGTATTCGGGCCAGGGATTTTTCGAGTGGAGTTTTGTTTGTTATGCTGACGGCGAAGATATGGTTTACGGAGGTTAAGGTATGGGGTTTTGTAATGAGCTGAGCCATGAGTATTTGAGAGCCGAGGTAGTCGATGATGTCGGGTTTTAGTCTTATGGGGGGTTGCCCATGTGGACCTTGCGGGATTATGGGCACGTATAAAGGAGAGGCATATTGCGGCCCGAAGTCATTTAGGATGGCAAGCAGTTGAGAGTATGCCAGTTTGATATCGAGGTTGTAAAAGTAAGCTGATGTTGCGGATTGAGGGATGAAATCGGGAGCTTTGATGCGGGCGTGTTGTGGTTCGAGCATTTTGCAGATGCCTTTTTTTGCTCCATCGATTTTCAGTAATGCCTTTGCGGAAGTGGTGTTTGCTTTGTTTCCTGCGACGGCGGCGGTTAGAGCAAATGAGCTGAGGTTATCAAAGCCGAGTTTCTGCATAGTGTTTGTAAATTTTGCGGTGGTGTCCTTTCGGAGCCTGGTTTTCATGATTTTCTTTATATTGCAGTAGATATTGATGTCGTGATGTGGTCCGAGGGAGTTAATAGAGTCTTTGTAATCGGAGTCTGAAGCAAGGGTGGCGGTTGAAGCGCCTTTTATTTGCGCGATGACGAACTTGAGTAGTTCGATATCTTCGGAAGCAACGAGGGTATCTTCGATGAAGCAATAGCTGATTGACTTTGAGATGCCATAACCTATTCTGTCAGATTCTGAGTATTTATCCTGTTTCTGGTTTTTTTGTTCTGCGATAACGGAGATAATTTTTATGCCGCGGTATTCATCGGATTTTACATAAGCTCCTTCGTCGACGGCTTTATCAGTGGTTTCTCGGACTGCCGGTTTAATTTCCTTTACGTTTTTGCCCCACTGTATGATACAGACAGCAACGGGTTCGTGAATATTTATAGCTTTCTGGTTTTGAACTAGAGCCAAAACCATTCTTTTTTTTGGAAGCGTACCGGCGTCGAGTACAGCCCTGACGAATTTGTTTTCGGTTTTCTGAACTTCTTCGTGGTATTTTTGCCTGATTTTCCCGAAGAAATCGTCCATAGCGGGTTCTTTGTACAGCTTGAATGCATTAGTTTTTTCCCATTGCAATTTTAGCTGGTTGAAATCGGGTATTTCCATGACGATAATGGTTTCGGGAGGCAGGAGTTGTTGCGCAGGTGGCAGCCGGTCGGCGACGGCGTTATTGCCAATGAAGAGAGCGAGGAGGCAAGAGGCGAGGTATGTTAAGAAGCAATTTTTTGCTGAGGTGTTCATTTTTGACCTTTCCAGGTTTTTCCGATTGGTCGAGGTTTGTGATATTCGGTCATGTTGCACACGAGATTATTTCTTTTGTTTTTGTTGGTGTTTTTTCAGGAAACCGGGGTCATTTTTATTTTCTCTGGAAACCGGCTGGAGGTATCTGAAGCCGGTGTTCGGGTTATCCTGGTCGTATGCGAAGGCGTCGCGGTTTTCGATGAAGTGTTTTACGTAGTCGACTGGTATTGCGAAACCGAGACCGCCGAAGAAAATGTATCCCATATTTGTAACGCCTACGACTTCGCCTGCGAGGTTGAAGAGGGGTCCGCCGGAATTACCTGGGTTAATATCAGCGTTTGTCTGTATGTAGACGAGTCCTTTGAAAGACCTGTTTTTTGTGCTGATAACGCCGTCGGTTACTGTTCTTTCAAGCCCGAGAGGGTTTCCGACGGCGAAGACGGCTTGTCCGACCTCGATATCTTCGATTTTTCCGAGATAAGCGAATTTGACTTTGTTTTTTTGGATGTCCTTTACCTGGAGCAAAGCGAGGTCGATGAATGGGTTAATTGCGACGATTTTAACTTTTTTGAATTTTTGTTTTTCGAAGCCATCTTTGGCCTGCCGGAAGACGGTAACTTCGATTTTTGTTTCCTTTTCTATGACGTGATAGTTTGTGATGAGGTAAGCGTCTTCATTGAGTAAGAAGCCTGAGCCCATACCCGCGGGGCTTGAAACTTTTACGACGGCTTCGGAGACCATTTCGACGCACTGTTCGATAGTTTTGTGGGTCAAATCAGCGGAGTAATATAGCTGTTTTTTTGTTTTTTTTGGCGTGTCGAATTCGTTTTTGGGCGGAGCCGGTTCGTTGGCGTCGTTTTCTGCTGGTTTTTTGTATTCGTATTCGAGGATGTCATCTTTTTGTATTCTGAGTATATCGATACCGATATCGAGGTAGATGAGTTCGTTTTTTTCAGCGAGTATATCTCCGGTGAGTTTTTGTCCGGATGTGAGAACGATTTCATCAGCGTCAGCGGCGAATGCGATTAACAATGCGCAGATGCACATTTGTAGTGGTGAATTACGAATTTTCATATTTCCGTCCTTTTGCAGTTGTTGTTCAGGTGCGATTTTTTCAGTATGAAATTTTAATTTTTCTTTCTGTTTTCTGCAAGTTAAAAGAATTTTAGCACAGGGATTTTTGTTTTTATCATTTGGTTCAGCAGTTTTTCAGTTTCGAGGGGAGTCGATTTTATTCGTGATTTGCGAGGACGACTCTGTTTCTGCCGTGGTCTTTTGCGACGTAAAGTGATTTGTCAGCACAGTGTAGCATGTCTTCGGGTTTTTTCATTTGTCTGTTGAACTCTGCGATACCGACGCTAACGGTGATATGGTATTCATCTTCGTTTGTTATGAAGGCCTGTTCGGCGACCAGTTCCTTGTATCTTTGAGCATATTGTTTTGCCTGTTCGGCGGTAGTATTTGGGAAGATTACGAGGAATTCTTCGCCCCCGAATCGGAAAGCGTGGTCTGTTTTTCTGATTGACTGTGATAGAGTTGCGGCGAGCTTTGTTAGTACGACGTCTCCGGTAAGATGTCCATAGACATCGTTTACGGTTTTGAAGTGGTCGACATCAATTATGGCACAGGCGACGGGCTGGCCGTATCTTTGTGCCATGTGCCAAAGGTCTTTCAAAACTGTCATTGATTGTCTTCTGTTTCTTAATTTTGTGAGCGGGTCGGTGATGGACATTTGTTT
This sequence comes from uncultured Pirellulales bacterium, assembly GCA_964524285.1. Lineage (GTDB taxonomy): Bacteria > Planctomycetota > Phycisphaerae > Sedimentisphaerales > Anaerobacaceae > CAZGGE01. The sequence goes on from CAZGGE010000174.1 coordinate 3,886, forward strand.
AAGTTTTTGGTTTGAGCGTGAGAGTTCGGCGTTCAGCCTTCTTGCTTTTTCCGCCTGGCGGCTGAGTACGTTATACATGTGTACGGTTCTGGCGGCGACGTTTACTCTCATGAGAAGTTCTTCCCTGTTGAAGGGTTTACAGATGTAGTCGTCGACGCCCGACTGAAAGGCTTTTACGAGATGTTCGCTTCTTGTTCTGATGGTGAGCATGATGAAATAGATGAAGTGTTGCTGCTTGAACTGGTTGATTGCCTGTGAAAACTGAATACCCGTCATTTTAGGCATAATCCAGTCGCTTATAACGATAGAGGGTTTGTATTCGTAGAGTGAATCTATTGCTCTGAGGCCGTTGGTAGCGAGGTGAACGGAGTAGCCGGCATCGGTCAGATTTTTATCGAGCAGATGCAAGGATGTCTGGTCATCGTCGACGACGAGAATCTGCTCGCTGCCGAGAGTGTCTTTTGGGGCTACGGAGTTAAGCAAGTCGTTTTGTGTCATTTTTTTATTGAGTTCCTTCAGACGAGAGCCATATTTTTGTCGGCATGTTTTTGTTCGATTTCGATGAAACGGTCCTCGCAGCAGAGGAATGCGGCGACGATTTCGGGGTCGAAGTGAGTTTCCGATTCTTCGACGATAATTTGTCTTGCGACGTCGTGCCTGAATGCATTTTTGTAGACTCTTTTTGAGATGAGTGCGTCGTAGACGTCTGCGAGAGCGACAATTCTGCTTGGAAGTGGAATGTTTTGTCCAGCGAGTGCGTCGGGGTATCCTGTTCCGTCAAATCTTTCGTGGTGAGACTGTGCGATGTCCCTTGCCATTACGAGGAAGTCGACGTCGGGATATTTGTTTATTGATGCGTTGAGAGCATTTGCTCCTACGATGGTGTGTGTTTTCATGATTTCGAATTCTCTGTTGGTGAGCCTTCCGGGTTTCAGTAAGACGGAGTCTGGGACGCCGAGTTTGCCGATGTCGTGCAAGGAGCTTGCGAGGTATATAGTTTTTCTGAAACCCGGCGGTATTTGATATTCCGGTTTCTGTTCTTTTGCGAGAACGTCTGTTATAGCGGCACAATATTCCTGAATTCTTTCGAGGTGTTCACCGGTTTCCGGGTCTCTTGATTCGGCGAGTTTTGCCATTGCGAAGATGGTAACTTCTCTGCTCTCGAGGGCGAGTACTCTCTGAGCGGCTCTTACGCGTACCTGTAGTTCAGCGGGGTTGAAGGGCTTTGTAATGAAGTCGTCGGCACCGGCGGAAAGACCTTCGACGACTTCGTCTGGGTTGTTGTGGGCGGTCAGCAAGATTACATAGACATACTGGTCGACGTATTCGACGTAAATTGACCGGCTATTCATAAATTGAAGGAGTGGGAGAGATGAACTTCGGGTTAAGGCGTGCCAATGGTTATTTAGTGAGGTTTCATGCCTTGAGGTCGAAGAGCAAGCCCGGCGGTGCCGTGGAGGTGTTTTTTTCGGAGGAAGATTTGCGAAATTCTGAATTTTTCTGTTTCGAACCGAGGTCTTCTAATCTTCGTCCCTTGTTTTTACTGTTGTACGGAGGGTAGTTTTTCTTTCGGCGTTCAATGAATGGGCCGGTCCTGATGACGTTAGATGTTACTCGCTTTGCCAATTTAGAATCACCCTCCTTAATTAAATTATAGGTGACGGAATGCATGGGTGCAAATCAGCGTTGCGGTTTTTTAATCAAAATTACGAGTTGTATTTCTGGATGTACGGTTTGTATGCTTTGTGGGGATTTTGGTTTGAATGTTTATTGCGGCGGGCTGTAAAAAGTGGCTCTTCGGAATAATTTGTGGGTAAAAATATGAGGAATCGCCTTTGGCGATGC
>CAZGGE010000175.1:0-5679 GCA_964524285.1 uncultured Pirellulales bacterium
CCGTAGCTTCCGAACCCGCCCAGGCCTCTACCCCCGAACAGAAACGGCAGAAACAGCCACCATCCCATTCCACGTCCGCCGAAAATCAGAAAGAAAATTATCAGTATTGGCAGCACACCACAGCAGCACGGCCTGCCGCCACGTCTGTCCGTCCCAAAGTGTCGCCTCGTACTCACACCGGTAGGCGCACCGACGTTGACCGACTCCAGCTTCGCTCCCTCGTGTTCTGCTATTCTCTGAGCAATCTGCACGTTGGCCTCATATATCCCCTTGCCGTATTGACCCTGTTTTAAGTAAGGCTTGAGGACCTTCCTGCCCATGCGATCGCAATACGCGTCAGTGATAAACCCTTCGAGGCCGTAACCGACTTCGAAACGCCAGTCCCGGTCGTCGCGCGCCAGAACAAAGAGCAGCCCGTTGTCTTCTTCTTCACTTCCGAGCTTCCACTGCTCAGCTACCTCAATACTGAATTGCTCGATGGGCAGACCCCCGGTACTAACAACAGTCAGTATTATGTACTGGGCACCGGTTTTCTGCTCCAGTTCATTCAGAACCTTGTTGAGAGCGGCTTCGTAGGAAGGCTCTATAACGTCGGCGCGGTCCTCCACATAATTTCGAGGTACCGGAATATCGACCTTGCCCCACGCGGAAAAAGTGCAAATTGCTACAAACAATATCGCCGCAATCAGACTGACTTTTATTCTTGACATATTTATACCTCGAGTTTGTCCACTCTAACGGAGAGTTGCTCGATGGTCGAATAAATGGATTCGAACGCCGACTCAAGCTCATCTTCGCTGAGCCTCGGTTTCTGATAAGGCCAGTTCCTGACGGCAATGAGCATCTCGGCCGCAATGGAAAACTCCTGTGCCGATTTCTGAAGAACCCCCTGAGCTTCTCTCGGACGTTCTATATCATTAAGCCATAACATCGCCTGGAGCAAAGGCACCAGCGACTTAACCGACGAGGCCAGAATGTCTCTCAACAGATTCTTCCTGCCAGACGACGAAATATACCCCTGGCGAAGCCTTATCAAGGAAGCCTTTAACTCCCGCTCGCACTGCAGGCGGACATCTTTTTTCTCTAAGATGAGCTTCTCAAAAGGGTCATCACCGTAGATTGTCTTGTGGATAAGTTGAAACTGCAAAAACTCCACCCCGAACACGTCCAGCGACCGGCATATATATTCATCGGTCATCAGCAGCGGTGCGGAAATTTTCTTTTTGGCCATTGGCTTTGCCAGCCCGCGTATGAAATTCAGGGTGCCGGCCTCCGGATTATTAAGGACAAGCACGGTATTAATATCGCTTTTGCCGGCCACGTAGTCGTTTGTAAGGCTGCTTCCTATGACGGTTATGGCCTTGACATTATCCCCCAGACCTTCAATCACCTTCTCGGCAAAGACTCTCAAAGGAGGGCGGATTTGCGGCTTAAGCTCCCCCAGGTTCAGGCTTATTTGTTGTTCAGCCATTTTACGACCTCGAATTTAAGATTCTTACATTACATTGCATCTACATCCAACCTTTTTCTGTGCCGCTGCGCAATCATATAACGTGCTACTTTCCCGCGGCTTTCAGGAATCCTTTTATTTCACTTTTGTCGCTCAGCACGTCAATGTCAAGCTCAAACGTTTTGCTTTTACCCGGCCCGAGCATCGTCAGCTCCCTTTTTTGCCTGGCCTCAATCTGACCTCGCGGCGGGTTCGTGCCCGGCTCCAGAGCCACAACGTAATCGCCGAAACCCCAGTGCTGCCAGTTCGTAACGTAGGGTAACTGGCTTTTCTTATAGCTCATCTGTAAAGCGAGGCCGAGTTTCTGGTTTGCTATGCCGATTTTACACCGCCCTTTTTTGTCCGCGTTTACGTCGATGTAGCAGCAGGATTCCCCCTCGGAGGTATGGCTCTTCAACGGCTTCTGACATTTTTTGAAATTATGCCGGTCGTTGAAAATCTCGTCATCCATCTTCCTGCCAAAAGAAGTCCACTTCCCCTTCCAGACAATGTCCGCTCCTTCGTCCACAAGAGGCCATCCGAAATTACAGTGGTAAAGTAGCATCAACGGCGAAGGCGTGTTGCCGCGGTTTGTTACCACGTCTCGAATGTGCAGTCCTGCCCTGCCGATTCGGCTGCTGATGGTCCTCTGCATCTCCAGGCTCGGCCCGAAAACCTTCGACTGCTTAATAAGACCACTGATGCTCATCTCCTTTTCGCCGCGGGCGGGGTCGGGCTGATTTATCGATTGCAGCGAAGCCCGCATACTGCTCACCCTTCCGTGCAGCCCGCGATGCCCGCCTTCGTCCGTCTCGGGCGCTCCGATGTGGGTAAGTCCGCACGTCGTTACCAGGCCGCCTCCGAATCCATAAAGCCATTCGAGCTCGTGATTCGCGTCGGGCCTCGGCGCGTTGATACCGAGATGGCTCAGCCACGCCAGGCTGTGCTCGTTAAAAAAAGCATCCACGATATCCATTGCCCGGTCGATTGCCACTTTGTATCTCAGGCCCGTGCCCGTATTCACCCACGCAATTCGCACCCCCCTGCCCGGCCCGTCGTCTACAATTGAAGTTTCGATACCTCCCACCTGCGCACCGTTGCATATCCTGCCCTCCCAGGGCAGCTTGTCATTTTTCGAAGCCATGCTCCATTCCTTTCTTTCTTCATATCGGTTTTTGATAAGCGTTTTTGCGGCAATCAGTTTAAGAAATTCAACGCTGCTTAACAAGATGCAGCTCCGTATATCCAAAAATGCCAATTTGACAGCCTTATAACCTTGTTTCGGCGATGGCAGAGCATCTTTTATGCGGATTCGAGGCCTTTTTCAAGGCATTTCGCACTGGCACGGTTTTTGCTCATTAATTAATCGGAGACTTGAAAGCGAAGCAGCAAAGTAAAATTGTAGCTTGTGTAACAAGAAAGGAGGTGCACTATGGCACTAATACCTTATCGAAGAAGAGAACCGAATGAACTGACAAGGCTTCACGACGAAATGGACAATTTGCTGGGCACATTTTTCGGCGACTGGGGCCGAAGGCAGCACGAACTCTGGCCTGCAATAAAGGTCAGCGAAAACGAAAATGCACTCCAGGTGCAGGCTGAAGTACCAGGCTGTAAGCCCGAAAACATCGACATCTCTGTGCACGGAAGCACTTTGACAATCAGTGGAGAAAAGAAACACGAAGAGAAAAAAGAGGAAAAAGGCTACTATTACAACGAGCAGTCCTACGGCTCCTTCAGACGCGATATAAGTCTGCCAAGCGAAGTGGAGCCTGACAAGGTAGATGCAAAATGCAGCGATGGCGTACTGACTGTAAACGTACCAAAGGCCGAGAAAGCAAAACCGTTCAAGGTAAAAGTTAAAGCTCAATAACCCGAAACAATAATAACAATCAAGGGCTTGAACCGCCGTCCGGTTTCCAAAACCGGACGGCATTTTTTGTCCGCACCCCCGGAAACGCACACCAGTTGTTCATGATAAACACATTATTGAAATCTTTGACAGGCTCAGGTATACTACAACCGATGAGCTTAACCGCAGGGATGTATTAAAGGAAGAAAGGTTATGGCTGACTCGGGACAACCACTGGCAGAGGTTTTTGGCCATTTGATTAAAGACAAGACCAAAAGGGCTGAACGATACAGATCTTCTTCTCGAAAAAGTTGTTCCACAACTTGTTTACAAAGGGAGTAGCCTTAAACTATCGGATAGAAAAAACTGCTGTTGACCTCTCGCAGATAATGAGAGTACGACTTGAAGCAACGATATAATAAAACAAAGTAACCGATAGTTGTGCCCGGTGTATAATGCTTCAGGGATTAACGCTAAATAGGTAAGGATTTCAAAAATGACTTGGGAATGGATCGAACCAGAGGAATTCTTAATGCATCGCGGGGTGCGAATTTTTCATACTTACAAAGATGAGTTCTCCGACATTCCGCTCTATTTCTGGTACTCCACTTCGAGTACTGCTGGCCCCGGGTCGGCCTACGAATTTGATGTGCGCGACATACCAGATTATTGTTCACGATGCCGTTCACGTGCAGAATCGGAACATCAACGTATAATAAAGGCCGCTATCGACGTTGGTTTGTTGCAGTCTGATACTCCGGTTAGGTTAGACAGGCATGGCTAGATATTTGACATCTCCGTGGATGAATGCCTTTGACGGTTTGATTGCGCAAGCGTCGAAATCTTTGCTTATATGCTCACCGTTTGTGGGGCGAGGTCCATGCGAAAGAATTGCTTTGAACCTACATCAGAAAGGTACGACACATATTCCCATTCTGATCCTTACGGATATCTCGAGAGACAACATGCTGAGTGGGGGGACTGATATAGGTGCTCTCGCCGTATTATGTGAGGCTTTACCTCACACAGAGGTACGGTTCCTTCCGAACCTCCACGCCAAGGTTTACATTGCGGACGAGATGTATGCCGTCGTTACCTCTGCAAACCTAACCGATGCTGGCCTATGTAGGAATCTCGAATACGGAGTCTACATCAATGAAAGAGATTTGGTCAGGCAGGTAGCGGCTGATATAACACAATACGCTTCACTTGGTTCACCCGTCGATTCCTTACAGTTGCATCAGTTCGAGCACATCGTAAATGAATTGAAGGAATTAAAGTCGAGTGCAGAGAAGAAATTAAAAGGAAAACTTCGGAAAGAATTCGAGAAAAAAATAAAGGAGGCAGATGAAAAGGTTCTTCGAGTGAGAGCCGAGGGCTTGAGCCAGCATGCTGCATTTGCTGACACAGTTTTGTTTCTGCTTAAAAAGGGGGCTAAGGATACGCAGACACTCTATAAAGGAGTACAAAGTATTCACCCCGACCTATGCGATGACTCAATAAAACTCGTAATAAGAGGGGAAGTATGGAACCAAGTGAAGTGGCACCATCGTGTGCGACATGCACAACTGTTTTTAAAAAGGCAGGGAAGGATTAAACGAAAAGACGTAAAGCATTTCAGACAATTCTGAAGAATAAAACCTTGCATGGAGGAATACTTGCCGAAGGCTCAAGGTTTATAAAAAATGGAGAGAACGGAAAAGGAATTTGTTCTCGCTGGTACGCCGGTACTCTCGCAAAAAGGTTCATAAACCTAAATTACATTTCGAATAAAATTGATTTTCGATGCGACGATGGATTAAAGGTGATGACAAAATTTTCAAACAATAAGACAACTATTTTCTTCATAGACCCTCCATACACCGCCGGAGGAAAAAAAGCTGGAAAGCGGCTATATAAACACTATCATATAGAACATGAGAGCTTGTTTAAGGCGTGCCGGTTATTGAAAGGTGATTTTATAATGACCTATGACAATGCGGAGGAAGTGAAGGAAATGGCTCGCAGACATAAATTCCAAATGCGTTTGGTTCCTATGAAGAATACTCATCACACAACGATGAAGGAACTAGTCATCGGTAGAAATCTGACATGGATGGACAGATTTCCAAACGTTAATGAACCTGAAAATGGCGGTAGTATAAAATAATTCAACTAAATGGAACCAATATAGCTTATTATATAAAGAATGTTTCGTAAAGTAAATACCCCATTTTTCACTTCGAAAGAACCCGGAATACGCACTTTGCCTTCGATGATAGAAAGTCTTTTCTGGCCGGGGGAGAGTGAATTGTGTTTTCTTGGTTCTTATCCAAAAAAGTTGGTTGTTTATGACGCA
>CAZGGE010000176.1:0-565 GCA_964524285.1 uncultured Pirellulales bacterium
CTCCTGTGAATGTATTGCACGTGCGAATCCTTCTCCGCCGCCTGAAACTCAAAATCAACACAAACACCCATCTCACCAAGCACCCCACGAACAGTCTTACCCCACACAACTTTCCCATCCCCGAACTCATGCTCCGTAACCGCCTTACCGTCACACGCCCCCCACAACTTATCCGCAAGCCTCCTTACCTCATCATCACACGCCGGATAACCCTCAAGCCCCGCACCCTCCGAAGGCTTCGGCCCAACCACAACAGCTCCCCCCTCCACCAGCGAAACCAGCTTCTCCAGCAGGCAATACAAGCACGCGGTAACTCATCCCACCGACCGCCACAATCCTCCCGTCCTCAACCCCCATCCGCTCCAGCAGCACCTCCTCGTTCACCACGTCATAATCATAACCGTCCCCCACAACGGAATCATACCGCTTAACAAAAACAAAATTTGGCACGTTGTCCCCGTAATAAAAACATACGTCACCAACAAATTCCCCCGCCTGCAAAAGAAACTGACATCGAGAAATATAATCCGTAAACGCTCCCGCCTGCTCCCACCACGTTATATTA
>CAZGGE010000176.1:580-5610 GCA_964524285.1 uncultured Pirellulales bacterium
GCGTCCCGGCAAAATACTCATAGCCCGGCTTACCCACATCCGCAACACAATGAGAAGATGTATGAATGAAAAAGCGATTTATCCCCTCGCAAAACGCATAATCCGCCACCGGCTTAAGCTCAAAAGGCCCGTGCTCCCAGTGAGCCGACGACGTAAACGCCTCCGCAGCGGCAAAACGCTTACCGTAAACATGCGCCGCACAAGCCGTCTGCTTCGGAACGTGATAAAGCCACGCTCCAACTTCCCCCGGACTCCGCGTCTGCACCCAGAACTCACCCATCGGCACGTCGTTCTTACCCAGACACTTCAACGCGTCTATCGTCGGAAAGAACGGACCGCCAGACTCCGAATGCATCTGCAAACCATTCTCATGACAAAGCCTCGCAAATTCACCGTAATGATTCTCCGCTATACAATCCCCTATCGTCTTCCTGTAATCATATAAAAACCGGTTCGATACCTCACGACTACCAACAATCCGCCCCGCAAGCACCGGCAGAAAATCACTCATATCATACCCACGCCGATTCTCGAACTCTGACATAAAACCGTCAGTCCAAGTTACTGGCCCAACCTCCCAACTGTCATCGTGAAAATACTTGAGCGCACCCCCCGCAAAATCTCCCGCCTCAGACAACAGCTTCTCACCCATCCACTCAAAGTGTGCCCGCAGAGCATCCCTGCTTAAAAAATCTATCTCCAGACCCTTACCTCCGGGACTGCAAAACTTCACCTTGTCCAGCGTCACCGTATAACCGAACCTAAATACCAGCCACCTCCCCGCAGGCACCTCCCACTCAAGAACACCACCCTCGTCAAACTCACCCCCCAGATTAACCACCGATTCACGCCCGACCGTAACGTCAGAATCCTTGTCCGTCCCATACCCGACCAGCAATCCGCATTGAAAATTCTTGCCCACGTAAGCATTCGCCGATTTCCGCCGCCAGTCCGCAATCTGCCCCTCGGAACCCGCCTCATCCGCAGGTATGGCAAGAACCGCCACATCCCTGTAAAACACCGGCTCACCCTCGCCACGCATTCGCACACCTTCCGGAATCGCCAACTTCCCAGAAAACCTCACCGGCCCTTCTACCTCCGTCTCCGACCACACAATTTTTTTGCACCCATGCTCAGGCTTAACCCACGGCCCACCGCAGTTCCAGCCGCTGCAAAGATTCACACTCACCTCCAGCCCCAGCCGACCCGCCTCCCTCACCGAGTGCCTGAAATTCTCACGCCACTTCTCACCCATAAACTTCGGACCCGCAGGAATGGGATTAACCATATCCCAACCCATACACGTCGCATCGAACAACAATACACCCCCAACCCCCTTATCCTTCAATTCCTCGAGGTCCTTGGTAATACCCTCTTTCGATGCATTGCTTTCCAGCCACCACCAGTACACTCTCGGCCATGCCGACACGCAAGGCTCCCTGAACCCCTTCTCCAGCTTATCTTCAATACCGCCCCCACTAACCTTCCCCTGCAAACAAACCACCGCAAACAAAATCGCACTAATGCTGAACAACTTTATCCACGCCCTCATATCGCCTGCTCCAAAAAAATCATCACATACCAACACCCCAACCAGCATAACCGAAAAACAACCCCCTAACAAACCATTAACTCCGATGAACACATCACCTCACCCCCGACAAAAACCTTTCGCACTTTTCCAACTTCCTGAGTCTTCAGCGCAGCCAAGCCTCATCCCGATCCTGCCAAAGAAACGCGACAATCCTAAAATCGGTGTCATTGCGAGGAGCCTCGATTCATCGAGGCGACGCGGCAATCTCAAAATTAGTTATCCCGCCGATTCACCCTCCGTGTTTATTTTCCCAAAAAACGCGCTGCTACTACCCACCAAATCGGGGTTTATCACAGCTACAGAAGGTATTCAGCGGCACGGTAGAGGGCTGCTACTACCCACCAAATCGGGGTTTATCACAGCTAATATTATTTAACTTTTTATGCAATAAGTAGCTACAACCCATTTCGTTTATAAAAAATGTCGTCTCTGTCGCATTCATGCCATTCCTTCCATCATTTTTTCAATCAGTAACTTACCATTACGGTAAGAGTTTTTATCTAATATTTTACCATGCAGTGCGTTGTTTCTGTAATTTTTAATTTTATTCAATTTGTCTTCGTTCCAATCTTTTGCTTTCAAATCTTCGCAAATGTCATTGAAGCTTATATAAATTGCATCGGCAACTCTCTTTCTGCTGATCACTTCTTTTTTACAAAGATTTTCCTCAAACTCTAAGACTTTTCTTATAAATTCCTTACGCTCATATTCTATAATTTCTATCTTCTTAAAAACGTCCTTCTTTTTATCTTCATCTGGAAATTCATAACCATCGACATTGTCGATATAACTACTGTTTATCGCATGGGTCAAGGACGGATACTGTTTAAAAGTTATCTCAACTTCTGTTTTATTTGATATTTTGTACTTTACCTTTGTTTTCTTTAATTCGTTTATAGATTTCTGACCTGCTAAACTTATATCAACCTCCTTTGTTCCCATAAGATAACTGACCATAAATGCTATAAGAATATTTTTCTCATATAAATCATTTATTGCCGTCATCTTTTTTAGGTCTTTTTTCTTATAATATTCCTTTGACAATTTATTATATTTTTTTGACAATAATATTTGACAATTTGATTCTCTGATTTTTTTGGGTATCTTTTCCTCTGTCTGTAGTATGTGTTTCTCTATGAAATGTTTTGGCACAGCTATTCTGTTTAGTACCGCTTTCCTGCTTTTATCTCTTTCCGCACCTATTCGAAGCTTGATATTTTCAATGCCGTATTTTTTCTTTAAGTCTTTTATAACTGATTGTTTCATTATAGAAAATTTACGGGTTTCTGTTATTTTAGATTTTGTCTGTCTCGAGTATTCATCCCAGTCTTTTTCTTTCCATTCTATTCTGAGTTCTACCGTAAGTTTTTTCAGCTCACCAATACTGTCTGTGTTAATCACTTTTCGCAGCTTTTCAAAAGTCTGTTCACTCAAATTTTCTATTCGTTCCTTCTGTTCTTCTAACAGCTGCTTATTCTCTTTTCTCGCATAAATATATGCCTCTTCAAGATTTCCTTTGAGCCAGAAAGCATCCGTAAAACTTTTTAACCATTGCTTTTGCCCAAACTCTAGTTTGATATTATTCCTTTCTTCTTTCCAGAACCTGACCATTTTTAAATACCGTTTATAGTCTTTTTTCTTGAGTTTTTCTTCTGAAGGCAGTCGATTGTTTATAAACGTCATAATCTCTCTCATCTTTTCATAAGACTTTTTCGGTTCTTGCGAAAATGCTTCTATCTTTTTTTCAATCCTGTAAATAATCTCTCTCTTTATATCCTGCGTTTCATCTTGACCAAAATAGTTGGCGGGAAAATATTTTCTATCAATGATAGTATTGCCATCAAGCTGATTCTCTCTTTCTATGCTTTGATACTGCTTCAGAAATTGCTTAACTTTACCTTCTACAAAATCGATATTTTTCTTTTCAATCAGCAAAGCATAACAAAGTTCCTTCAACTGCTTCTCATTCATTACTCCTTTAAGGTCGTTTATTTGAAAATAATTATTCCCGTCAAAAGGCTCTGTCCATGTAAACCTTCCTTCATCCTGTTTTATTTTCCCTTGCTTCTCCTTTAATCTCTCAGTTTTATATGTATAAAATTTCATATCTTTTAATATTTCACTGATGTTTAAAAAAGTTGCAGCTGTTCTCTGAAAAATAGAAGACTTTTCCGAAGGTTCATATTCATTATCCAATTCTAAGTTCTCATCTTGATTAATCAGGTAATTGACAATAGAAAACATGAGAAAATGTTTTTTCATGTCCGGCACAATCTTATACCCTTCTCTGATACTGTAGTATGTAAATAGTTTTCTTCTAGGCCGTCCGAATGTATCAGTTCTCTTTAAACCGCTTATGGAACCAATTAGGTTGTTTGCCTGCGACTTTTTCAAAAACATACACAGAAAGAATAACACGCCCGCTTCTTTTAGTCTGTTACCTTCGAATATTTCAAGGCTACTTGCCTCACTTGAAGTTTTCTCTTTTGCTATTTCATAATATTGACCTATTATGGTTTTCTCGTTATCTCTTAGAATTTTAACGTCGTCCTTGTGAACATAATGTGAATAATAATTACGTAAACGCTGTAACTTTAGAATCAGAACATCTATTTCGCCTTTGATATTTTTTGCTGTATCTTTGAAGTTAAAAATATAGTTTTCTACTTTTTTCAAAACCTCACTGTTGTTCAACAACTCATTTCTCTGCTCGTTATCTAAAATATTTTTATGAAAGCTTTGTAGATTCAACAACGCCAGATTAAAATAAAATGCCGCTTCTTCTTTTTTTAAGGTTATTTTGTTCATAATAACACCTGCTCTTTCCATGCATTACATTATCTATATTCAAAGCTATCTAAAATAACCGTTTCCATAATGTCAATTTCTAATTGTATTTTTAAAATATTCATCTTCTATTTACACTCCGTTATACCTTACATTCTCTCTTTTGCAAATGTTTTTTCACTGATCCGGATTTTATTAAATCAAGTTTTGCCCCCTAAACCATTTCCCCCTACTATATTCCTGCGGTGTGGGTAAAAAACCCATTCGCGTTATTCGTAGTTTTCCTCAGCCGAAGCTGGCCCCTGAACTCTGTCTTCTAACTTCTTACGTCTTAACTCTGACCTCTGATTTCTGACCTCTGACATCTGATTTCTGATCTCTGTCTCATTTCCCCTTGCCTTGTCCCCAAAGTCTTTTCCAATTCCCGTTATTCATAGTATATATATATATATATTACTTTCTTCTTCGCGAACTTCGTACCCTTCGTGGTTACCCTTTTTATGACAAATACTCTCACGACCCGCCGGCCTTGCTTACCGCTTAGCCGATGCTCTACGTCCCCCTCCATCAGTTGGTTCCGTCAACGGGCACCAGCCCGGGTGAGCAAGGCAAAACGGCGGCGACAAAGTGAAAACTTCGTCCACCTATG
>CAZGGE010000177.1:0-5597 GCA_964524285.1 uncultured Pirellulales bacterium
CCGCCTCGTCTTGCCCCATCAATACTACGTCCCCGGCCGCGAATGCGCCCCGCCGACAGGCTGCCACGTCGTTACATCCACATACTCCGACGACCACGGCGATACCTGGAAACTCTCACCCGCAAGACTCACCGCTCCCTGCTATGCCGACTTCGCCGGAGCCAACTACGGCGCCTGTGAACCCGTCGTCGTACTACTAAAGGACGGCCGAATCTGGATGCTTATGAGAACACAGACCGGATACCTCTACGAATCATTCTCCACCGATGGAATTCACTGGACCGAAGCAAAGACTTCCCGATTTTTAAGCTCCAGCTCACCAGCCGCATTGCAGCGACTGCCCGACGGTAGAATAATACTGTTCTGGAACAACGTGCAAAGCCCGCCCAAAGTCAACGGCGAATCCGTCTACGTAGGCCGAGACGCCCTACACGCAGCCGTCTCCGAAGACGAAGGAAAAACCTGGCGAGGCTACAGGGAAGTATACCTCGACCCCATGCGAAACCAGCCGCCCCCTCATCACGGCGACAGGGGTACCGCATATCCGTTCCCGTATCTCTCAGAGGATAAAAGGCTGCTGCTTTTAACCGGCCAGGGTGAAGGCAGAAGAAAATGGATTATTGTCGACCCACAATGGCTTTACGAAACTCACCGCGAAGACGACTTCTCCAATGGCCTCGAAAACTGGTGCGCCTTCAAAGCCTACGGCCCCGCTTACGGAGGACACTGGAGAGACCGATGCCCGGGCGCCAAACTCGTCGAACATCCCGATAAACCCGACAAAAAAGTCCTACTCCTCCGCAGACCCGACATCACACCAGGCGACGGTGCCGTCTGGAATTTCCCCGTAGGCGTAAAAGGCGCCGTCAAAATACGCCTCCTCATCAAAAATGGCTTCGCCGGAGCAAGCATCGCTCTCGCAGACCGATTCTTCAACCCCACCGACGACCACGGCATTAAACAGGCAATCTTCAACCTCGACATCCCCCCGAACCGCAAATTGTGCCCTGAAAAGCAACTCAATACCGGCAAATGGTACGACCTCGAGCTTGCATGGAACCTCCCTGACAAAAAATGCGACGTCTCCATAGACGAAAAACCCGCTGCCTCTCTCGAAATGCTCAACGAACCCAACCGCGGAGTTTCCTTCCTTCGCTTCCGCTCCACCGCCGCAAATACCGACACCGCCGGTTTCATTATCGAATCCGTAAAAGCAAACATCACCAAAGTCTTCCCCGATGATTGAGATATCGTAATAATGGCCTTAAATTCGCCACCTGTCACGTAATACTGGCTAATAATTAAGGCAAAACAGAAGTGCATAAATTATGCATCGTAAAATTGACCATCCAACCCGCAACGACAAGCGGGACAATGTATCAAACCATCGAACTTCATATACGGAACATTCAGTCTTGTCTAACATTAGTCCGTTGTTTCTGCTGCTTTTCTTAAAACAAGTAACGCCTCTTTGAGAGCTTGATTTACACCACTTTCAGGCTCATTGAGTACAAGCTCCTGATAATCGTCAAGAAATGCTGTTCGAAGTTTATGAAAAAGATGGAGGAAATGCCTTAGAAATCCTATGCAATCTAAGATCGCGATTTCTCGCCCACCTAATTCTGTGTACAGTCCAGCCGCGTAATCCCTTACATCCGGGTCAATTCGCTCGGTGGTAACAAAAATATAATTTTGTATGTGCTCCCCTTCTGCAATTTTCCGTATGGCAATCTCTATATCTCCCCTTGTTACTCCTTTGTCTTTCATTTCATAAGTCGTAATAACCTGGTCACTTCCCAAAAGCGTAATCTCCACGTCTCCGAGCGAACCCGTTTGCTTGTCTGCTGCATTGTGAGGATTCAACCTGAGAATCTTTTCTCCCAACTTCTCAGATGCCGCTTTATATGCCGCAGCCACAACTAAAACAGGCAATCTGGCTGAATGCTTACATCCTAAGTGTTGCTCGATTAGCTTGACGGTATCTTCACAGGAAAGTGGTAAACTGTCGGCGCTTTTACGCAAACTCTCAAGGAGCTGCCTAAGTCGTTCTTCTCTTTTGTCTCTCTTTATCAATAACAAACGCACTGTTTCATCTAAGACATCCCGTGCGCTCACTCTATCTCTTTGAATGGCATCTAAGATTTCAAGAATGTATCTATAGAGTTTTGAAGGTCGCCCTCGTAATTCTTGCTCCAGAGTCAATATGATGTTCTTGGTTCGGAAGCCAGGTGTTAAGAAAGCAGTTGTGTAAGAACACGGTAATTTGTTGCTGACTACGAAATCAAAAATATACTTTTCATCATAATGACGACCTGAAAAAGAATCATCCCTTTCATTTCTCGAATAAGCTTCTTTGAAAGGCTTTCTAATATCAACTCCTGGATTGTCCAGTTTTGCTAAAGTCGATGCAAGCAGAAACCTTGCGCCCGCTCGGTTACTTGCACAGTAACATATATACGAAATTGATTCGCTTAGATGCTTATCAGAAACAAATGCCGTTTCTAAATGCGAATTCGCCCGTCCCAATGAATTTTCAAGTATATAAAAACAATTGCCTGTCAATTCTATTCTTCTCCCCTATTTCTTGCGGATCGTAATTCGTCCACAAAATTTCAACTCGCTTGCCCTTCGTTGAGTGGTTGGTCTTCGCTTTACTAACGTTCTTCTTCCAGCTTGTCGATGGATATAATTTGTCCATCAGCTCGCATTGGTAATTCGACAGAGCTACCAGCCCTTTTACAGAGTTAAGTACATTAGCAAGTTCTATATGTTGCTCGTTGGTCATTTCATATCCATAAGCTTTTGCGTCACCTCGTGTATTATGTACGTATGGGGGATCACAGTAAAAAAGTGTTCTTGGTGAATCATATAACCTGATAACGTCTATCGCTGGCCTATTCTCGATTTGTACCTGTAAAAGACGCTCCGCTATCGACGGAAGTTGGTTCACGCCACCTATCCATCGGCTTATTACGCCGCTCATTCCTGCCCTGCTGGTATTTTTACAGTTCGCCCATCGGCCTATGGTCGCAGTTTGAGCCAATCCGGTCCTTACCTGCCTTGCCCTCACATAGAAACGCCTTGCTCGTTCAAGATCTGATTGTTTAGGGTCTAACTCGCAAGCCAGAGCAAATTCTTCTCTTGAAAAAGGCGTTAATGTTATCGCCCTGATAAGAGCATTTGGTCGTTTTCTCAACACCCTAAAAAAATTCACGACCTCGCCATCAATATCATTGTACGTCTCGACGGGAGATGGCGGACGATTCAACAATATTGCCGCTGAACCACTAAAAGGCTCACAATAGTGATGACAGCGGGGTAAAAGGGGCATTAACCAGGAAAGATGGGAAAATTTGCCTCCGTACCACCCGAATGGAATCAATTTTTTTCCTTCGAGAGTTGTAATAGGCGGCGGTTTTGACGTGCGAAACTTTGTATTATCTTTCACTACCACTTTATACTAACCGTCCATGAACTAAAATATTTCCGAAATACTAATAGCGAGCATTGCACAGAACGCCACTAATGATCTACCCGCATTTTTATGATATGCTCTCTAACTACGCTGTTCAAGTACATTCTGCTTAATTCTTTGCCGTCCGTCGGTCTCTTGTTAACAAATATTTTTCTTTACAACCAACCTAAATTCTGGTATAATATTAACCGACAATAGAAGCTCATTGAACATTTGAATAATCATAACTCGTTTAGAATTTGGGGTTTGGCATTTCTCGAAGGGGGATTAAAATTGTCTCACAATAAAAAAACACTATCGGCAATACACTGCAAACACCACACAAAGGCAGGATAGGTAAAATAATGGCTGATTATGCAAAACAAACCCAATTTCAAAACACTCGGCCTGACAAAAGTCCTGTTAATGCAGAGGCTTATGATAACCAAACCATCCACGTGCACAAAAAAGCAAACCCAATCAAACCCGATTCAAACCCAGCCAAACCCAATTCAAAACCCCGATTTTCCCCCAATTCCCCAAAACAAAGCCAATCTCTCGGCCTTCGCCTAATCGAAACCGCCCGCCATAACCGCCATAAAAAATGCATCTGCGACTCCACCGGACGCTCATTAACCTACGGCCAAACCCTCACCGCCGCCGCGGCACTGGCCGCCAAAATCGAAAAACTAAACAAAAACGAAGACAAGCTCGGCATCATGCTGCCCCCATCAGTAGCCGCCGCCCTTGCCAATTTCGCCGCCGTCCTCGCACGCAAAGTACCCGTCAACATCAACTACCTCACCGCAAAACAACACCTCGAATCCGCAATCAACCACTGCCACATACGCTCGGTCATTACCTCGCGAAAGCTGCTTGAAAAAATCCCCCCCTCCCCCGCATGCGAACAATTGCTCTTCATCGAAGACATCATAAAATCTTTTACAATCCGCGATAAGTTGAAGGCGTATATTCTCAGCCGCTTTGCGCCCGGCAAGCTCATAAAAAAAGCTCACAAAAAATCACCCGACGAGCTTGCAACAATCATCTTTTCGTCCGGCTCCTGCGGCACCGTAAAAGGAATCATGCTCAGCCACAAAAATATCCTCGCCAACATCGACTCCCTCCTGAACGTTTTCGACCTCAAACAAACCGACTGCCTGTGCGGCGTCCTGCCGTTCTTCCACTCCTTCGGCTTCAGACCTGTCGAAGGTTACGGCGCCACCGAGCTTTCACCCGTCGTATCTCTAAACCTGCCCCAGCATCTCCACAAAACCGGACAGTCGCACAGCTTCAGGGAAAATACCGTCGGCAGACCAATACCCGGCGTTCATGTGCGAATCGTTTGTCCCGAAACCGGCAATACTCTCGAAGCGGGCCAACCCGGCCTTATTCACATCAAAGGCCCCACCGTCATGATCGGCTACCTCCAAATGCCACAACAGACCGCCGAAGTCATAAAAGACGGATGGTACAACACCGGGGACATAGGCTTCCTCGACCAGGACGGCTTCCTTACTATCACCGACCGCCTGGCAAGATTCAGCAAAATCGCAGGCGAAATGGTCCCACACATACACATCGAAGACACCCTGCATTCGGCCCTCAACGCCGACGAACAAATCATAGCCGTCACCGGAATCCCTCACGAAAAAAAGGGTGAAGAACTGGTGGTGCTATACATCCGGCAGGCTGCCAACGCACAATCGCTCCACGACATCACGAGCAAAAGTAACCTGCCCAATTCATGGAAGCCCCGACCGGAAAATTTTATCCCCGTCGATTCAATTCCACGATTGGCTTCCGGCAAACTCGACCTCGCAAATCTGCGCAAAATCGCCGCGAATGAAAAACTCAAAAACAGCTAAGACTCACATGCAGACAGAATTCAGAAACCGGCCCCGATTAAAACCTTCTCAACAGCCCAACCACCACCGCAACGACCCGGCAGCCCCTCGAATACACCGGCTCGAAAGCACTATTGGCAGGCTGAAGCCGAACACGGTCCTTTTCCTTATAGAACTTTTTCAGCGTCGCCTCGCCGTCACCTACTTCGGCCACAACCAATTGTCCGTTGTCGGCCCGCTCGGCTCTTCGGCAAATTACATAGTCACCTTCACGAATATCCTCCTCAATCATGCTG